>JAVBOI010000014.1:0-75596 GCA_031550695.1 Desulfovibrio sp. | reverse complement strand
CCCCCTCTTTAAACTCCAGACCGTTGGCCCCCAACCCTCGGGGGTATCCTACTGTCCACCCCGCCGTGTCCCCGCCGGAGGCAATACGACTCTTGGTCAACTTCAAAATCAATCCGCCCTACTCCTCGCCAGCCGGCTCTTTGCCCTGTTCTTCCGGGGCCGGGCCGGTTTTTTGTTTCTTTTCTCTCGTCTTCCAGCGCTGGTGCATCCAGAACCATTGTTCCGGGTATTGGCGGACCATGGAGGCCACGGCGTCAGTATAAAAACGGGCGATTTCGCGCAGCCGCTCCTGAAGCGTGCCGGTCAGCTCGGCCGTGCGCAAGGGGGCGAGAATGTGCAGAATGTGGCTGCCCTTGCCGTCTCGCAACAGAAAAACCGGGTACACAGAGGCCTTGGTCCGCAAGGCCAGATGGGCCGGGCCGGCATTCACCGCCGCGACGTCTCCCAGAAACGGCAAAAAAACCGCTTCGTTGCGGTTACAGTTGTGATCCACCAGAAAAGCGGCCACGCCCTTGGCGCGCAGTTTGGGCAGCACAATCTGCGAGGCCTGGCGGTGATCAATGGACAGCATGCCCCTGGCGCTGCGCATTTCAGATACCAGCCGGTTAAGGGCCGGATCTTTCTGTTTACGCACAATGACCATGCCTTCGCGATCCGACAGCAGATCCGTGGCCAGGCCGGGCATAAGTTCCCACGCGCCCAGATGGGCCGTGGCAATGACAATGGGCGCGTCGTCAGTCTGCAGAACAGCGATACTTTCCGGCGAATGAAACACACTTACAGATGTATACGTAAAAAATTCAGTAACATGAAATATTTCAAAAAAAGACTGAAAGTTTTCCTTGAAGCTTTGCCGGGCAATGCGCTCAGCCTCGGCCGGAGAAAGGCGCAGGTGTTTTTGCAGGGCCTCGGTGGCCAGACGCCGGCGCGAGGGCATGCAATACCAGAAAAGACCGCCCAGGCAGCGGGCAAAAGCGTACAGCGCCCGTGGGGGAATTTTTTTGATCCCATTGGCGAAAAAGCGATACAGCGCGTATCTCACGACATCATTCCTTCAACGCGTGGCGCGAACGAAAAGCGCAAGATGCCGTCCTGTTCTGCGCGCCGCCTCATTGCCGCCGCTCCGGCGGGCACAAGGATTCCAAGCGTTTTTGCAGCTCAAGGCGCTCCCGTTCCAGGACTTCCGGAGTGAGGTCCCCTGCTTCGATAGCGTACGGATCGCCAAAAACGATATGCACGCGGCTGAAAGGCAGCGGCAACTGAAAGCGATCCCAGGAGCGGAAAATTTTGGCTTTTTCCATGAACAAACGGATCGGCACTATGGACGCCGGGGTGTGGAAGGCAAGAAAAACAGCCCCGTCCTTGGCCACATGCCGGGGCCCGCGCGGGCCGTCCACTGTCAGGCAACCGTGGTATTTTTGCTCCCGCATCAGGCGGGCGGCTTGAATCAGGGCCGAAACTCCGCCGCGCGAACTGGACCCCCTGGCCGTGAGTATCCCCAGGGCCTGGAGCAAACGGGCCAGGTACTCGCCGTCCCTGCTCTGGCTGACCACGGTAACGATGCGCCATGTGCGGCGCACATGCATCAGGGAAAATACTTCGCCGTGCCAGAGGCAGAACATCATACGTTTGCCGCTGACATCCAGGGCGTCCGCAGGGGCGCGGTTGGTTTCCGTGATACGCAACGTGCCGCACCACAAGCGGTAAAGGCCGTGTATCAGCGGCGCCACAAGCCAGGGAGGAATTTTCATGCTCTACCTTTTTCCTCAGCGGGTTCGGCGTGAGGGTTGGTCTCGGCCGCCGGGTCGCATTCGCCGGACGATGCGGCCGGACCGTTTTCGCCGGTGGAAAACTGCATTTCATACAGCTTGGCGTACAAGGGGCTGGTTTCCAACAACTCCTGATGCGGCCCTTGGGCCACGATGCGCCCCTTGTCCATGACCAGGATACGGTCGGCGTCGATCACCGTGGACAACCTGTGGGCAATAACAATGCTGGTCCTGTCGCGCATCAGGTTTTCCAGCGCCTCCTGCACTACCCGCTCCGATTCGGAATCCAGGGCGCTGGTGGCTTCGTCGAGAATCAGCAGCGGCGAGTCCTTGACCAGAGCCCTGGCAATGGTCAGGCGCTGCTTCTGGCCGCCGGACAGTTTCACCCCGCGTTCGCCCACAACAGTATTGTACCCCTCCGGCATGGCCTGGATGAAGTCATGGGCAAAGGCGGCCTTGGCGGCTGCCTCGGCCTTGGCCGCGTCCGCCCCGGCAATGCCGTAGGTGATGTTTTCGCCCACGGAAATGTTAAAGAGAAAATTGTCCTGCGCGACAATGGCCACGGACTGGCGCAGAGAGGCAAGGCTGTACGCTTCCAGGGGCTGTCCGTTCAGAAGGATCTGTCCTTTTTGCGCGGTGTAAAATCTCGGAATCAGGTTGACGAACGTGGTTTTGCCCGCGCCCGAGGGGCCAACTATGGCGATGCGCTCCCCGGCCCTGATGGTAAAGGAAACGTCATCCAGGGCGCGCGTGCCGTCTTTATAGGAAAAGCTGACGTTTTGAAAACTCAGTTCCTTGAAGGGCGGCGTAAACTCCGCATCACCGCCATGCTCGACCCCCAGATTCGGATCGTCAAGGATGGCGAACACCCGTTCCGCGCCGGCCAGAGCTTTCTGGATATCGTTGTTGGCGTTGGTCAATTTTTTTATCGGCTCATACATCATGACCAACGCGGCAATGAAGGAAAAAAAGGTGCCTGGCGTCATGGAGCCCGCAATGACCTCTTTGCCGCCTATCCATATCACCAGGCCGATGCCCAGGGCGCCCACCAGTTCCATGGAGGAAGAAGAAAATTCGCCCGTCAGGGTCTGCTTGAGCACAAGACGGAGCAGCCGTTTGTTTTCCTTGTCAAAACGCTTTTGCTCCTTCTGCTCCGTGCTGAAGGCCTTGACCACCCGTATGCCGCTGAAAATTTCCTGAAGCAGGGAGGAAACATCGCCCAGCTTGGCCTGGTTCTGCCGGCTGAGCCTGCGCATACGCCGGCCAAAATAGGCAAAGGGCAAAAAGGCCACCGGCAGAACAATCACGGCCCAGAACGCCAGGCGCGGGTTCTGGTAAAACACCACGCACGCCAGGCTGATCAGGGTGATAATCTGCCGGATCACCATTACCAGGGAGGGCATGCTGCCGCGAATGGCCACCACATCATTGACCACGCGGGACATGAGCATACCCACCTGCGTACCCTCATAAAACTTCAAAGGCAACATGATGATTTTACTATATAACTCATCCCTGAGTTTTTCCAGCACCTTAAGGCCGGAATACTGCATCAGGTAGTTTTGCAGCAGGCGGGTGATGGCGTTTATGGATGTAAGAAGGACAAAAGCGGGCGGGATGAGCAGCAGAGCCTCGGAATTCTTGTTGACGAAAATATCGTCCAGGGCCGGCTTGACCAGCCAGGCAACGCCCGCATCGCACAGGCCGGCCATGACCATAAAGATGAAACCAAAAAAGATGTGGACCTTGTATGGCAGAAAATACCACAAACAACGTTTGAACAGAGTGATACTGCTCGGATGCGATTGTGCGGAAGCTGGTTTCTCGGTGATAGTGGAGTTGGACATGCGCCCTCGGCAGGTGAATGAGAAAAGGGGAGGAACAAGCGTTCAACCCTGTCCGGCGGTTCCTGGCGCATGCTGCGCCGGGTATTCCCGCGCAACAGCGGGAGGCCCGCCACATGCAAGCAAAGCGGCCGGGATGACAGACGCGCGCATCAGGTGTATACAGACCGCTTCCAGCACGGTACCGGACGTTTCCGGCGCGGAAGAGGTTTTGTAACGCCTAACGCGCATATTTGCAAACACTGTCCCGGCTTTCACCATCTTCAGCAACAAGATTGCGCGCGTATGACTGAATTGCGATTGAACAAGGCCCTGGCGTCCGCGGGAATCTGCTCCCGCCGCAAGGCGGACGAGCGTATCAGCGCCGGCGCCGTGACCGTTAACGGCCGTGTGGTCACGGAACTGGGCACGCGGATCGATCCCGCCCGGGACAGGGTAACGGTGGACGGCCGGGAAATTTCCTTGCGCCCGGAAACGGAAAAACCGTCTCACACCTACGTCCTTCTGCACAAGCCCGTCCAGGTGATGAGCACGGCCCACGATCCCGAAGGCCGAACAACAGTTCTGGACCTGCTGCCCGCATCCCTGTGCCGGAAAAGGCTGTATCCGGTGGGGCGCCTGGACTATTTTTCCGAAGGCCTGCTGCTGCTTACCGATGACGGCGAGCTGACCAACCGCCTTACCCATCCCCGCTACCATCTGCCCAAAGTCTATGAAGTGACGGTGCGCGAACTTCCGGCCGAGGCGATTCTGGCGCGCATGCGCCGGGGCATGACCCTCAGGGAGGGCGAAAAGCTGGCCCCGGTGGAGGTGGAAATTCGCCCCGTCGCTCCCCATACCCTTGTGCTGACCCTGCACCAGGGCATTAACAGGCAGATCCGCCGCATGTGCCGGGATCTGGGCCTGACCATCCTTTCCCTGCGTCGTATCAGCGTGGGGCCCGTTCAGCTTGGAAGCCTGGGCAAAGGAGAATGCCGCCCCCTGCGGGCCAAAGAACTGGCCGCTCTCAAACGGGCGGTCAATCTGGAAAGTTAAAGCAAATCAATTTTGATTTGTCCAAGAGTTGTATTTGCCTCCGGTCACGGACACAGGCCCTGTGCGGCCAAAGGGGGCCGGGGGCACAGGCTCTGTGTGGACCCCCTTTGGAAACCACATTTTGTGGGTCGATCGGCAAACGGAATGTCCGGTTTTCCCTGCCCCTGCCCTCATTGCTCCGACTCTTTCGCGGGTTTTCGAAAGATAATCCGGGTGGCGGCCTCGTCGGCCAGTTCGGCCACGTCCATGAGCTTTTCCAGAAAATTCAGGATCTCCAGACGTCGTTCTTCCGGCGACCAAAAAAAATCGTCGTTCAGATCGCCGGAGCCTATATATTCTTCAAGTTCAAGCAGGTAGTCGTAATTCAGGGCCGGCATGCTTCGTCCTTTCCCTTGCTTACCGCATCAGGGGTTTTTGCGGCGCGCTGCCTTCCTTGGTCCGATCCTCGACCGTCATGCCTTTTTCCGGGGTGTAGGTGAACAGGGAATCCCGGATGGGCGCGCCCATATCCTGGCTGGTAAAGGTTATTTCGTTTTCGTTGCCGTAAAAATCGTAAATGCGCACTTTTTTGATCAGGCTGCTGGCCGGATCGACCCAGAGAATCGCCTCCACCAGGGCCTGCACCGGTTCTTTGGGGAACAGGCGCAGCTTGATCAATCCGGCTTCCTTGCCTTCTTCCTCAATCTGAAAATCCTGGTCCAGGCGGGCCTGGCCGGTGACCACGCGCACGATGCTGCGTGAATCCTGAGCCAGGCTCAGGGCGTACTTGTACGCTACTTCTTCGTCGGGGAATGCGTTCCAGATTTCCTTGTTCGTGACCAGCAGAAGCTCCGGTGACGGCTTTTTACTCTCCCAGCGCACCAGCAGAGGCTTTTTGAAATACAGCACGCCGCTGCGCTTTTCTTTGGAGCCGCTTTCCTTGTGCACCAGAAGCTGCGTGAACTCCGCCTTCATGGAAGTGATGCTTTCGTATTTTTTCTGCAAGGCGACCACCACCGGATTTACCGAAGCGGCCCGGGCAAGGCCGGCAAAGGCCAGCAGCGCAATCAGCCCGATAAGAGCCCAATATTTCCGATACATAAAAATTCTCCTGCGTATACACTGTTCCCCATCAGGAACAGTTACTCTCAAGCATATCCCCGCCTACCGTATCACCAGACGCGGGCGGCTGCCGTCGGCCGGGCCGATGATGCCGTCCTGTTCCATCTGTTCGATAAAGCGGGCGGCCTTGTTAAAGCCGATGCGGAACTTGCGCTGGATAAGGGAGATGGAGGCCTTGCCCTGCTGGCGTACGAATTCCACGGCCTCGTTGTATATGGGGTCGGCGGAAATATCGCCGCCTCCGCCGCCGTTTCCGGTAAACGCGCCGCCGCCGGTTTCCGAGCCCCAGTCGGTGAAATCTATCTTGTAGTCCGGCTGCTGTTGCGCACGCCAGTAGTCCACCACCGCGTTCACGTTCTTGTCGCTGACAAAGGCGCCGTGCATGCGCCGGAACTTGCCCCCCCCCGGCTTGAAGAGCATATCCCCCTTGCCCAGCAGGTGCTCCGCGCCCACGGTGTCAAGAATGGTGCGCGAATCGTGCTTGGAAGTGACCTGAAAGGAGATGCGGCAGGGAAAATTGGCCTTGATCAACCCGGTGACCACATCCACGCTGGGCCGCTGCGTGGCCAGGATCAGGTGGATGCCGGCGGCGCGGGCCAGTTGGGCCAGGCGCACGATGCTGGTTTCCACTTCCTTGGCGGCCACGAGCATGAGGTCGGCCAGTTCGTCGATGACGATCACCAGATAGGGCATGAACTCTAAATCTTCCAGGCCGGCGGGCGGATTGTCGCCAAAAGAGGCCACCTTGGCGTTGTAGTCGGCGATATTGCGCACGCTGGCCTTGGCAATGGCGTTGTAGCGGCGTTCCATTTCCGTTACCGCCCATTCCAGAGCGTTTTTCGCCAGTTGCATTTCCGTGACCACGGGATGGACCAGGTGCGGTAAGTCCGCGTAAATGGCCATTTCCACCCGTTTGGGGTCCACCAGCAGCAGCTTGACCTCTTCGGGCCGGGCTTTGTAGATGAGGGACAGGATAATGGAGTTGATGCCCACGCTTTTGCCCGCGCCCGTGGCCCCGGCCACCAGCAGGTGGGGCATGGTGGCGAGATCGGCCACGGCCGGAGCGCCGGCAATGTCCTTGCCCAGGGCCAGGGTAAGCAGGGATTTCGCTTCCTGGAACAGCCGGGAACCGAGAAGTTCTTTCAGGCAGACGGTTTCGCGCGTTTCATTGGGAATTTCTATGCCCACGGTGTCGGTACCCGGCACCGGCGCCTGGATGCGCACGGCCACGGCTTTGAGAGCCAGGGCCAAATCGTCGCTTAAGTTGGCGATGCGCGACACCCGCACACCCGGTGCTGGCCGCACTTCGAACATGGTCACCACCGGACCGGGGGTGATGCCCACCAGTTCGCCCTGAATGCCGAAATCGCTCAGGCAGGTCATCAGGCTTTTGCCCTTGACTTCAAGAAGGCTGCGTGGCGTGACGCCGACAGTCACCGGAGCGGCTTCAAGAAGATCCAATGACGGCAGCGCCGCTTTAACCGGCTTTTTCACCAACCTGAAGGCGGAACGCAGCAGGCCGGGACCGGAAGCGGGCGCGGCGGCCGCCACCTCGGGACGCTCCGCAATAGGAATATCGGCGTAGTCCGGATCGATGTCATCATTTTCCAGAGCCGTATCAGCTTCAATTTCTTCATCCGTAACATGAAGTTCGTCAAAATCCGCGCTCTCGTCATCGGGTTCGAACGCCTTCACAGGCGGGACAAGGGCCGCGGCCGGGGCTTCGGCCGGCCGGTTCGCGTCCGGCTGCCCGACACCGGCAAAGGACAACGGGTCCGACTTTGAAGCGGGAACGTCGGCTGTTTGCCCGAAGGGGGGCGTTTCATCCCAGTCCAGGGAAAGACCGGGCGCGGCGGCTTTGGCCGGAGCGGCTTCCTTCTCCTGGCCGTCAAACGGAAATTCGGCGGAATCATGGGGGCGGCTTTTGTTTTCCGGCAAAGAATCGTCCAGAGGCATTCTGAACGGCTCGGCCAGATCCTCTCCTGCCCGCATGCCAAGCTTGTCTTCCTCAAAATCGCGCACCCAGGGCGGCAGGTCGACTTCGTCGAGAAACGCGGGCCGGCGTACCGTGGACGATGGCGCGGGCGATGCGAGAGAAAGCGTGGTATCGGACGGAAGCACCAGGGGCAGAGGCTGTTCCGCCCGGTCCGGCGAAAGCTGCAACGGGCGGGGCTCTACAGCGGGTGCCGGTCGAGGCGTGGGCATTTCCGGCAAGTCAAAAGGAATCGCGTGGTCTTCGTCCGGATCAGCCTGGCGGGAAACGGCTTCGTCGTCCAGCTTCAAGGGCTGCCGGAATAAATCCGGCCGCTCAACCCCGGCGTTGATGTCGTCTCTCAGCACAAGAGTCGCATCAGCCCGGGGTGTTACGGAATTCGAGGGCGCGGGGACATCGTCAATGCGCAAGGCGGCCGGAACGGCAAAAGGCTCCGTCCGGCCAGGAACCGGGCCAGAAACCTGGACGGGAGCCGGGGCAGCCGAAGGAACAGGACGCGCCGGCGCGGGAGCCGGGACGGCCATGTCCAGGTCAAGTCGGGAAGGAGCCGGGGCCGGAATATTGGCTTTTTCCTCACGCTTTCTGGCCAGTTCGCCCCCGAGTTGCCACAAAAAGGCCCCGGCGGTTCGCAAAAGCGTCAGCCAGGATATACCGGTAATCATCTGCGCGGCCAGCAGCAGGGCGAACAGCCAGATCATCAGGGTGCCGGTGGCGCTGAGCCACCCTACCATGCCCTGGTACAGCATGTGCCCCACAATGCCGCCGCCGTGCGCGGATACGTTGCCCGAGCCCGGCGGCAAGGGGGAACGGGCGAAAAAGCCGCCCAGATCCAAATCACGGGCCGCGCCGGCAAGGCTTAAGCACAGAGCCAGAAGCATGAAGCCAATCCAGCGCCACCAGGCCCATTCCGGCATGTTCAGGATGCGCCTGGCTCCGGCAATGCAGAAAAACACCGGGATGATCCAGGCGGCAAAGCCGATCATGTCGTACAGAAGACCGGCCAGATAGGCCCCGAACAGCCCGGCCTTGTTGTGAATCCGGACTACCCCGCTGACAACGTGGTTAAGCCAGGGGTCGCGGCTGTCAAACGTGGCCAGACTCAAAATAACAAGCAGGCCGCAGAACACGGTGAACAAACCGAGAAGCTCGCGCCCCAGTTTGCCGCTGTCCGCCGCCGGCCGCTCTTTTGCTATTTTGGATGGTCTGACAGCCATGATGCTTTCCCGTTTATGGGACTACTCCCGGCCGAGATAACTGCCGGAGCGGGTGTCCACTTTAACTTTGTCACCGGTGTTCACGAATATGGGCACCTGGATCACCAGGCCCGTTTCAAGGGTGGCCGGCTTGGTGACGTTGGACACGGTGTCGCCCTTGACGCCGGGCTCCGTGTCGGTGACGGAAAAGACCAGGGACGGGGGCAGTTCGATATCAAGCGGGGTTCCGTTATACAGAAGCACCTGCACGAGTTGGCTTTCCTTAAGGTAGCCGTCCTTGCCTTCCGTGGAATCGGCCGGAATGTGCAACTGTTCGTAGCTGGTCAGGTCCATGAACACAAGGTCCGTGCCTTCGCGGTACAGAAATTGCATTTCCCGCACTTCCATGTCGGGCCGGTTCACCTTTTCGCCGGAGCGAAAGGTGATGTCCTGCATGCGGCCGGTAAGGAAGTTGCGCAGCTTGGTGCGCACCAGGGCCCCGCCCTTGCCGGGCTTGAAGTGCTGAAATTCGACTATTTCATACGGGGTGCCGTCAACTTCAATTTTCAGCCCCTTCCTGAAATCCGTGGTGGAATACATGAAACCTCCTGAGATATGGGTCATGAAAAAAAATCAGGGAACGACGCGCAATTGCGCGTGCAGCGCCTGCACGGCCAAGGCGTAGCTCATGAGGCCGAATCCGGAAATGACCCCGAGAACGCTTTCGCCCATGAAGCTTGTGCGGCGTATCTTCTCCGCCCGGGCCAGCACGTTGCTGAGGTGCACCTCGACCACGGGCAGGCCGATCCAGGCTATGCAGTCGGCAATGGCCAGGCTGGTGTGGGTATACGCGCCGGCATTGAAGGCCACGCCGTGAACTCCCTCCTCCCTGGCCTGCTCCAGCCGGTCGATGAGCCGGCCTTCGCTGTTGCTCTGGAAAAAGGACAATTCCACTTCCGCCGCCCGTTCGCCAAGGAGTTGCTGCACCATTGCCGGAATAAGGTCAAGCCCCTGCGTGCCGTAAATTTCCGGTTGCCGTTCGCCCAAATGGCCCAGGTTGGGGCCGTTCATGATCAGGATGGTATACGGAGGGAGCGTTGGACGGCCGTTTGCGCGGCTTGAGGAAAAAGCGGATATTGCCATGGCGGCCTCGTCAATAATGAATATACACGTTTCATACGCCGCGCGATCGCTCCGCGGCTGCATACGCGGTTCCGCCCGCGCGGTTGAAACAACCGGGGCAACTTGTTACTGTCTTCAATCGGTGCTTTGTGTCAAGCTCTGACTTTTTGCAACAGGAAAATGCGTATGCCAGACAGCCTTTTTGCCGGTAATGCCGGCGCGGCCCCTTCTTCACTTTCCGACGTTCGCCCTGCCCTGCTTCTTGAGGCCACGGCCTTCACTCTCGGCCAGCTTGTCCATCCCGAAGCGCCGCAAATCGCCCTGGCCGGGCGCTCCAACGTGGGCAAATCCTCGCTGGTCAACGCCCTGGCCGGCAGAAAGGCCCTGGCCAAGGTCAGCGCCACGCCGGGAAAAACCCGCAGCGTCAACTATTACCGGCTGGACAAGGCCGACGCCTACCTGGTGGATCTGCCCGGCTACGGCTACGCCCAATGCAGCCAGGCGGAGCGGAACAAATGGGCGGAACTGCTGCGGTATTACCTGGAAAAAACGCCCGGCCTGCGCGCCCTTGTTCTGCTGCTTGACGCCCGCCTGAGCCCGCAGAAGCTGGACAAGGAACTGCTGGCCTTTGCCGCGTCGCTCCGGCTGCCGGTGCTGCCGGTGCTCACCAAGGCCGACAAGTGCGCCAAAAAGGAGCTGGACGCCTGCCGGCGCGCCTGGGAGCCGTTTTTGGAGCGGGCCGCCATCGTAACCACTTCCGCTAAAAACAAAAGCGGAGTGGACGAGTTGTGGCAGGCGCTTTTGCAGTTGCTGCTGTAGGGCCTGTTCACACTGCGAGAATTTTTGTTCTCTGCCAGGGACGAAAGGCTTTTTATGAAGGGAGTGTGCGCTTATGGTACTCGACCGACACAATTCCGCAGGACGGCGGAATTGGACAGCGCCACGGGCGCTGCCCGAAGGGCCAGGGCCAAAGGCCCTGGTCAGTAAAAAGCCTTTCTGCCGCGGGCAGAGGGCAAAAAAACCGTAGTGTGAACAGAACCTAACCCGGATCCGCCGTTCGCGTTCCCTATCGGGAGGCCCTTGGGACCGCGGCGTTGGGAAGCGCTCGTAGCCGCGCCAGAACGCGCCGCAGGCCGGGAAGAAAAAAGCCGAACAGGCCCGCGCCAAAAAACACCATGTTGGCGAGCCAGGCGCCCAGAGCCGGCGGGCATTTTCCCTTTTGCCCGAGGCCCATGCCCAGCGTGTTCAGGCTGTAATACAAAAAGGCGATAAGCAGGGCCAGAATGACGGCCTTGTAGATGTTGTTCGTTATTCGCACCACAACAAGGGCCAGCAATCCCAAAACAACAAGAGAGGCCGCATAGGCCAGCTTGCCGTGCCAGATGGCTTGCAGGGCCTCGACGTTGGAACCGGCCTGCTTCAGGCGTTTGATGGTGGCGGACAGTTCCCCCAGCGACAATTGCGAGGCCTGTTCCGTTCGGCCTCCCGTCACTTGAAAGGCCCGCAAATCCTGGCGAATGGCGAGTTCGCGCTCGGCAAAGGGGGTACGGGCATAGTCGGCCGGGACCAGAGTTTCTCCGTCGGCAAGAATCCATACGCCGTTCCGGATGTGAAACGTTTTGGCCTTGACGATTTCATTGATGCCTATGCCTGTTTTATCCAAGCGGTATATCTGGATGTTTTCGCCCTTTCCCTGGGCCGGGTAACAAAGGCCTATGTGCACGATAGTGCTTTTTTCCGTAAACCAAAGGCCTTTGATCTGCGCGTTTTCCTGCGAACGCTTCCGGACGTCTTCCTGCCAGATGCGCGAGGCGGTCTGCTCTCCGACAACGCCCAGCACCTGGGAGAACAACAACTGCCCGCCGGCCCAGATCAAGCTGTAAATAAGAAAGAAACGCAAAAGCACCAGCGGCGATACGCCGCCTGCGTTAAGGGCGGTCAGTTCCCGGCTCTTGTCGAGAAAGATCAATTGCAGCACCACGGACAGAAAAAACACGGCCGGAAGAATCTGGGATACGATCAGGGGCAGCTTTACCGAAAGATAGAGCAACAGCAGGCTGAGCCCCTGCCCGGCATCGAGAAAATCGTCCAGACGCTCGAAAAAGTCCGCCAGCAGATACACGCTGCCGCCGGCCGCGAGAATGACTGCCAGCAAAAAGAGGTTATGCCGGACCAGATAGCGGGAAAGCACCGTCATGCGGGCTCCTTTCGAGTTGGCAGAAGTCGGCGCAGTCGGGCCGCCAGACGCCGGGCGGGGCCGGCAAGGGACGGAGCTCGCTCCTTGTGGGCAAGATACAATCCGAGACTTCCGAACAGGAAAAATACGGCATTGGCAAGCCAAATGCCCACCGCCGGAGGCAGCAGGCCGGATTCGCCCATGGTCATGCCCACGGAAAACAAGCTGTAATAAATCAGAAAAAACACCAGCGCGAGCACAATACCGAACTGTCGCTTGACGCCCTCAAAAACGCAGGCCAGCGGCAGGGCGAAAAGCCCCAGCACCAGACAGGCCATCGGCAAAGCCCATCGTTTGTGGATTTCCACCTCCACTTTGCGTTGCAGGGCATTGCGGGAGGCATCGGCCTTGTCCAGGCGGAGCAGTGCCTGCCAGTCCATCTCGTTAGGCCGGATTTCGCCGAGTTTTATGCCGGACAGCAGGCTGCTGATGTCAAGCCGGACCGCATAGTCGGCAAATTCAAGAATACTGATGTTGCCGTGCTCTTCCCGGTAGATGCGCCCGTTGAGCAGGTGAAAGACCAGGCTGCCGGTTCTGGCGTCGGTGGTTATTTCGCCTTCGGGCGCGAGCACCGTGATGCTCGTATTCTTGTCGCGGGTGCTGTCTTCAAAAATGACCTGCTGAAGGCGGCCGGAAACGGGGTCCACCTTGCGGGCGAACAGGGTCAGGCCCAGAATGTCCCGGTTAAACACGCCCGGCTGCAGGACGATTTTCGCCCTGGTATTGGCGATGTGCAGAATGGTGGCGCGAAAATGGTTCGTCCCCCAGGCGATGCCGTGCAGGGAAATGAAAAAGGTCATGCCCAGACAAATGCAGGAAAACAGGATCGGCGCTGCCAGCAACTGGTATATGCTCACCCCGCCGGCCTTCAGGGCGACAAGCTCCCGGTCGGAACTCATGCGCGAATAGGTAAGGAACACGCTGATCATGCAGGCAATGGGCAGCACCATCAGCAGAAACATGGGCACCATGTACAGAAACAGCAGGGCCGTGTCGAGAATGGAAAACTCGAGCCCCAGGAACAGATCGCGCATGTGCACTCCCCTGCCGATGAGAATGAGCGCCAGCAGGGCCGATGTACAGACCAGAAAGGTCTGGGTCAGTTCCTTGAATATGTGCCGGTGAAGGAAAGGAAAAAGAGGGCTGTTCAGGGTTGTTCTCTGGTATCGAAAGTTACGCGGAATATCCCGCCGTGATGGATAAAACCAAACAGGCCGCCGCGTTTCCCGTCAGCTCTTCGCTTCTGACACGGCCCTTTGCGCGGGCGGGGCGGCATCCGGGGAAAACAGGCGCTGAAGCGCTTCGCCATCCAGAGGGGACAAATTGAAACGCATGGCCGCTTCGTCAATGATGCTGGCCAGTTTTCGTTCCGGGCTGTCGGTACGCGTGTCATTGACATACCTGACCGCGCGGCGCAGCAGTTCCGAATGGGGGAGTATGGTCGCCATGATTACCTCATAAGGGTTTGCTCATCAACGTGAAAGCATCATAGCGCAAGGACAAAAGGCTTGCAACTCGCCCGGGCATGGGGTAAGGCAGGCGACATTGCGCAAATGGGTGCGTAACCAGCCGTTACCGCTCTTTTTGCCCGCAATTTCACCACACATTCAACGGAACAGGATTTTCCATGAACGAGTATGTCGCCAGCATTATTCTGGGCATTGTTCAAGGATTGACGGAATTTCTTCCCGTGTCGTCGTCCGGACACCTGATCATCACAAGCGCCCTGCTCGGGCTTGAAGGCGTCCGCATTGAAACATTCGAGGTAGTTATACAACTGGGTTCCATCCTGGCCGTGGTGGTTCTGTACTGGTCGCGCTTCTGGGGCCTGCTGTTTCCCGGGCCCGCGCCGAAGGGAGCGCCGGTGGGGCCGCGGTTGGCCGGCATCAGAGGGTTGTGGCTGCTCTTTCTCACCTCCCTGCCAGCCAGTATCGTGGGATTGCTGCTGCACAAACATATCAAGCTTTACTTCTTCAACCCCGTAAGCGTGGCTGCCGCTCTGGCCGCGGGCGCCCTGTTCATCTTTTTCGCGGAGCGCAAAAGCGAAGCATCTTCAGCAAGTTACATATCAGTTGACGCCCTGACGCCCAAACTGGCCCTGGGCATAGGCTGTTTCCAGTGCCTTTCCCTGTGGCCGGGATTTTCCCGCTCCACTTCCACCATCATGGGCGGCCTGCTGCTCGGCGCCAACCGGGCCGTGGCAGCGGAGTACTCCTTTCTGGCGGCCGTGCCAATCATGGTGGCCGCTACCGGGCTTTCCCTGCTGTCCGCCGCCGATACGCTGACCAAAGCCGACATTCCTTTTTTCGCCATTGGCACGGCCGTGTCCTTTATGGCCGCCCTGGCCGCCATCAAAATTCTTGTCGGCCTGATCAGCCGCATATCCTTCAAGCCTTTCGCCTGGTATCGTCTTGCCATAGCGCCCCTGATCCTCTGGTTCTGGATGTGATGGCGGGCCGCGCGCAAGAGAATGCCTCCGGCGGCCGGGGGAAATCAGGGACACAGGCTTTGTGCGATTTCCCCCGGACCCCCTCACACGGTTACCACGATGAAGCGCGCGGCTGTTTTTTTAATGCTGGCGTGAAAACGACTTTTTTCCACAATCCTTTATAAGGAACCTCATTCCCGTGGACGCGCTCGATCCTTTACATATCGGCCTGCTCGGCTTGTGCTTTCTCACAGCGGCGGCCTTTTTCGCCGGGCTTATCGACAGCGTGGCCGGGGGCGGCGGCCTGATCAGCCTGCCGGCCACGCTGCTGGCGGGCGTGCCGCCGCAGATGGCCCTGGGCACGGGCAAGTTCATGGCCTCCATGGGCACCACGGCCTCGTTCCTTACCTACGCCCGAAGCGGCGTTGTGGCCTGGCGCGTGGCAGCCGTGGGTACGGGCTTTTCCCTTGTCGGCTCCATTCTGGGCGCGCGGGCCGTTCTGTTCATCGACAACGCCGTGCTCGGCAAGATCATTCTTGTTCTGCTTCCCCTGGCCGCCCTGCTTACCTTCATGCCCGTACGCAGCCCCAGAGAGGGGAAATCCGCGGGCAAGATCGCCCTGTACGCCGTCACGCCGCTGCTTTGTACCTGCATAGGGTTTTACGACGGCTTTTTCGGACCCGGCACCGGCAGCTTCATGCTGCTCGGCCTGCACTGCCTGCTCGGCCTCGGCCTCGTGACCTCCTCAGCCACGGCCAAGGCCTTTAACCTCGCCTCCAACGTAAGCAGCCTGGTTGTCTTCATCGTCAGCGGCAAAGTCTATTATTTCGCCGCCCTGCCCATGGCCCTGGCCAACGTGGCCGGAAACATCGTGGGCAGCCGCCTGGCCCTGCGCAAAGGGCCGACGGTGATCAGGCGCATGCTGTTCGTTTCCCTGGGCCTGCTCTTCATTTCCCTTGCCTGGCGCTATATCGGAAACCAGATGTAGAGCATTTACCACAAGCGGTCCTACAGAACGGGGTTTCCAAAGGGGTTCAACCCCTTTGGCCGCCGGAGGCAATAGTACTCTTGGGCAACTTCAAAAGAATTTGCTCTAGGTGTAATGTTTCAATAGGTTGTTCACACTACGAGGATTTTTGTTCTCCGCCAAGGAAGAAAGGCTTTTTATGGAGGGAGTGTACTCTTACGGTACTCGACCGAAATAAAAAGCCTTTTTGACGCGGGCAGAGAGCAAAAAGACCGTAGTGTGAACAGGCCCTAATTTGTTCTAACGATAAAACGGCCGGCGCCCGCCCGCGAACGGATACAGCTACACGCGTCTGTCGGATATGGCGCTTCTACTGGCGAGTGACAAACGCCTTCATGCGGTATACACTGGGGCCGAAAGACACCCTCGGGATCTCCGCGCACCGCGCCAGTCTGCCGAAACGTCTCAAGGAGGCCCCATGACGCAGGTATCCGAATATTACAAAGTTTTGGCCGAGGCCGTCAGTCCCCTGTCCCACAGCCTCACGGCCGGCTTGCTGATCCGTCCCGTGCCCGGCCGCGCGGGAAAGGTCAAGGACGATATCGAATCGGAGGAAGTGGAATCCGCCACCACCCTGTGCCTCGATCTCGATCGACTGCTCAAGGAATCGGTGCCGATCATGAAGCAGGCCATGGCCGATCTGCGCGGCTGCTCCGATGACGAGCTTGAGGAACTGGTGGACGAACTGGCCGCGCCGGCCCTGGATCTGGTGGATATGTCGCGCCGCATCTGGGCCGCGCCCCTGCCGCCCGAAGCCGAAGGCGCGCGTTCCCTGCTGGCCACCCTGGCCGAAGCGCCCGTAACGCAACTACTGCAATGGGTGCTGGAAATCATGCACACCGTCATCGATCCCTGGTCCCTGGTGGAAAACCCGGAGGACCCGGACATCAGCTTTGAGTTGCATGTGCCGGACGCTCCGGTGCGCGAGGCCCTGACGTACTGGCGCCGGAACAACCCCGGCGTGCTGCCCGAGGAAGTTCTTCGGTAGAGCATTTTACGAATGAAATGAGTGAACTGCTCGGCAAGGATTTGTCCTCAAATCCTTGCCGCGAAAGAGGCGTAGGCGGGTCGCGGACACAGGCTCCGTGCCTTGCCCGCCGTTAAGTGACTCTTTCAAGCGTTAATTGCTCTAGAAAGACGACGGACCGAACGCGATATTTTTTCGAGCGGAAAAAACGTATGCGGTGGCTTGCACGATGTTTTTTCGGTCACCGCATTGCCGATCCCTCCATGCCCTGTTCACCCCTAACCATAAACCCACACGTTTTCCTCACCCCGTTCACGGTTGCGGGGCTTTCACATCCACAACAACCATCTTGAGGATACACCGCCATGCCTTACGCGCCCATTCCCATGCTTCCCGGCCCCGTTACCCTGCACCTCGACGTCCTGGCAGCCATGGGCCGGGATTACGGTTCGGGGCAGGTGGATGAAAGCTTTCTGCCCTTTTATGCCCAAACGGGGAAAAAACTTTCCGCCCTCATGGGCACGACCAATGATGTGGTTCTGATGACGGGCGAGGGCATGCTCGCCTTGTGGGGAGGCCTGAGAAGCTGCCTGAAGGCCGGCGATTCGGTGGTCAGCGTGGGCACGGGCGTGTTCGGGGACGGCATAGGCCAGATGGCCGCCTCTTTCGGCTGCAAGGTGGAGAGCGTTTCCCTGCCTTACAACAGCACCATCGGTATGGGCGACAGCCTGCAACGCATTGAAGAAGCCGTGCGCCGGAGCAAGCCGGTCATGATCACGGCCGTGCACTGCGAGACCCCTTCCGGCACCCTGAACCCGCTGGCCGCCCTTGGCGAAATGAAAAAACGCCTCGGCGTTCCTCTCTTGTATGTGGACGCCGTTGCCAGCCTGGGCGGGGCCCCCATTGAGGTCGACGCCTGGAACATCGACCTGCTGCTCGGCGGATCGCAAAAATGCCTTGCCGCGCCGCCGTCCATGAGCATTATCGGGGTCAGCCCGGCCGCCTGGTCGTACATGGAACGCGTGAACTATCAGGGCTATGACGCCATTCTGCCCTTCCGCACCGTGCAAGCGGACGGGCGCTGCCCCTATACCCCTTACTGGCATGGCGTGGCCGCCCTTGAAGCGGCCGCGGACGCCATCATAAAGGAAGGCCTGGGAGCGACCTTCGCTCGCCACGAGGCCGTGGCCCGCCAATGCCGGGACGGATTGAACAAGTTGGGCATACCGCTCTTTACGGACCCGGACGCCGTGAACGCCCCCACGGTCACCGCCGCCCTGGTCCCGGGAAAATTCGCCTGGAAAGACTGGCAAAGAGCCCTGAAAGTTCGCGGCCTGATCGTTACAGGCAGTTTCGGCCCCATGGCCGGCAAGGTCTTCCGCCTGGGGCACATGGGCACCCAGGCCAGTACGGACCTCATGGGCAAGGCCCTTGACGCCATGGCCGACGCCCTGAAGCGGGGCTGATACGGCCGGCGGCAAACGCGGGAGGAGGAAAAAGCCCGGACAAGCTGAAACGCTTTCCTCCTCCCGCAGCAAAAATGCATCCGCATGCCTGCCGTGTGCCGGTCGATTTCGGCAACAAAAGACCTTTTTGCCTGGGGTTGCGGCTTATGACAAACCGCTTTTCCGGACAAAAAGGTCTTTTGCTTCTGAAGCAGGCACGCTGAGCCGACAGCGCCGGCAACAGCCTTACTTAATGCTGTCTTTCAGGGCTTTGCCGGGCGTGAACTTCACCGCTTTGCCGGCGGGAATGTTGATTTCCTTGCCGGTACGCGGGTTACGGCCCTTGCGAGCGGCGCGTTCGGTCACCTTGAAGCTGCCGAAACCGGTGAAGGTCACGGAGTCGCCGGCCTTCATGGCCGCGGTGAGAATTTCCACAACCGCGTCAAGGGCGGATTCAGCTTGAACTTTGGTAGCAAGGCCGGATTTCGCGTGAATTTTCTGTACCAACTCAGCTTTGGTCATTTTGTTACTCCATGGGTAACTCTGCGCAGGCAACGGGATTGCAGCCTGCCCCTAATGGTGGGTTTCAAGAGCCTGCTTTTACAGAACAAGGCTCCAATGTCAAGCCTCTTTTCTCAAAAAAGCGCTATAAACGGCCTCTTACACAACAACACTTCGTCAGAGAATCAAATTTCCCTGTTCGAATGATTTATGGCCGCTCTATTTCATTGCCATGCCGATTCATCCCAACGAAACAACATGCAAAACATCACGGACATAGTGGAACAGTTGACGCACATTAGCCTACAATACGCTTACGATCAACTCCCCAAAAAAATATTATGATTTAAGCGGGCCGGCTGGCGGCAGTAAAAAAGAGTTTGCCCAAATAAGAAACAATACCTCGTTCCGGTGTCCAGGCCACCGGCAAATGGCGTGTTCAGGAGCCGGCGAGAGCCGCCGTGGTATTAAACATGAAAAAAATCAAACAAAATCAAGTAATAAAAACCGCTGCCGCCCTGTTTGAAAGGCGTTTTTTAACGGCGTTATTCTCATCGTTGATTTACATAAAAAATAGTGTAACAGTGAAAAGGCCGTTGTGGCAAGGCTCCGTAGGAATTTTTTTCTTAGCCGGAAAAATGGAGCCCGCCCTTTGCTCTGCGATACCGATACATCACACCGGAAACCGGAGGCTCTTCATGCGTTCCCTTCTCCGTTTGCCCGCCTTTTTTGCCCTGATAGGCGTTCTTTTTCTGGCCGGCTGCGCCCAGAATACCGTGTCTCTGGTCTATACACCGTCGGCGGAAAACACCATTCCGATCAGCGGCGCTCCCTCGGTGGTCGTTGTGACGTTTACGGACAAGCGCACGTCTCCTCCCGTGGGACAGCGCGACAACGGCTCCGATTTTATGCCGAGTTCAAGTGTGACCGACTGGGTCACCCATTCCCTTGGCACTGAACTTTCCCAACTCGGCCTTGTCGTCACTCTTGCCGATTCGGAAGCCCAGGCGCAGCACTCCGGGGCCGGCTACGTGGTGACCGGCAGCGTCGATGAAGTCTGGCTTACGGAAAAATCGTCCACCGAATACGACGCGCGCATGCGCGCCACCATTACCGTGAAGCAGGCGAGAAAAAATATGTTTGCCAGAAGCTTCTCCAGTACGCTGTCCCGCCGGGTGGTGCCCGTGTCCAGCGTGCCCCAGGAAATGCTGTCCGAAACGTTGCGCGATCTGGTAACCCCCATGGCTCGCGCGATCAATGAACAGGTTCGCCGCTGAGCCATGCCGGCCCGGCTTTTTTTAACCGGCCGCGCGCCTTTTTCGCCTGCGGCCCACGCCGGGGCCGGCCCATCGCGCCGGCCCCGGCGTTTCCTGACGGCCCTTGTCCTGGCGGTGCTCTGTTTTCTGCTCCAGCCGCCCGCCAACATTCCGGCCGCCCAGCAAGCGGAAGAATTCATTGCCCGCCGCGATTTTCGCGGCTTTGTGCAGTTTCCCATGGCCGAGCGTACCGCCAGAACGGCGGCGGAGCTCGCCGCCATGGATCACGCCGTCCGCCTTCTGGCCAGGGAAGCTGATGTGCAGTTCGCCAACGCGACCGATGTTGGCGGCATTCCTTCCCCGCCGCCGCTTGACGGCCTTGCCCGCATGCTGTTCGCCACTCCGGTGGTGGCCAGCGGCATGCAGGGATTCCCGCCCAACGTGCATGCCGTGGTGCACGTGCGCCTGGTGCCCCCGGACGATCTGCGGAAAAAACTGCACACCGCCCTGTTGCGCCAGGACATGCTGGAACTATACGGCCAGGCGCTCGCCACGCAACGCTCGCTGGTGGCGCGCTATGACGCGCTGGCGGACATTCTTCTCGCCCTTCACCCCATGGACGGCGGGGGCAAAGAAGAAGCGCACATTCTGCAAAGCATCATCAACGAAATGACCGCAGTGGAAATCTATATCGCCACGCTTCCCTTATATGAACAGCATTGGAACGCTCCGCAAAAAGCCCAGTCCGAACTGCAAAAGGCATACGTTCTGGCCCCGAAAAACCCACTGGTACTGACATCACTAGCGGAAGTGCTGCTGCAACTTGACCGGGCCGCGGCGGCTCTGGAGCACGTCGGCGAAGCCCTGCGCATCAGCCCGGAATTCGCGCGCGCCCACGACGTCAAGGGCGCCATTCTTCTGCGCCAGCGCCTGCCCGCCCTGGCGGCGGAATCCTTTGGCCGGGCCGTGGCCCTTTCGCCCCGCAACGCCGCCTATCGCGTACACCGGGCCTCGGCATACCTGGTGCTGGAAGATGAAGCCGGCATGTGCGCGGACTTTCAAAGCGCCTGCTCCTTGGGCGACTGCGAAGGTCTTCAATGGGCCAAAAGCGCCGGCAAATGCCGGTAAGCGGAAAGACATGGCAGTCAGAACACTCGCAAAAGCTTACGCCGCCTTCTCGCTCGCGGACGAGAACACCCTGGCAGCCGTGGAACAGGCCGGTCAGGAAGCTCTGGGACATGAATCCCCCTGGGCCTTCCTTGAAGGCGACACCTTACGCATCTCATGGGAAGGGCTGCACTTCCCCCTGGAAGACGTGCTGTTGGCCCTTGCGGCCACACTGGGAAACGGTTCGGAAGGAAAACTGGATTATATTGATCTGGAAGAATGGACCCTCACCCGTTACGTTCCGGGAACAAACGGCTTTCAGGCGTCAAAGCGGGATTTGAATCAGGTGCTGGACTACTCCGGCCACTAGACTATTTTAACGTTGAAAAGCTGTATGTTTGAGGCCAAGTTAGGGAAGCCCTTTTGCTAAAGGCACGCTGCGCTGCCCGCTTGCGGGCGGCGCTGACGCGTCGCCAGAGCAAATAATCAATGGTAATTTGCTCTAAGGGGATGGAAACGTCGGGGGGCACAGGCTCTGTGCTGGTTTTTTCCGTTTGGCGGCGTTACGGCGCCAAACGGAAAAAACCAGTGTTTCACAGGTGTCATCAGAACATTTTTAAGAAGGAAGGGCCGAAAGAGCCTGTAACGCCCTTTGCAATACGTCAGGCTCGGGGGAGCATTACCGCCCCTTCTCGAAATTTTTCCTGTGCAGTTGCAAAAGCTGATTGGTTATCCTTAACTCTCTGTCCTTATTCGCCCAAAATATCCATCTTTCAAAAACATCATACGGCAGGCGGGTCACCTCTTTTTGCTGTTCCGATATATCAGCAGTTCCATCGCTTTTTATCGAATCGCTGTTTATCAATTTTTCCAACCATGTTTCCACGGAAACAGGTCCGGTAAAAAGAGCCGGGTCAATAACGCGGTCTTCAATCCAGGTCGATACCGCCACCCTGACAAGCACGGCCATATGGAAATTCATATGAAGCCACTTGTTGTCGTCTTTCAAAATTGAAATTCCGAACGGACGCAACCATGTGCCATGCGCATTATCAGCGCGTATTTTTTCGCAAAATACTCCCTTTTCATGTAAAATAGCGCACATTTTATGCGCCCGCGCGAGGCAGCCGTCATCAGTATATTCCCAGAAAAATTCATCATTGCTTTTTAATTCATCAAAAATGGTCTGTGCCGACTCTTTGGACAACAATACGCCGTCATGATCAATGTGAAGATGTTGCATGTCTGGTGGCGGCGAACTACAGAAAAGTTGTGTAAGTACAGTGTCATGGTTCATAACACTTCTCCATTTCCCTCTCTTGTTACGCTCCACGAAGGATACCCGCGCAAGTTCCGAGCAACGCTCTGACCGGCGCTCCTTCTTTGAGGGTGAGCGGTGAGGGTGAGCGGTTGGTTGCCAGCGCCAGGTATTGAGTCCTGCATTTAGCGCCTTAAAAGTACTCTACACTATAGACACGTTTTTATCAATAATCGTGTCTTTAAAACACCCCCATGACCTGTAAAAAACGGCAGTGAAAAGCCCCTTGGCGAAAGGGGCTTTTCACTGCCGTCTCTTACCGGCGCCGGACAATCGATTGCCCGGATACGCCCGCCTTACAGCTTTTTCGTCACTGCCGTCAATTCCTGGTCAGTCAGGGAGAGAAGCTCGTCAAAACGCACCCCGCACCGTTGGGGACTGACCCAGGTCACAACGCCCGCGCAGCCGTCCGGATCAGTCCCCAAGCCTTTGGGCATATCCAGCAACACCAGTTCCTGGCTCAGCAGCGAACCCACCCGATCTTCCGCCGGGGAAAAAGCCAATTGCACGCCGCCACGGCCGCAATCAACCAGCATGGCTGGGCACTGTTCCCCGTTTTCCATACGAACTGTAACAAAAAAAGGCGTATCCAGGGGCACCCGGGGACGCGTGCGTCGTTCCATACCATTACCTCTCTCTTGACGCTGGCCGATGCATACTTCATCGCCCGTGCTATATCAGCAATTTAGTGTCTCTTCACACTGCCTGTCAATCTGAACTTTCCACTTTCCTCAAGCCCGTTTACCAATTCGACGCCGCAAGTCCCAGTTTGCGTCGTGCATGTTCCGTACTCGGTAAAACTGCACGCGCGAAAGGCACGGGCCGCAGAAGATTCCATAGTGAAAAAAGCTCTTTTGTCCCCTGAATATTCAGTGGATTACCATGACTTTTTTTTATTCCGCCCTTTACAGAACCGGCATAAACGCGCTACTAGTCATACTCAAGAATTCTTCATGCCGCGACGGTTGCCGGTTCTCCCCCGGCGGCGGTCAACCGTGCGGAAAATTGGGGACGCTGTAAAACCCATGGTCCGATCCTAACCAGCCAGTGCCGCATGCGGCAAAGATTTTACGCATGAACACCCGCACCGATCCCATGCCCGTCAGGGACACCGGCGACAAATACATGGAAGCCGTTCGCTCGCGCATTGAATATAAAATGCGCGACTACGCGGACTATAAGTTTACCCCGCCGCAGTCGTCCGCCATCAATATTTTTTTCGATCTCGCGCAGGAGTTTGATACCATCCCGCAATTGCACGTTCTTTCCGTGCTCATTCTGCGCATGTTTTTCCAGTACCAGACCGAACTCTACCTGAAGGACGACCAGACCGAACTCGCCCTTGTCACCCCGCCCGTGCCCGGCGGTCTGCCCGAGCCGCCGCAGTTGCGACCCGGAGTCTGGAACGACGCGGGCAGGTATTATTTCCCGGTACGCGGCCGAAGCTCCCTGGTTCTTACCAACACCCAGCGCATCCTTCCCAACGAGAACATCATAGGCGTGCTGGTACTGTACCAGGACGGCCCACTGGAAAGCCATGACCGGCTTTTTCTGAAAAAATTCGCCAACCGCCTGGGTTTTTGCCTGCACAACAAAATTCTGGCCGAGCGCAATTCGCGCCATATTCTGTTTTTGCGCAAGCTGGCCCACGATATCGGCCACAATATCATTACCCCAAACTTGCGTCTCAAATTCCAGCTGAACCAATTGCAGGGAGAGATGGACAAGCTTGAGGACGTCTGCGCGCTTTCGGCCGATGAAACCACCTTACAGGACGTTCGCATTCTGCAGAAAAAAATGACCGGGCAGCTCAAAAGCATCATCGGCACCTTTCAGAACAGCGCCCTGTTTCTTGAAAGTCTGCTCCGCCAAAGCCACTTCGACCTTGGGCATTACGTGCTGCGGCGTTCCCGCCTTGATATCGCCTCCATGGTCGTGGCGCCGCAGTTCGAGCGCTACCGCCCCTACCTGCAGGAACGCGGCCTGATGGCGGAAGACGCGCGGCCTCTCGCGCCGCCATCCGCCTGCATGGTGCAGGCGGATCTCGGCCTGATCAGCCAGGTGATGGCCAATTTCCTTTCCAACGCCGTCAAGTATTGCACGCCGGTGCGCGAAGACGGCTCCTGCGAGATCCGCTGCAAGGTGGAAGTGGCACCCGGCGCGTTCGCAGACAACACCGACGGCGTAAAAGTTTCAGTATTCAGTTCCGGCCCCAATATTCCGCCCGATGAAGCCGCCCTGCTCTTTGAGGACAACTACCGGGCCAGCAACGCCTCGGGCGAATATGGCACCGGGCACGGGCTCTTTTTCGTGCGGGAAATCATTGCCGAACACGAGGGCAAAGCCGGCTACGAACCTCTGCCCAACGGCAACAACTTTTATTTCATGCTGCCGCGCGTGGAATAAGAAAGCGCGCATTTTGAGCGGAGAATTTTGGGGTCAGACTCAAAAAGCCCTGACAGCGACTCGCTGTCAGGGCTTTTTTTCTGTGTTCGACGCAGGAAGCGCGTTACAGCACGTTTTTGCTGTGCTTTGTGCGCATTTCCGCCACGGCGTCCGCCAATTTGGGGCCGTCAAGAACCATTTCCATCATGCTGATCTGATCTTCCCAAGCCTGGGCGTCAGCTTCAGCCTTCAAAAGCGAATCCAGAATGTGATATACGGGGAGTCCCAACGAGACTCCTGCCAATGCACCTGCAAAGGTCGGGTCGCCAGCCGTAACCGTTTCAGCATAAATGCTCGCGCCTTCCGCGTCGGAAGCGCCGATTACGACGATTATATTATCAGCTCCGAACTTTTCAGCGGCGTCTTTAATACGCTGCTGGTTCTGCAGATCCATTGCGCCTGCAGCCGTTCAGACGAAGCATTCGGTGGCCGAAAAAACCACCTCGGCTCCGCTGTTGGCAAAGACGCTTTCCATGGCCGGGCTGGGAACACCGTCCCGCTCGCCAAGGAGGATCAGCTTCTTTCCGGACAACTTGCCCATAAGGATAGCTCCTCTGGTTAAAGGTTACGACTCAAAATACAAGCCGACGGACGACGATTCATCCGGTGGGTATACCTGACGCGCTGGAGCGCTTTACTTTGAAGATACCCGTTCGGGGTTTCCAAAGGGGGGTCACACAGAGCCTGTGTCCCCGACCCCCTCTGGCCGCCGGAGGCAATACTGCTCTTGGGCAACTTCAAAATATATTTGCTCTAGCCGATGAGCGCCTGGGTCTTGGCCTTGATAGCTTCCAGCGTCACTTCGTCGCCGGAAAGTCTGTCCTTGCACTCACCGCCCTTGTAGAACAGGAAGGTGGGCACGCTCATCACTTTGAGCTGAATGCAGAGACGGCGGTTGCCGGCCACGTTCACTTTGCAGATCTTGGCCTTGCCGGCAAAGCTTTCCGCCAGTTTTTCCACGTCCGGCATAAGGGCCAGGCAGGGGCCGCACTGCGGTCCCCAGAAGTCCAGCACGGTCGGGAGGTCGCTCTTTTCCACTTCAGCTTCAAAATTGTCCTTATCGATTTCTAACATAGGAATTCTCCTTGCGCTATGTTGGATGGCACACCGTGTGCACCCGGCGAAAGATATCGCCGGTTCGGTTATATAAAGCCGGCCTTTTTCAGAAGTTCCGCGGCCTTGCCTTTCACCGCCGCCTGAATGCGCACCACCGGACCGGTGCAGCCCATGGCGGTTTCCGCGTAGATGCCTTCCTTCCACAGGACATGGACGGCCGATTCCATATCCATCACGTCCACGCCGCCGATTTCCGCGTCTACCGGCACAACCGGCGGTTTTTTCACTTCCTCGGCCTTGGCGCTTTCCTTAGGTTTCAGATCTTCCACGGCCGCGTCAAAACCGGCCGCTCTGGCGGCTTTCAGTTCGGCCGCCACCAGATCCGGCAGGCCGCCGGCCGCCATCTTGGCCGTCATGGCAATGGCGTTGGCAATTACCGGAGCGCCGGACGCGCGGGAGACAATGGAGATGATGCGCTTCCAGCCTTCGCCCACGGAGGGACCGTAACCCCAGCCCACGCTTTCATACTGCCCGCCGGAAGTGAAGGTGGCGAAGATCTTGATCAGGGCGTTGCCCGTGAGGGTATCGCACACTAACACATCCACGGCTCCGGAAACAAGGTCGTTGCCGCGCAGAAGCGAACCGCCGTCGCCGCGCTGGCTGGCCCCGAAGTTGACGTCATAGCCCCGCTCTTTCATGCGGCCAAGAGCCCGGAACACCGGGCCGGCGCCGTCCTGGTTAAGAAAGGCCACCGTGGGATTGGCAATGCCGGCGGCCTTGGCCGCGGCAATGCCGTACACCGTGTTGCGCAGCAACGCTTCGCCGCGAACGGGCGCGCTGGAACCGGTGCAAGAGGCGATGAACATGGACTTGCCCCGCCCGGGCGTCAAGGACCGGCCAATGGTGGTCACGCCAATGGGAAAGGGAAAGTGCATGGCCACAACGCCGGCAACGGAACCTTCGGCAGTGGCCTTGTCCACGGCCGCAGCCACGTCGGCTTCGCAATCCGGGGTTTCAATCCATTCCAGGGCGTCAAAGCCGGGAATGCGCGGGCCAATGGCCACGACCTGCAGGCCAGGGTTGCTTTCCTGCGCCAGCAGACCGCCGCGCAGAATCTCTTCCGAGCCCAGTTCGCTGCCCGTGGCCATCAGGCCTATCTTCAGGACAGGGCCGCCATGGCGGGCCTTTTGCACAATGCTCATAAGGGCATCGGCAATCAACAACCTTTTGCTTTCGTCCATGGCTTACCCCTTAAGCTTGCAGGCCAGGTCGCCCAGCACGTCCAGAATGACGCTTTCCACATCTTCCTTGCTGACCGAGCTCTGCTTGAGCTTGGGTTTTTCCAGCATAAAGGAAGCGCCGTCGGCCAGATTGGTCAGGCGGCCGAGGAAAAGGCTGCCCTTGCCGATGATCATGGCCCGGTTCAGCTTGCCTTCGTTGATGGCGTCAACGGCATGGCCAAGATAAGGCACGCCGGAAGGGATGTGCCCCTGGGTGGGGGCAAAGCCCATCACGCCGTGCTTTTTCACGAACTGGGGAATCTCCGCCTTGTCGTATTGGCCTTTCATGACCGCCAGAGCGGCAATCATCTTAAAGTTGGCTTCGGGCACGTTACCCGCGCCGGCCGGCAGAGTCACTTCCGGGTCGTGCAACTCGGGGGCGTACTTGTCCACGTCCGTGAACTTGAGCCCGGCCGCCTGCAGGGGTTCCCACACCAGAGCAGAGGTAACGGCCTGGGGAGAAGCGCCCGCGCCCACGCTGTGCTTGCCCAGAAGGTCAAGCGGGATTACCGGGCTCGTGCCGTCGTCCGGGGCCAGCAGCACGGCAAAGCAGCCCATGCAGTTTTCCATGGGCACAACGCTTTTTTTCACATGCTCGCGCGCGTTCATGAACAGTTTGGGAATGGAGCCGCCGCTGACCACGGCCACGTTCTTGCGCGCGCCCGCGGACACCATGCTGCCGGAGGTGATGATGGCCGCCACGGGCGCGGCGCAGAAGGCGCGCAGGTCAAAGCCGCTGGCATTAACGCAGCCGGCGATTTCGGCAATGGCCTTTGCCATGTTGCCGCCGCCGCGCTGGTTCATGTCGCCGGCCGCCTCTTCGCAGCAGTCCACGACAAAGTCGATGTCCTCGGGCTTCATGCCGGCGTTCTTGATCAGGTGCATCAGGGAAAGCACGGCCCCGGCCTTGCAAGCCAGGTTTTCCAGCATGACGTGGGCGTTGAGATTGGGGTCCTGGTCATGAGCCCGACGGCAGCAGCCCACCACCTTGCCCTGGAAGTACAGGGGCAGGGAGTGGTTTTTGTCGATTTCCGCCGCGATTTCCGCCGCTTCATGGCCGGCTTCCAGGCGCTTGAGCTGGGTTTCGCCCATAAGCGGATGGGCGGACAGGGCCGCGCGCACCTTGGCGGCAAAATCCTTGTCCAGCCAAATCAGATCAAACACGTCGCAGATATCGATCAGGCCGAGAATTTCATCTTCCGGCATGATTTCGCCGTAACGGCCGAAGCGCTTCGCTTCCGGGGCCGGATTGCCCAGCCAGGGCTGCGGGTAGGCTTCCAGCTCATCGGTGGTCATGGCGCCGATATACGTCAGGTTGGCCGCGTAACGGCAGACGAAATCATAGGTCGGCACAGCCGAGGCCAGACCGCTCAGGAAAGGGGACTCCGGGTTGGCATGGCGCTCCATATAGGGGGTTCCGCCATAATGCACGCCCAGTTCGGGCGCGAAATTGAGGCAATACGAGGTAGCTTTAACGGCAACTGTGGCCATAATCATCTCCTTATCGATATCGGCATGGAAAAGTATTTCTTCCAAACAGCCGCCGTGCGGCCGTTATTGACGTTCGCCTTCTGTCAGCTTCAGGCTTTTTTACCGGACAAGAAAGCCCGCAGCAGTCCAGAATAAACACGACGAACTTAATCCATCACTTTAAAAACCTTATGGACGAAGCCAACCTAGTCGAAGTGGGGCTCTGCCCCTGCACCCCGCAAGGGGGCGACGGCCCCCTTGACCCGCGCATTGAGGGTACGTTTGTTCTTTATCCGCGCCCTCCTGCCCCCACCCAATCAGGGGTTCAGGAGGGAGAGGGTCCGGGGAGGGAACCCCAAGGGAATCATTCCCTTGGGGTTCCCTCCCCCGGCTCTTCCTTCCCTGCGATCAGCAGGCGTTGGATCCCAGGGAAGTAATCCAATGATAGGCGGCCATGGCCGCGTGAGCGCCGTCGCCGGCGGCCGTGACCACCTGGCGCAGAGGCGTGTCGCGCACATCGCCGACCGCGAAAATACCCGGAACGGACGTCTTCATGTGGGCGTCGGTCTTGATCCAGCCGCCGGAAGCCCGGTCAAGCTGGTTGTCGTCCAGAAAAGCCACGTTCGGAAGCGTGCCCACGAACATGAACACGCCGGCCACCGGAATGTCGGTCAGCGCGCCGGTTTTCACGTTCTTGACCGTGATGCCTTCCACCAGTTCGTCGCCGTTGATGCTTTCCACCACGGAATCCCAGACCGGAACAATTTTGTCGTTGCAGCCGGCGCGTTCGCACACCATCTTGTCGGCGCGGAACTCGTCGCGGCGGTGAACGATGTAAACTTTGGAGGCAAAGCGGGTCAGGTAGCAGGCTTCTTCAACGGCCGTGTTGCCGCCGCCGATGACGGCCACTTCCTCGTCGGTGAAGAAGGCGCCGTCGCACACGGCGCAGAAGCTCACGCCCTTGCCTATGAGATCGGCCTCGCCCTTGCAGCCAAGCTTGCGGAAAGACGCGCCAGTGGCGATGATCACAGCCTTGGCCTTGATGTCGCCCTGATCGGTCTTGACGATGTGGCTCTTGTCGCCCGTTTCGATGCTCCGAACCAGACCTTTGCGGAATTCGCAACCCAGGTGCTCGGCATGCTCGCGGAACGAATCGGACAGGGCGGCGCCGGTGGTTTCTTTGGTGCCGGGCCAGTTTTCCACTTCGTTGGTGATAAGGATCTGCCCGCCGAAAGAGCCTTTTTCGATCAGAACCATGTCAAGCCCGGCCCGTTTGGCGTAGATGGCGGCGGTCATGCCGCCGGGGCCGCCACCGATGATGACCAATTCGCGTTCTTCCATGTGCTCTCGTCCTTACAAATATGCTGTTGCGCCCTTGCGGGCCGGTTGTCTGGTAAACCCGCCGGACCCGGAATGCCGGGTCCGGCGGGAGGAGGCGGGCAGAGAACTGCTTTTAGAATACTGTCTGCCCGGTAACTTCAGTCTGCAGGGCCGCCAGGGCTTTTTCCACCAGCTTGCGGCGGACTTCTTTTTCTTCCGAGGCGGACAGGTTCGGGTTGCCCAGCGGATACGGAATGGCCACGGTCGGAATGATCCGGTTCGCGCCGACGCTCTGGGAAATGGGCACAATGGACGCCATGTGAACAACAGGCATGTCGCCGGCATCTTCAATGGCCTTGGCAAGCGTTGCACCGCAACGCGTGCAGGTTCCTCAGGTGGATGTCAGGATAACCGCCTGAACGTTGGCATCCTTGAGTTTTTTGCCGATTTCGGCGCCCCACTTCTTGGCGTTGCCAACGGCCGTGCCGTTGCCCACCGTGGTGTAGAACTCGTGGAACAGCTTGCCGATTTTGCCCTGCTTTTCCATTTCGCGCAACACGTCAACGGGCAGTACGCGGTCGGGGTCCTGGTTGGCGTAGGTCTGGTCGTAGCCGCCGTGAGCGGTCTGGTAACCGTCGCTGGTCAGGTCGCTCACGCTGGCGATGTCGTATTCGCCGTAGTTGCGGGCGCTGGAAGCGGCGATGTGATCCGGGTTGCCTTTGGGCACGATGCCGCCGGAGGTGACCAGGGCGATGGTGGCGTGGGCCATGTCCTTGATGGCCGGACGCGGATCCACCCGGTCGAACACGGGCATTTTGTACTCGGTGGTGAAGGCTTCGCCCTTGATTTTCTTGAGCAGCATCTTCACGGCCCGCTCGGCGCCCACTTCTTCGAAGAAGGTGTTGATGCGCACGCCGCGTTCAATGTAGCCTTCTTCCTCGGCGGTCTTCAGCTTTTCGCCGCTCAGGAGCTTCATGGCGAAAGCCGTCATGGCCGGAATGGCCTTGCCCATGCCGCGGGCGCTGTCGTCCGTGGGCAGGATGTAGGTGCCGGCCTTGTACAGTTCCACGCCGGGGTTTTCCGGGAACATGGCGGTCATGGTGGGAATGCCGCAAGCGGCGCCCACGGAGGCGCACGCGCCGCCGCTGGCCATGCCGTAACGGCCGGCGTTGAAGGCCGGGCCGGCGATCAGCAGATCGGCCTTATACTTTTTGATCACGTCCACGATGAAGTTGGTCACTTCTTCCTGGTTGGCCACGCAATAGTTGTCGCCGCAGATGACGGTGGCCACGACGGTGGCCTTGCCGCCAAAGGCGGTGTTCAGGCCCATGCCGGGACCGACCACGCCTTCGCGCACTTCGGGTTTATGATCCGCGGCTTCCTCACCGCCTATGCCGCCGAAAAACTGATTGATATAATGAACAATGCGGTATGACATGTGTCAACTCCTTTGCATCAACGGCATCAGATGGTGTAAGCGCCGATTTTGTTGAACCCGAGCTCGTTGGTGGCTCCGAGTATGGCCTGAATTTCCACTTCCAGCGAGCCGTCCGGGCGCTTGGACCCGAAGAAGCCGCCGGCCACGATGTCCGCGGTGGAGTCGTCGCCGATGATTTTGGCCATGGGCGGCAGCACGATGGTTTCGTTGGCGTTGCCGCCGGTAACCACAGCCGTGCCTTCCACGCAGGAGTCGGCCAGGGACTGGCTGGCGCCGTTGGCGCCGGCGTATTCGTCAGTGACCAGCACGGTCTTGATGCCCGCTTTTTCCGCTTTCACGCAGTTGAGCACCAGGTCGGCGTCGGGGTTGCCGAAGCCTTCTTCGGAAATGACGGCCGCTTCAACGCCGATCATCTGCGCCAGCTTGATGGCGTAAGAAGAGCTGCGCTGTTTGTCGGCCAGGGTGACGTTCTCGTTGGTGAGGATAACGCCGACAAAGTTGATTTCCTTGCCGTGGCGCTTGTACAGGGCTTCGATGATCGGGTTGTTCAGGTGAACGTAGGTGTTGTTCTTGTCGCAGGCGGACACGCAGTTGCCGGAGATAACGGCGCCGTCCATCACTTCCGTGGGGCTGATGATGGTGGGCAGGGAACGTTTGGCGTCCACGCCGTACACCCAGGTGTCGTGCAGCAGTCCCTGGGATTGAAGCATGTACACGTAGGCGACCTTGGGCAGGCCGGGATGGGCGGCCATGGCTTTGACCAGGGGCGGGAACTCGTAGGTGGACACCTTGTCCGCCTTGGCGCCCTTGCACTTGCTGGCCAGGTAATGGGCCGTTTTCAGGCCGGCGATGCGGCAGGTTTCTTCCGCTTCGTGCAGCTTGACGTCGTCGCGCGGGGTGAGCACAACCACCAGGTTGCGGGTGGCGGAGAACGGCGTGTAAGGAGCGCCGGGACCGGTCATGTCCACAATGCCCTCCTGCGGGGCCACCAGGCGGCCCGTGGTCAGCACGGCCATGCCTTCAAGCACCAGGGTCTGGCCTTCGCCCACCGTGTCCACGCCGCCGATGAAGCCGGGAAACACTTCGTTGCCGCCGCTCAGTTTGCAGCGGGGCTCAATGGCGTCTTTGACCGGCATGATACGGACGCTCTCGCCGGGATGAGCCAGGTCAAAGCTCACGGCGCTGAGCCTTTTATCGTCCAGAAGAAGGGCCTCGAGTTCCTTCTTGTTGATTGTAAGGGTGCCTTTCTCAACCTTGGTAGCGTCGCCGAAGCAGAGCTTCTGTATGGCGATCTTGTGCAATTCCAATTTCACAGCTGCCTCCAAATGGTTTTGTTGCTATCAAACTGTTGTGCGTAGTATGTTTACAGGGTGCGTCATTCAGTACAATAATCCGGCAAACCGGCTTGCTGCAGCGGCAGGCGCATCAGCTCAAAATCAAGTACGGCGCAATCCTTCAGAAAAGCGGGTGACGCCATATCCGGGGTCAAAATGCGCGAACTGCGGAAAACCTCAAGCGCCTCCTCTATAAAATGGAGTGATTCGGGGTCCACGAGTACTCTCTGGAAGGAAGAATCGTGAACGGATTGAGCAACGTCCCCGTCAGGAGCCCCACCCTCGCCGGGCGCGGGCAGGCCGCGCCGGAGCAAGGCGGAACGGTACGGTTGCTGATGGGGACGATAATTGCCGTAAAGCGGGTGGTGAAGAAGCCTCCATCCTGCGTGTATCAGATCACGAGCGGCCAGCAAAACCAACAGAGCAGAACCTTCAAATAAGAAGCATCTGTGTTCCGGCATGAGGGAGTCTGGCGAATGAGGAGTCTGCAAGACCTGCAGACTGGATGCCCCGAAGGGCTGTCAGGCTTTGCCCAGGCGGTGAAGGGATCCCATTAAGGGATTATTAGACAAAAACACCACGGACACAGCAAAACTCCCCATAACGGACTTTTGCTCTGTCGCGGGTGCCAGGGGGACCTGCTTCAGAGTGCGTCCAGCCATGTTCCTTGAGCCTGAGAGTTTCGGTTTCCCTTTCCCCTTCGGCGGCGCCGGACCGGCGCTCTCTCACATGGCTTTCAACCGCATATATTTCAAACGAAGCGTTTCTTCAGGACTCACATCTACTGTATTGAAAGCGTCTCGTCAAGCGGTATTCTCTACGCGAGAACAAATTACTACTAAAAAATACTGGATTGTTGGACTCCTGTGCCGGAAAAAAAAATTTTCTCTGATTTCCCCCTCTCGCCAGGGGAGGGACAATGCCGCCGGGTATTCTCCGCCGGCCGCAACACCCGCACCGATTTTTCCGCCGCCGGCTGAAAAAAACCGGTACAGATATACTTTACGCAAGGCTTGAAAAAAAATTGAAACGAACTATTATTAGATATGTCTTGGCTTGCGCACCGTCCATACCAGATCGCGCCGCCGCTGATGCGAAAATGTGTTTCAGCCAAGGCAAACCCGCCCGCTACGGGCAACGATGCCTTCCGTTCTGGCGGCAGGAAGCCGCCCTCCCCTTACTGCCCCCCTCCCCCGACCATTCATTTTTTAGTCCAGAGAGCGGCATCCGCAAGCAAACAGACGCGAGCCTTCAGATCAGACCGCGCGAAGGAATATTCCATGTTCCGCATTCCCCACAGCATAGCCAGGTACGACGCGCTCCGCCGCGCCGTGCTGCAAAACGTGCGTCCTCCGGCGATATTTTTTAAGGAATTCATCACCGCTCCCCGTCATGTGGGGGCTGTCTGCCCCAGCGGCCGGGCCCTGACCACCGCCCTGGCGCGCATGGCGCCCGCCCTGGACAACGGCCTGGTAATCGATCTTGGCGCGGGTTCGGGCATGGTCACGGAAAGGCTCTTACAAATGGGAATCGCTCCGGAACGCATTCTGGCCATAGAGCTTTCGCCGCGCCTGGCCAACATGTGCCGCCAGCGCTGCCCAACGGCCGCCACCCTGATTGGCGACGCCCGCGACCTTGCGGCCATTCTGGCGCGACACGCCCCGAGCGGGCGCGTGTCCTGCGTCATCTCTTCCCTGCCCTTCCGCGTCATGCCGGCTCCGCTTGTGAGGGACATCCTCGGCGCCGTAAAATTGGTTCTGCTGGAACGAGGCGGCTTTCTGGTCCAATACACCTACGCCTGGTGGCAGCACTATTCCCTGCGCCAATACGATTTTCACCCGATTTCCGTACAGCATATCCTGCGTAACTGCCCGCCGGCGCGGATTGAGGCATACGTCGCTTAGAGCTTGTCAGGCACGCAACGCCCGCATTATTGGAACGGCTGCCGCAAAAAATCCCGCAGAACAACGGCGTGGTTATGCTCCTTGTCTTTTGCGCCGTAGACAAGCGTTACTGTTTCATGGCCGCGCGCGGCTTCTTTGAAGCGTTGCACGGCCTGGGGGTTCGCCCGCAATTCTTCCAAATACCGCGTCTTGAACTCGGGCCACTTTTCAGACTCGTGATTGAACCATTTACGCAGAGGGGTGCTTGGAGCAATTTCCGGCAGCCACAGATCTATAGGAAGTTCGCCCTTCGAGAGGCCCCGAGGCCAGAGCCGATCCACAAGAATGCGGCAGCCGTCGTTTTTCCCGGCCGTTTCATAGGCACGCTTACTCGCTATATTCATTGACAATTCCACACAGTGTCACGACCGCGACGTCTATTTTCCGCATACGGCTATGGTCACAAACGAGTTGTCATGGTGAGGCTCGCCCTGAAAGCCCCCGTAATACTGCCGGCTGGCATAACCGGCGCTCTCGAGGAGTTCGGTCAGTTCCCCCTTGCGCAGGGGGTAAAGGGGAATATCCGACGTCAGCGCCTCGCCGCTTTTCTTTACGACAATCGTTGTGATGAACCGCAACACGCCATTTTTCCAGACATACCGCCTTTTGAACACGGTATGTTCCGTGTCGATTTCCGGCAGGGTTTCCACGTTAAGAGCGATAATTCGGTCGTAATTCAGAATTTGCAAAACAAACCGCCCCTCAGGGGCCAGAAGCGCGTGAGCTTTGCCCAGCATCCTGCCTATGGCGGCCGGGGAATCGAGGTGCACCAGGGTGTTTCCCAGGCAAAGCATGCCGTCGAAGGACGCGGGGGCAAAGTGTTCGTCAACGGCCAGCATGTTCATGACTTCATAGCGGATAGTGTCGCGGGCATGGACTTCCCTGGCTTTGGCGATCATGCCCGCGTCAAGATCTATGGCAACAATGCTGTTGGTGGGAGAACTGAAGTGGACGGTCTTGTTACCCGTGCCGCACCCGATATCAAGAAGGCGCTTTTTCCCGAGAAACTGCGCGGCAAGAAAGCTCAGCTCACCCGGTTGCACGGCAAAAATTTCATCGTAATATTCGCTCAACTGTTGATAGAAGCTCATGGCACGCTCCTTATGCCTTTTTCATTCCAGAGGGGTTTGCCCACTACCATACGAAACTTTTCGATTGAATTGCAAGGAAACGGAAGGAGTATAAAATCGCTTGTGTAAATTCAGGACATAGCGACTTGCGCCGCCTGTCTCGGCAAGAGGCATGGGGCCGGAAAAGTAGCCGGAGAAGGGTTCGATGGCCGTGCGGGACAACGCCCATGGCCGGAACGACCATACGGTGCACTAATATCTAAATAAATCAATCATGATTATTGCCATTACTTATTTTACAAATAAAATCACTATATTAATATATGTATATTATTTTAATCTAGATATAAGCAAATCTAAAATAATTACTTGTGTTTTATTTAACGACGCGCTAAATTCCGAGCCATGGATCGTTCAAGCGCAAACCTTTCTCCCAAGCGCTTTCAAAGCGCGCATCAACAAGGAGTTCCCCCTCGCGCGATCCTGGCTGTCGGCCTGATTCTGGCTTTCCTCATTCCGCTCTTTCCAAAACAAACCCCAGCCGGAACCGATCTGTTCCACGCCCCGCCGCCTCCGGCCGTATTCACCATTTTTCGCGATCCCGCGCTTTTCACTGACCACGATTTGATTTCCAACGACACCGAACGCACATCGCATCACCTGAAGAGAAAAGAAAAAGGTATCAGTTATGGATACGCATATGTCCCACGCCTCGGATAACGATCGGCAGTTGCAACGAGGCCTCAGTAACCGTCACATCCAGCTCATCGCCATTGGCGGCGCCATCGGAACCGGCCTGTTCATGGGCTCCGGAAAAACCATCAGTCTGGCCGGCCCCTCCATTGTGATGGTCTACGCCATCATCGGGTTTTTCCTCTTTTTCGTCATGCGCGCCATGGGCGAACTGCTGCTCTCCAACCTGCAGTACAAATCCTTCACCGACTTCTGCGAAGACCTGCTCGGCCCCTGGGCAGGCTTTTTTGTCGGCTGGACATACTGGTTCTGCTGGGTAGTCACCGGCACGGCGGATATCATAGCCATTTCTGGCTATATCCACTTCTGGTTTCCCGGCATCTCCGCCTGGCTGCCGGCCATTGGCTTCGTACTGCTGCTGGTCGCTCTGAACCTTGTTTCGGTCAAAATGTTCGGGGAGATGGAATTCTGGTTCGCCTCAATCAAAATTGTCGCCATTCTGGCCATTCTGATCGTGGCTGTTGCCCTGGTGGCCATGGCGTTTGTCTCTCCCTCCGGAGAACAGGCGCAGATAGCCAACCTCTGGATGCACGGAGGCTTCTTCCCCAAGGGCATAATGGGCTTCTTCGCCGGGTTCCAGATCGCCCTCTTTGCCTTTGTGGGCATTGAACTGGTGGGCACAACCGCCGCCGAAACCAAGGACCCCGAAGTCACCCTGCCCCGGGCCATCAACGCCGTTCCCCTCCGGGTCGTATTTTTTTACGTGTTCGCCCTGGCGGCCATCATGAGCATTTCGCCCTGGAACACCATCGACCCGACCCAGAGCCCCTTTGTCACCATCTTCATGCTTGTGGGCGTACCGGCCGCCGCCGGCATCATCAACTTTGTCGTGCTTACCTCGGCGGCGTCTTCCGCCAACAGCGGCATCTATTCCACCAGCCGCATGCTTTACGGCCTGGCCCAGGTAGGGGTCGCTCCCGAGGCTTTCGGCCGGCTTTCCAAGCACCACGTTCCGGCCAACAGCCTGCTCTTTTCCTGCCTCTGCCTGCTGATCGGTTCGGCCATGCTGATTATCATGCCCACAATCATGGCCGCCTTTACGGTGATGACCACCATCTCCTCCATCCTGTTCATCTTCGTCTGGTCCATGATTCTCTTTGCCTACCTTGCCTACCGGAACAAACGGCCTGAACGCCACGCCGCTTCCAAGTTCAAGGTGCCGGGCGGCAAGTTCACCATATATGTCACCCAGACCTTCCTGATCTTCATTCTCTTCCTGCTGACCCTGGAACCGGATACACGCGAAGTGCTTATGATCACCCCGCTCTGGTTCATCGTTCTGGGCATAAGCTATTGGTTTGTCCGGAAGAACCACAAGGGCATCCACGTCTTCACCCACAAAGCCGTTAAATAATCCGGTAAAAGCAACGCAGACCGTAGCGGCGGATACAACCGCCGCTACGGCTCGCTTCAAGTCCGCCGCCAAAGTTTTTTTGGCGGCGGACTTTTTATTACCCGCCCGTTTTGCGAATCGGCACGGTTCGGACGCCAAATGCAATCGTTCCCTCGGAAGCAGCCCTGTGGTATTGCAGCAAAAGACCGTCCAACCAGGGGGGAAATTGCCATGGAATTCACGGAAACCGCCTTTCGCCCACCCCAGGAAGCGAACTCCCTTCTGCTGCGCCTCACCCAGGGCTGCACCTATAACGCCTGCCATTTCTGCTACACCTCGCGCGGGCACGACTTTCTGGAAACGTCGTCCGAGCACCTGGAAGGCGAACTGCTGGCGAAAAAGCCGTTTCATCCGGCGAATACCAACGTCTACATGATCGGGGCCAACCCCCTGGCCCTGCCCTTTGCCAGGCTGAAACTCCATATCGAGTCGCTGCGAAAGCACTTTCCGCACTTCAGGGAACTTGGCATGCAGGCCATGATCCGCGACGTCAAAGGCAAAAGCCGTGAGGAACTTGAGCAACTGCGCACACTCGGCCTGCGCCACCTGTACATTGGGACGGAAAACGGCAACAACGACGCCCTGCGCCTCATGAACAAGGGACACACCGCCGACGAGGCGGTGGAACAGTTGTTGCGCCTGGATCAGGCGGGCATCGAATACACCACACAGTATATTCTGGGCATGGCCGGGCGCGGCCAGGGCGAGACCAGCGCCAGGGTCACGGCGGCATTCTTCAACCGGGTGCATCCGCGGCGGCTCACGACCACGGGCCTGACAATCTTTCCCGGCACCCCTCTTGCCGGGATGGCCCAGTCCGGCGCTTTCACCGAAGCTTCAGAAAAAGAAAAAGTGGAAGAGTTGCTCGTGTTTTTCGAACACCTGACCACGGGTACCTTTTTCGACTCAGTGCACTACCTGAATCCCCTGACCTACCGCTTTTCCATCGCCGTGGAAAAAGAGGCGGTCATGGACGACATCCGGGACTTTCTGGCCACGCATTCCGAAGAGGAAATCGAATTCATGGTGGGCAGAAGCCAGATGCGTTCACTGTGAAGCAAAGCCGGCCGGCTTTCGTATTTTGCGTTTGAAAAGAACCGGAAAATACGCTAGAAAAAGGAGATCTGTATCCCTTTGTTATAATTCCGCCAGCGAGAAACGCCATGCCGCTCCTGTTCTTTCCCCCAAAACGCCGCTTGCCGCTACGAGTTTTGTCCCGGCTGGCCTTGGCCGCATTTCTGCTCTTCTGCCCGCTGCTTGCCGGCCCGGCCGGCACTGCCCGGGCAAAAACCTCTCTGCCGGTGGTGGTCAGCATTGCCCCGCAAAAATACATGCTGGAACGTATCGCCGGTGATAGCGTGGCCGTGACCGTGCTGGTCCGACCCGGAGCCGACCCCCATTCCTACGAGCCCACGCCGGCGCAGATGCGCGCCTGCGCCGGCGCCCGCGTCTGGTTCATCATTGGCGTGCCCTTTGAGGACGTGTGGCTGCCGCGCATCCAAAGCGCCGCCCCCAATCTGACCGTGTTCTCGACCATATCCCGCATCAAGCGCCTGCGCTTTGCCGACGACGCCCTGCTGCTCGAGGATCTGCGCCTGTCCCGCAAAGCCGGGGAAAACGCCGCCGACGCGCCCGCTGTCCCGCCCGCTTCCAAATCTTCTCCGGGGGAGGAGCACGAACACGCGGACGAAGCCGGACATCAGCACGATCATCAGGCGGACGCCGCCGGGCACGGCCATGACCACGGCGATGAGGCCGAAGATCCGCACGTCTGGCTTTCGCCCATGCTGGTGCGCAACATGCTGCCGGACATGGCCAGGGAACTCGGCCGGCTCTTGCCGGAACAAGCGGCGGAATTCCGTGCCAATGCCAGAGCTTTTGCGGCCGAACTGGAAGCGCTGGACGAAAATCTGGCCGGCCGTTTTGCCGATATGCCGCGCAACAAGCGGGTATTTCTGACTTTCCATCCTTCCTGGCGCTATTTTGCCCATAATTACGGGCTTACCGAACTCGCCATTGAAGTGGAAGGCAAAGAGCCCGGCCCGCAAAGCATGAAGGAAATCATCAACACGGCCAAAGCTTACGGCATCCGGACCATTTTTGTGGAGCCCCAGTTTCCCAGGGCGGCGGCCGAGGCCATTGCCGCCAATATCGGCGCCCGGGTGGTCACGGTTGATCCCCTGGCCGAGGATTTGCCCGCCACGTACAATGATCTGGCGAACAAGCTGATGGAATCGTTCAAACAGTAAGGTTTTTACAATACCGCCATGGATATGCCCGCAACCGCGTCCGGCACGGCCCCAAACGCCCTGTCCACCGAACAGCCCGCCCCTTCCGCCCCGGTGGTGGAAATCAGCGGCCTCGGCTTTTGCCACGGCCGCGATCCGGTGCTTGAAGATGTGAACCTGCGCGTTGAGGCCGGGGAATTTCTGGCCGTCATCGGGCCCAACGGGGGCGGCAAAACCACTTTGCTCCGCCTGATTCTCGGCCTGTTGCGGCCCGATACGGGCAGCGTGCGCGTGTTCGGCCAGGCGCCGGGCAGCATGAACGGGCGCATCGGCTATGTGCCGCAATTTTCCACCCTGAACCTGGATTTTCCCGCCTCGGTTCTGGAAGTGACCCTGATGGGCGCGGCCCGCCCCACGCCGCGCGGCGGCAACTGGCGTCTGGGCAAAACAATCCGGAACAAGGCCCTGGGCTATCTGGACACCCTTGGCCTGGCCGACTGCGCGCGTTTGCCCGTATCCTCCCTTTCCGGCGGCCAGCGCCAGCGCGCCCTGGTGGCCCGCGCCCTTATGAGCAGACCGGACCCGGACGAAGCCGGCGGCCGCGCTGACGGCGCTTCCCCCTTTCTCCTGCTGCTGGACGAACCCACGGCCAGTATCGACCCTCAGGGCAAATTCTGCTTTTACGAGTTTCTGGGCAAATTACGCGACAGCGTCACCTTGATCGTGGTTAGCCACGATCTGCTCATGGTTTCGCCCTTTTTCAGTTCCATTGCCGCTGTCAACAAAAGCCTCGTCCGGTTGCAAAGCAGCGAGCTTACCCCGGAAAACCTGACCATTCTCTTTGGCCGGCACCTGCACGAATGCCCGGTGGCGGATCTGCAACACGCCGGCCAGGCTCCGCATCACGACGGCTGCACGCACCCGGCCTGCGCCGATGCCGGCCCAGCCTTGAAAACCCCGTTCTCCTTCGCGGCCGACCTGACCCGGAACACGTAATCATGGACAGCCTGCCCCTTATCCAGTCCCTGCAGGACATGCTGTCCTACCCCTTCATGCGCAACGCCCTGCTGGCAAGCCTGCTGGCCAGCCTGGCCTGCGGCATTGTCGGCACTTACGTCATCCACAACCGCCTGACCTTTCTCGCCGGCGGCGCGTCACACGCCGCTTACGGCGGCATCGGCATCGCCCTGTATTTTCACCTGCCGCTCCTGCCCTGCACCATCCTGTTTTCCCTGCTGGCCTCCATGCTCATGGGGGCCGTTTCCCTGCGGCGCAAAGACGCGGGCTCCGGGGCGAATTCCCCGGATACGGCCATTGGCGTGCTCTGGGCCGCTGGCATGGCCCTTGGCATTATTCTGATCGAACTTACCCCCGGCTATGCCGGCGAACTGATGGGCTTTCTCTTCGGCAGCATCCTTGCCGTTCCTTCCGGCGATCTTGCGGCCATGGCCGTTTTTGACGGCCTTTTGCTGCTGCTCCTGGCCCTGTTTCACCAGGGCCTGTGGGCCATTTCCCTGGACCGGGAATTCGCCCGCGCCCGTGGTTTGCCCGTGAACGCGCTCTACCTGCTGCTGGTGGGACTGACCGCCATTACCGTGGTCATTCTGATCCGGGTGGTGGGGCTTATCCTGGTCCTGGCCCTGCTGACCATCCCGCCCTTCCTGGCCCTGCGCTTCTGTCGCTCGCTCCACTCCGCCATGCTTGCGGCCGGGCTGCTCTCCCTGGCCTTCTGCCTGGGCGGGTTGCTGCTGTCGTGGAACACGGACACCTCTTCAGGCGCCTCCATCATCGCCGTGGCCACTCTGGCCTATTTCCTTGCGCAACTGCCTGGGTTGAGACGGCTAAAGCACGCCTCCGGCGGCCAAAGGGGGTGACCCCCTTTGGAAACCCCATTTGGGTGGGCGTGATGTGATGGTGACATGATAGGCGTTCCTGACCGTGGCTCCCGTCCGGTATCCTTAGCGAAACACACCGCCCATTTCCCAGCCTGACAAACGGAAAAGCCCCTGCCCGTGGGACCGGCGCGTAATGCGCCGTCCACGGACAGAGGCTTTCGCGCTCTCAAAAGAGCTGTCAGTCGTAAGTATTACTTCGTCGGAGCGACAACGGGTTCAAGCGTGTTGTCAAAGGGCTTTATCGTGCCGGGAGCCACACCCAGTTCGGCGCTGACGGCGGCATCAAGCGCTTTTTCCCGCGCGCCGGACGACGATTGGTAGTTCCGGTAATTTTTGGCCCACAGGTGCAGGTACTTCAGTTCGGATTCGGAAAAACCCCGCTTGGCCGCGCGCAGGGTTTCCCACGGCGAGGTCGCCTTGGACGCGCCGTCAAAGCCCTTGCCGTCGGGAATATAGACAACGTGCGCCAGCGGCATTTCGCCCAGGGCATTCTCGGCCTTCTGACTGACCAGGCTCAGCAGCACCACCGGAGCGCCGCTTTCCTTCTGGTATTTCATGGCTTCCCGGGTGGCTATGGACACAAGGTCCTGCTGCGTCGCGCCGGCCTGGTCCTCATACATACACAGGGTCACTTGCAGACGGTTGCGTCCGTTGCCGGGCATGGCGACTTTTTCCTTTTTCAATACGGACAGAGTCGCGACCTTGTCGGAAGCGGGCTGGCCGGCCTCTTGCAAAGCCGAAGGGGAAAGCGTCCCGCGCTGGGAATCGCCAGGACCGCCAAAACCGGAAAGGACAAAAAAGACTATAAACGCCACCAGGTAAAAGCCAGCCGCTTTGGCCCTGGTAGGATTTTTCAGGGGGTAAATCCGGGGTTTCCACAGGGCGATAACAAGACAAGCCAGCGCGGCATAGGCGAGAAAACTGAATACCGTATACACTGTGTTCTCCTTATGGTGGGCTGAGGTCAGTTGAATGCGGAGCGTGCGGAAAGGGAGCATTCCGGAAAAATCCGTGCTCCCCTTCCTCATGGTGTTACCGCATCGATTCCGCTTAGGCAAGAGGCGGAGGCCGGTTTGCGGGAGTCGCCGAGAGGGAGAACACCTCCATTTCTTTGATAATGAATGCCCCCGTAACGCTTGCAAGCGTTACGGGGGCATCGTCACTTTATGGGGTTTCCAAAGGGGTTCAACCCCTTTGGCCGCCGGAGGCAATACTGTTCTTAGACAACTTCATTAATCTGCTCTATCGCCAGTCGCCCATGAGCACGAACGGCCCCCAGAAATAGGGGTGGGCGAAGCTTTCCGAGCCTTTAAGCTGGCCGTCGATCATCGCCATCTGGGTCTGGCGCATGCAGCCGGCGATAGAGGGCTTTTTATCCTTGTCCTCGTGCAGGCGGTATACGTTGGACATGAACATGCCGGTGGATTCGTCATTCACCGGCCAGAGCGTGGCCATGACAGCCTTGGCCCCGCGTTTCTGGGCCAGCGCGCCAAAGCCTTCGATTTCCTTGCCCGTGGCGTCCACACCGCCCTGAGCGGTCTGGCAGGCGGACAGGGCCAGCAAATCCACGGACTTGAACTTGAAGTCCTCGCTTTCGATCTGCGGCAGATACAGCCCGGTGCCGTCGCCCAGAAGCAGGAAGGAATCTTCCGGCTTTTTGGCCTCAAAGTGGAAGTGTGTGGCCAGATGCACCACGGGCGCGCCCGATTCCAGCACCTCGGCCAGCTTTTCCTTGGTAAAGCCTTCGTCCAGGGTCATGGTGCCCTGAAGCACTCCCTGCTCGCTATCCTTGTTCTTGACAATGGACTTCAGCTCATCCTTGACCGAGGGCAGGGCCGGAAAAGTGCCGCGCCCGAACTTGTGCTGCTTGGTTACGCCAAGGCCGGCCACACGCCAATTGCCCGCCTGGGGTACGGCCAGGCTGGCCTTGGTGGCCTCGTTGAACAGGGTGACGGCGTACTTTTGCACCAGCCAGTTCTGCCCGTCGTACAAGGTGGCCATGGGCAAATAGCGCAGTTGCCCGTCCAGAGAGAACATGACGGTCTTGGCCCCGGCCTGATCCAGGGAAGGGGCCAGCGGGCCGACAATGGCGTCGTAGAACTCTTTGGCCAGGGGCCGGGCGTCCACGTCCGGGTCCTGCAGCACCTTGCGGAAGGCCGTGACCATGCGGGGCAGTTCCGCCACCTTGAGGGGGCTTTCCTTGGCGACGAGCGCGTTGGGTGTGGTCAGGATCAACCAGAGCCGGTCTTCAGTCAGAATGGTCTGCAACAGCACCGTGCCCTCGCCCATGCTGGTCAGCAGACGCTGGTAGGTTTCCAGGTTGCCCAGATCGGCCGTGCGCTTGTCCTTGCCCTTGGAAAGCTCGGCCGACAGGCTGTCCACAAAGGAGGTGAACACCTTGCGGGCCGCGGTCATATCCTGGCGCAGGGTTTTCAGCCGGGCTTCCTCGGCGTCGCTCAAGGTTTCGCCGCTGTTCTTGCGTTCCAACAGCACGCGTTGTTCCTCGCCCAGGGCCACCAGCTTGTCGCTGATCTCCTGGTAGCGTTTGGCGGTTTCCGCGTTCACGCCGGCCAGGATGGAGGCGGAAGACGCCGCCGTGCCCGTGCCGGCCCGATCCGCCCGGCCCGCGCCAGGCGCGGCCGCTCCGGAACCGGCACTGCCGGAACCGGCCGCACCGCCGCCCACGTCGGCCAGTTCGTCCGCTTTCAGCAGGGCCATCACCTGCTGCGCTTCGGCTACCTTGCCCTGGGCCATCAGGATGTCGGCCAGTTCCTGGTAGGTGGAGGTCATGCTGCGGGCAAAGGCGCTACGCACCTCCGAAGCCGACTTGGCCAGATTTTTGCGCAAGGATTGCCCGGCGGCCACGGCCTGCTGGCCGAAAAAAGCGGCCGAGTCCAGATCGCCCGCCTGCTTGAGCGCCTTGCTCAGCTCTCCGCTGACGTCCATGAAGAGACGGGCGTTGCCGGAGGCTTTGACGTCAAACAGCAGTTCCTTGAGCATTTCAGCGGCCTTGGCCGGTTCGCCTATATCCCTGTAAATCGCGCCTAAAATCCATCTGGCTCTGAGATACGTCCTGTCCTGCGGGCCAAGGTTTTTTTCCATCACCGGAAGAACCCGCTCCAGATGCGCCCTGGCCTCAGCGTACTTTTTCAAATCCTTCTGGCTGGCGATGTAGTTGAGCTCCGCACCCAGGGTGTTCGGGTGCGTCTGGCCCTGCCGGCTTTCCTTGGCTTTCCACACCATGCTCAGGTACTCCGCCGCCTTGGCGGGGTTCTTGCCGGCGTCTTCACGATTGCCGTAAATAATAGCGATGCCTTCCCAGGTCGTTATAATCTCCGGGTGCCCCTCGGGCAGTACGCCCCGCATGGCGGCCAGGTTGTCTTCATAAGTTTTCAAAGCTTTGTCGTATTCGCCGACCCTTGACTGCATCTTGCCCAAAGTATTTCTGCTTTGTAAGGTCAATAAATCGTTTTCGCCCAGAGCCTTGCGGCAGATGTCCAGGTTTTTTTCCGCCAGCGCGAGCCCTTCGTCATACCGGTTGAGGGCGTTATACGTGTCAACCGTGGAGGCGGCGGCGCGAATGGTTCCCGGCTTGTCCGGCCCCAGGACGCGGGTAAGGCCGTCCAGCGCTTGCAACTTGAACTCCAGGGCCTTTTTATGGTCCCCGAGCAGGCCCCACATCAGGCCCACGTTGCCCAGAACTTTCAGGGCGCTCTCGGAATCCTTGCCGTTGACCTTTATTTCCATGGCTAAAACCGCTTCATACACCTGCCGGGCCTGATCGTAGCGGCCCATATTCGAGAGCCTCCCGCCTATGTTGTTCCTCACCGCCAGAAGCAACTCCATGTCGGGCTTTTGGGCCTTGCTCAGGGCCTGATCCGTATCCCGCAGCACGGCCAGCCCCTTGGCCGGCGCGCCGGCCTTGGCGTGGGCGTCGGCCAGCGCATTGGCGTCGCTGACGGCATTCCGGCTGGTTTTGCCTTCGGCGGCTATCCAGTAGCCCAGGGCTTTCTCGTAAGCTTTCGCTGCCAGCTCATATTCATGCTTTTGCATGGCGGCTTCGGCCATGACATCCAGGCACCTGGCCACCATGTCGTGCTTTTTGCTCCATTTTTTGGCCAGCATCGGCAAATAGGCGTTCATGGTGACAATGGCGCCGTCGGCATCGCCAATCTTGTTCTGGGCCATACCCAGAATGAGGGGAACGAGCAGCCGGTTGTCCGGCAGGGCTTCCGGCCCCTGGTCCTGAGTCAGGGCGGTCAGAAACTTGGAAAGATGAAAGGCGGCCTTGCGAAAGTCGCCCGAATCATTCGCGGCAAAGCCCAGGGAGTAACGGCCGTTGACGACCGCATCGTGGTCCTCGCCCACCAGGGCCTTGGCCCCGGCCACGTATTCCTCCAGAATTGGCACAGCTTCGGCGTCCCTGTCCGCCTTGCGCAAGCTTTCGCCTTTCTGGTACATAGCGTTGAGGTCCGCGGCCGTATATTTTTTGTTGGTTTTGGGTTCCAGATCGTCGGTGCGTTTCTGGGGCTTGCCGCCGTCCTCTTCAAACACCAGATCCCGGTTGGTTCCGGACGCGGCGCCCTTGCCATCGTCGTCCTCAAAAACAAGATCCCGGCTGGCCGCCGAAGCCGCCGCCGGGAGCGAAAAATCCGCCCCGGTCAGGCAAATGGCCAAAAGCGCCGCCAGGCACAAAGAGAAATATTTTCCGCGCATACAGCCTCCTGCCGGCGCCGCTTCCTGGCGGGCCGTGCCGCTAGAGCAAATTCATTTTGAAGTTGCCCAAGAATAGTATTGCCTCCGGCGGCCAAAGGGGTTGAACCCCTTTGGAAACCCCATTTTTTTGCCTAATTGAAGTGTAAAATTTCAAAGCTAATTTGCCCTGGAAATGGACATCCTTGCCGTTTTCGCCGTGTGGCCGCGCCATGTACGGCGGCCGGAGGGCGCCCGGCAAAAGCGCCCTCCGGCTCCGGCCGCCCTTTGGGCGGACCGCTTACTGGTGTTCCAGTTCGTAGGTAGCCACAAAGGCTTCCTTGCCGTCGGCCACCTGGGTCTTGGTGTTCACGTCGTTTTCGTTTTCTTCCTCAAAGACCAGATCGCGCGAAGTGCGCTTCTTCTCGTGGCTGTCGATCATGGCGGCGATAATCTGGGAAGATTCGTCGCCCTTGCCTTCGCCGGCCAGTTGCACCGCCTTGTCCAGGCTTTCGATGCGGTTGGGCGACAGCATGCAGACCAGGGTTTCCGTGCCCTTCTTGTCGTCAAAGCGCCAGGCGCCCTTGGCCGGAACGGTGTATTCCTTGTTCTTGGCCACGGCGTTGTCCATGCCTGCCTTGGCCGAGGGGTACAGCACCTGGTACTGGCCCGAGGTGCCCTTGGTCAGCCAGTAAACAAAACCGTCGCGGTTGGCGGAGAACAGCAGGCGCACCTTGTCGCCGCTTTTGAATTCCTCGGTGGGCAGCACGGTACTGGTCGCGCCGTCGCGGGTAAGTTCCACGGTGGTCTTGAGCGCGATCACTTCGCCCTTGGCGGCGGCGGCGTCGGTATCTTCCACGCGCGGCACGGTATCGCCGGTGTCTTCGCTGTCTTCAAACACCAGGTCGCGGGAACGGCGCGAGCTCTTGCCCACGTTGCCCTTGGAGGCGTCCGCCACCAGCCTGCCCTTGCTCACATTGACCTTTTCCGGCACGCCCACGGACACGGACACGTTGGGCTGGGAACCGGCGAACATGGTGGCCGCAGGACCGCTGTTGTAGCGGGCATAACGCTCTTCATAGCCCTGACGCATGCGCACGCCGCGGTTGTCGGCATATACCGCATACGAGTTGTAGCGGGTAAGCTGATTGTGGGTGAACCTCATTTTGTAGCCGTTGGACCATTGAACCTCAATATTCCAATAGCGCTGCTCGCCGTAATAGTTGGGCCCGATATACAGGCGGGTGTTCGGATCGAGGCTGGTTTTCAACAGGTTTTCGCTGCGGTAATTGGGATAGGAAGTGGGGGAAATCACCACGTCGGTGATGTCCAGCCCGGTCAGGTTGGTAAGCATGAAGTTGAGTCTGCCCGCCGCCTGGCTGGTGTGGGGCAGGGACAGCATCAGCAGAAACAGAAGCCCGAAAAGCGCGCGCATACGGTTCATGGCGTCTCCTTATTGCATATCTCGGTTAGATTGTTCCGCGTTATAAATGGCCCATTCCTCCATGAGTTGTTCTTCGTTGCCCTGGGCGTACTGGGCAAGGGCCTTGCGGGCCTTGTCCTTTTCCGCCGCGCTGAGCGCCCGCCACTGTTTTTCCGTCTGCCGGCGCATGTCCGCGTTCTCATCCCAGAAAATATGCAGGCGCTCGTGGCGCAGGTTGTCGGCAAAGGAACGCTTGGCGCCCGGCGCCGCGCCCAGCACGTGCTTGATTCTGCCGGTGGGAACAAAACGCCCTTCGCGCACGGTCACAACCCGGTCCTGCAACAACAGTCCCAGCAGGACCAGTTCGTCAAAGCGCGGCTCCTCCCCTTTTTTGCTCATCAGATCATTGATCCAATCGCACATCTGGCCGACGCTGTAATGGTAGCCGCGCGCCCCCCTGATGAAACGCTCCGGCGCCAGGCTGGCGTCAATGTCCCCGGCGTGCAGGGCAATGCCGTATACCGTGCGGGCCAGAGCCTGCGAGTCGTCGCAGTAGAGCTCATACGTCGCGGCGCGATACCGCCAGGCCTGGGCGTGCAGGGTTTTCATCTCGTCCGTGACCGGCCCGACAAGTTTGCCCGGCGTCGCTCCGGAGGTTCCGCCGGAAGCCTTTTTTTCTTCAGCGCCATGGCTCGCCGAGGCCAGGGAAAAAGTCAGGAACAGGGCCAACACGCAGAGTGAAAAAAAAGAGCGCTTTTTCATAATGGTTTTCCGGGGTTGGCGTTACTTCGTCCCAATCCGTATGATGCGGCCGGGCGACTGCCGGTAAAAGCAAATAGCGTACCGACCTTCCTATGCCCCTGCCCGCGAGGATTTTGCGCCGTTCCCGCGTCCGCGTGCCGCCGAAGGGTACGCCTGTTGCCCATTTTTTAGGCAAATGCCCCCAACGAATTGAGACAAAAAGGCTTTTTTATCAGGCAACCTGACGCCCTGCCTGAAAAATGGGCAGAGGATGTTTCCCTGAGCTGTTGCGCGCTTTTTCGCGATGTCAGCAGTTCGTTCGATCTTGCCGGCAAAAATTTTTCTTTTTCCCGGTTTCCTTCATCTTTAATTTGCACCGCCGCGCCAAATGCTGTAGCATGATCAGCTGAACGCAACGGAGTCGCCGGGCGCACTTCCCGCACGGCCCGAAACGTCATCACAACGCCATCATGAGGATCTATGCGCGCGAAAAAACATATATATTCCACCATTGCCACCGAGCGGAAAGTTAAAAATATCGTGGATTGGCTGCTCGACAAAAAAGCCGCGGACATGCTCGCTCTTGATTTGTCCAAAGAAACGGGCCCGTGGGAAGCCGTGGTCATTGTCACGGCAACGTCCGCGCGGCACGGCCAGGGTTTGGCTGATCACGTGCTGCGATCAGCCCGCGAGGAAAATTTCGAGTGTCTGAGCATGGAGGGATACGTTGTGGGCCAGTGGATTTTGCTGGATCTCAACGACGTGGTCGTGCACATTTTTCAGCCCGACAGCCGCGTGTTTTTCCGGCTCGACGATCTCTGGCCCTCCGCCGGCGTGCTGGCCGACACTCGAAAGGAGGCATAAATGCCCACCCCTATTACCCCCACCCTTTTGCTGATTCTTGACGGCTGGGGCCAGGCGCCCCCCGGACCGGCCAACGCCGTTTCCCTTGCCGCCACCCCGAATATCGACGCCCTGCTGGCCCTGCCCTCGCGCGCGGAACTTTTATGCTCCGGCCGGGCCGTGGGTCTGCCGGCCGGATACATGGGCAACTCGGAAGTGGGCCACATGAACATCGGCGCCGGCCGCATCGTTTACCAGGACATGACCCGCATCGACATAACCCTGGAAGACGGCTCCTTTGCCGCCACCCAGGTTATTGTGGAAACCATGACCGCGGCCAAGAAAAGCGGCGGCACCCTGCACCTGATGGGCCTTTTGTCCGACGGCGGCGTGCACAGCCACATCAACCACCTGTTCGCCCTGCTGGACGCGGCCTTTGCGGCCGGCGTGCCGGTGGCGGTCCACGCCTTTATGGACGGGCGCGACACGGCTCCGGATTCCGGTCTCGGCTTCATGCGGCAGTTGACGGACAAGCTGAAGCCGAACGCGCGCGTGGCCACGGTTTCTGGCCGCTACTACGCCATGGACCGCGACAAACGCTGGGACCGCACGCAGCGGGCCTGGGACGCCTTGGTCAACGGCAAGGCCCCGGTGTTCGCCGATGCCGTGGCCTCGGTGCAGGCCGCCTATGACGCCGGTGAAACGGACGAATTCATCACGCCGCGCATAATCGCCGACAGCGCCAACCCGCCCCGCCTGATTCGGGACGGGGACGCGGTGTTTTTTTTCAACTTCCGGGCCGACCGGGCGCGCCAGCTTTCCCGCTGCCTGTATGATCCGGATTTTGCCGAATTCGACCGGGGCAGGCCGCCCAAACTGTCCGCCTTTGCCACCATGACCCACTACGATTCCTCGCTGCCCATGCCGGCCGCCTTTCTGCGCCAGGACATGAACAACTCCCTGGGGCAGGTGGTTTCCGAAGCCGGCTACAGGCAACTGCGCATCGCGGAAACGGAAAAATACGCCCACGTCACCTACTTTTTCAACTGCGGCCGGGAAGAACCCTTCGCGGCCGAAGACCGCCGCCTGATTCCCTCGCCCCGCGATGTGGCCACCTACGACTTGAAGCCGCAAATGAGCGTGTATGAGGTGACCGACCTGCTGATCGCGGAATGGGAATCCGGCCGCTACGACTTTGTGGTCTGCAACCTGGCCAACCTGGACATGGTCGGGCACACCGGCATCATTCCGGCGGCCGTCAAGGCCTGCGAGGCCGTGGACGCCTGCGTGGGCCGCATCGTCACGGCCGTGAAGGCGCGCAAAGGGCGGCTGCTCATGACCGCGGATCACGGCAACGCCGAGGAAATGCTCACCCCGGACGGCCATCCCCAGACCGCCCACAGCAAAAACCCCGTGGCCATCATCCTTATGGACGAAGACGCCCCCCGCGCGTTGCGCAACGGCAAGCTCGGCGACATCGCCCCGACCATCTTGCGCCTGTGGGACATGCCCGTTCCCGAAGAAATGGCCGGCCAGAGCCTGGTGGAGGAATAGCCGTGTCCCGTCGCCCCGTCGCCCCGGTCAAACCCATGAGCATGGAGCTGGTTTTTTTCTACGCCTGCCCCTATTGTCAGCGCGAACTGCCCCTGGTGGCGCCTCCGCAGCCCACCATGATCACCTGCGACATGTGCCGGCAGTCGTTTCCCATTGTGCCTGTGGACGAATATTCCGTTCAGTTCGTCAAGCTCATGCTCGCCGACGGACAGGCAGCCATCGACCCGGACTATATGTAGTAGAAGCGGCGGCTTCGGCAATTCGCCCGACGCCGCCGCTTCTATCGTTCTCTTTGACCGCCAGGCCCAAAGGAAACCCTTTTTCGCGCTCCGTCGACCGCCCCGACCATGACCGTTCCCGCCAATGACTGCACTCCCAAGAATGTACGGGCGATCTGCGAAGCTTCCGGCTTTTCGCTGGACGACGCGGCTCTGTCTTCCCTGACCGTCTATCTGTCCCTGCTGGGCAAATGGAACAGGGTGATGAATCTGGTGGGCCCCACCGCCTGGCAGGACATGCTCCGCCTGCTGGTGGCGGACAGTTTTCATCTGGCCGCGTTTCTGGCCACCCTTGCCCTGCCGGCCCTGCCCCGCTGCTGGGATCTGGGTTCCGGCGCGGGCCTGCCCGGCCTGCCCCTGCGCATGATCTGGAAAGCCGGCGACTACACTCTGGTGGAAGCCCGGGAAAAGCGCGCCTTGTTCCTGCGCACGGTTTTGGCCGCCTGCCCGTTGGAGGGGGCGACGGTGTTTCAGGGCCGGGTCGAACAATTCATGCCGACGCAAGACCCGGCCCACCTGATCGTCAGTCGCGCCTTCATGCCCTGGGAAAAGCTGCTGGGCCTGGTGGAGCCGTATCTGGCCCCCGGCGGGTTCTGCGTTTTTCTCACCCTTTCCCCCCTGCCCGTTGCCCTGCCAAAGGGCTGGACAACGGCGGCCGGGACGCAGTACACCGTTGCCGACGCTTCCCGTCATTTCTGGGCCCTGCGAAAAGACTGATCACGCTTTCACAACCGGTTCATCTTGTTCTGGAACACCGTATGCTTGGCTGGAACCGTCGCTACCTCTTTCTGACCGCTCCTTTTTTTCTTCCGCCCGACATCCGCGTTGACGGAATGACGGCCGGGCGGCCTCGCCTGCTGCCCTTTTTCATCTGCCTCTTTCTGACCTTTGGCCTGACCACTGCCGCCCGCCTGCTGGAACTTCCTTACTGGGACAACCCGGCCTACCGCCTGGGTGACGAATACCTGCTCGCCACCCACGACGCCTATCACTGGATTGCCGGGGCCGAAGGCTTTGAGTTCGGCGTCGGCCATCCCATGTCGGAGTTGGCTCGCCTGCTGGCGGAAACCCTGGGCACAACCCCGGCACTGGTGGGATTCTGGCTGCCGCCGCTCATGGGCGGCATTCTGGCCGTGGGCGTGTTCCTGTGGGGCTGGGGACTGGGCTACCCCTATGCCGGGCTGTGCGCCGGCGTGCTGTCTTCCCTGGCGCCGGCCTTTTGCGCCCGCACCCTGTTGGGATTTTACGACACGGACCTTGTGGTTCTGCTCTTTTCCGTGCTTCTCGGGCTGATCCCGGCCCTGTGGCTCACCCCCTGGTTGACCAGTCCGCCGGAACTGATCTGGGGGCTGTTCCGGCGAAAAAGCAAGCCGAACGATCAGAACGCTACCCAAGAGCCGGCGGATACCGTCCCGGTGGCCTCCCTGCCGGAAAGCCGGGGCGTAGCGATTGATCCGCCGGTTTCCCGCTGGTTTTTCGGCAGAAATGCCGCCGCGGCGGGCGTTTTTTCCGTGCCGCCCCTGGAAATGCAGCGCGCCGCCCTGTCCTGGCCCTGGATACTTCTGCTTATGCTATCCGGCCTGTTCGGCTATTGGATGCAGGACTGGCATTCGTTTTTTCCGTATCTGGTGCGTTTTTCCGCCCTGATCCTGCCCCTGCTTATCCTTGTGCTCGGCCCGGCGGGTGGGCGGACGCCGCTGCTCGCCGCGGCCCTGTGCCATGCCCTGCCCCTGCTGCGCGGCCTGGAAGGCGCGGCCGTCGCCCTGGCCTACTACGGCTTTTTGCTGCTGACCCGAAAACCGGCCGTCCTGGCACAGAACCTGGCACAGAACCTGGCGCATCCCGTGCGCCGCCTGATCTCGTACGGATTCTGGCGCGATCTGCTCCGGCACCGGACCTTTCTGCTTTTGGCCTGGCTCGGCGTTATCGCCCTGGCCTTTGACAGTTCCATTTACAATGCCATGCTGCAATCTTTCGCCGCCTATGTGAACAGAAGCGGCGACATGTCCTCGGCCTCGCCCGCCATTCAGGACCCGCTGGTGTTCCCCTCGGTGGCCCAATCCATCATCGAGGTCCAGACCATTGCCTTGCCCGAACTGCTTATATATATTTATCCAATTGAAATAATAACACTTATTTGTTTTATTACATTTCTCTACCGCCTGGTTGTCACGCCGGCCTTCATCTGGTTCGTGCCGCCGCTGGCCCTTTCCCTGCTCAGCCTGCGCATGGGCGCGCGCATGATCATGTTCGCGCCGCCGGCCCTGATGCTGGCCTTTTGCATAGAGGCGGGGCTGCTGTTGGAGATCCTGTTCTTTCGCCTGATCCTGCCGCGCCTGCGGCGTTCTCGCCGGCAGGCAGCCGGAAAAACCTCATTTTCCCTTTCTCCCCTGGTAAACGCCGCGCCTTCCTGGGGCGGAGCGGCCCGGCTGGCGGCCTGTCTGGTCTGCACCGTCTGCCTGTCCTGGCCCCTGATCGCCCTGTTGCCGGACTACACCCAGGGACCGATCATCAGCCGCGAACAGGCAGAGGCCCTGACCTTTATCAAGGACAATTCGGAACAGGACGATCTGGTCTGGAACTGGTGGGACTGGGGCTACGCCACGCACCATTTTGCCCGCCGGCACACCATAGCGGACGGAGCCAGGCACGGGGGGCCGTCCCTGTTTCTGCCGGCCGCCGTCTACACCACGGCCGACCCCCGTTTTGCCCGCCAGATCATCAAATACACGGCCAACAAGGGCAATATTCCCGGAAACGTCTTTTCCGGCCTGACCGCCACCCAGGCGCAACAGTTGATGCGGGATCTTGGCGACCGGCGCAAGCCTTTGATAGAAGCGCCGGGCAAACAGTATGTGGTGGTGAGTTTTGAGCTGCTCCGCCTGGGCCTCTGGGTAACGCGCTACGGTTCGTGGAACTTCGAGACCAAACAGGCTTCCGGCTCGCTGATGAACAACCTGTCCCAGGCCATCCAGTTCAACGTGGACACCGGCGTCATCCAGCCGGAGAACTCTCAGCCCGTTTACGCCGGCAGCATAGACATCTTCGAGCCCAAGGGATTGGAGCGCCTGTCATACAACCGCTACGGCGCGTATCGCTTTATCTTCAACACCCAAAGTTCGGAATACAACCAGCCGGACAACGAGATAGCCGAGGTGATCGAGCAATTCTGGACGATGCAGCGCGGGTATTTTCCCCATTCCACCGCCGTCAACGACAAAATGGTGGTGGACGAGGTGTTCTACAACACCATGATGGTACAGCTGCTGGTCTGCGCCAGGGATGACCCGGCCATCGCCCCCTACTTCAAGCTCGTGTTCGACAACACCTACGCCAGGGTGTACGAGGTGCGGTAGCTCGGCCGGGGCGGAACAAAAAGGACGAAGCCAACATGGTCGAAGTGGGGCTTTGCCCCACACCCCACAAGGGGGCAGCGGCCCCCTTGACCCGCGCATTCAGAGACGAGTGGACTGTTTCAGGGGTTATCATCAACGAAGGGGGGACGCCGTTTGTTACAGCGTCCCCCCCCTTCGTTTTCTGTTTCAGGCCAGGCTATTCCATAATGCCTATCATGCGCATCAGCTCTCCCACGTTTTCTGCCAGCCAGTTGGGATTTTCCAGGGCCAGCTTCTCCAGTGGCACATGCCCGCCCGCCACCCCGGCGGTCAGCGTGCCCACGCGCTTGCCCACCTGGATGTCCATGGGGTGATCGCCCACCATCAGCGCCTGCCCGGGCTCGCAGCCGATAATGTCCAGGGCTTTTTGCAGGTGGGCCGGATGCGGTTTGACCTGATCCACGTCGTCGCGGGTAAGCACGCAGGCAAAATGCTCGTCCACGTCGGGAAACACCATCCGTATGGCCGGCCAGATGTTGCGGGTAATCACGGCGCAGGCTACGTTCCGCCGGCGCAGGGCGGCCAGCATGGGCCGCACCGGGACGAAAAGACGCGAATGCCGGGCCGCTTCAAGTTCCACTTCAACAATGGCGTCCATGGTGGCCTGCCTGGCTTTGGCGGCCGTGGCCGCGTCCAGGGATGCGCATACCCGGTCCAGTTCCTCCATCATCGGCTCCGTGGCCTTGTCCGCCACCGGGGCAAAACGCGACAGCGCCGCCACGGCCCGCTCGCGCATAACGCCAAAGTCGAGCGTCTGCACGGCCAGCGTGCCGTCGAAATCAAAAACCACCGCCCGGATATCCTCCGGTCTGGCCTTATGCGCCATATTCCCACCCCTTTGCCGGATCATCCATAATCCGGACAATATTTACAAGCGGCAACGACTGCTGTATCTTTGCCCGCAATTCACGACCCTCAGGAAACCCACACTTATGACGCAAACGCTTTTCCCGCCGGCAAACCCGCTGGTCAGCCTGATTATCCCCGTCTATAACGAAGAAGACAACCTGCCGGTTCTGCTGGAGGAAATCCGCAAGGCCATGGCCGCGCAAAACCGCGACTGGGAAGCGCTTCTCGTGGACGACGGCAGCCGGGACAACAGCCTGCAAGTCATTCGCGATCTTGCCGCCAAAGAGCCCCGTCTGCGCTATATCGCCTTTGCGGAAAACAAGGGGCAGTCTGCCGCCTTTGCGGCCGGATTTCAAGAGGCACGCGGCGAAATATTCGTAACCCTTGACTCCGACCTGCAAAACGACCCGGCCGATATTCCCCGGTTGCTCGACATGTACGGTCCGGACCATGAAATGGTCATCGGCTGGCGGGCCAGGCGGCAGGATACCCTGGTCAAACGCGTGTCCTCGAAAATCGCCAACGCCATACGCAACCGCCTGTCGCACGAAACGGTCAAGGACACGGGCTGCTCGCTGAAAGTGCTGCAAGCGGCCATGGCCCGCCGGCTGCCCATGTTCACGGGCATGCACCGCTTTTTTCCCACCCTCATGAAAATGCAGGGCGCCAGGGTGGCCGAAGTGCAGGTGAACCACCGGCCCCGCATCCATGGAACATCCAAGTACGGCGTGTGGGACCGGGCCTTCAGCGCCCTGTACGATCTGCTGGCCGTGCGCTGGATGCAGGCCCGGCACTTCAACTACCGGATTAAAGAACGCAACTAGAAATACAGTAATTTTGAAGTTGCCCAAGAGCTTCGTATGTGCCTCCGGCGGCCAAAGGGGGTGACCCCCTTTGGAATCCCCTTTTTGTGGTACGACGCTTCTCTTTGGTAAATTTTTCCCGGAACCTTTTACCCGGTATCGCCATGTTTCTTTTCCGGCTGTTGCCTTTTCTCCGCCAGAACCCGCCGGAAAGCGGAGGGAAAAACTCCCTGCGTCTTTTCCTGCCTGTACTGAAACTCGGCGTGCTCTTTCTCACCCTGGCCGGGGTAGTGGTGTTCGCCAGGGTTTTCGGGCTGGAGCATATCCTGGAGCCTTCCTGGGCGGATTCGCATTTGCGCGACCCTGCCGGGGGCGGCTTGGTCGCCAGCGGCGTACTGCTCTATCTGGCCCTGGTGGCCCTGCTCTCGCCGCTCGGCGTGCCCCGGCAGGCTTTGAGCGCCCTTGGCGGCTACGCCTTTGGCGCCTTGCTCGGCGTGGTTTTCAGCAGCGTCGGCTTGGTGATCGGGTGCGCCGGCGCCTTTTTTTATTCGCGCCTGCTGGCCCGATCCACTTTGCAGCGCCGTTTCGGCAAGCGCATTCAGCGTCTGGACGCCTTTCTGTCCCACAGCCCCTTTGCCATGACCATTGCCGTGCGCTGCTTTCCTATGGGCAACAACGCCCTGACCAATCTGGTGGCCGGGGTCACCGGCATTCCGGCCCTGTCCTTCATCGGCGGTTCCGCCATCGGCTATCTGCCGCAGACCGTCATTTTCGCCCTGCTCGGCAGCGGCATCAGGATAGACCCTGCCTGGCGCGTTTCGCTTTCCGCCGTGCTTTTTGTCCTTTCTTCCCTGCTCGGTTTCGCGCTGTACCGCCGCTTCCGGGGGGAACAGGCCGTTGTGGAAGACGAGCCGCCCGCCCCGGATGATCCCGGCGGCCAATCATGAACCGATCCATGCTCACTTTGGTCTGCGGCCTCACCCTGCTGACGACCATGGGCATTTCCAGCCTGCTGCCGTCCCTGCCCCTGCTGGCCGCCCACTTTGACGCGCCCCCGGAAGAATCGTGGAAAATCATCTCCGCCTTTGCCCTGCCCGGCCTGCTGTGCGTTCCCCTGGTGGGCGTGTGGGCCGACCGTTACGGCCGCAAGCGGGTGCTTGTGCCCGCCCTGCTGCTGTTCGCCTTTGGCGGCCTGTGCTGCATGTTCGCCCGCACTTTTTCCGAACTGCTGTTCTTCCGCGCCCTTCAGGGAGCGGGCAGCGCCCCTCTGGGGCTTTTGTACGCCACCATCATCGCCGACACCTGGCAGGGCGAGCAGCGCCTTAAAGCCATGAGCCGCAGCGCCATATTTCTCGGACTGGGCACGGCAGCCGGCCCGGCCCTGGGCGGCGCCTTGTCCATGCTGCACTGGAACCTGCCTTTTCTCCTCTGCCTGCCGGCCCTGCCCGTGGCCGCTCTGGCCGCACGGCTGCCTTTGTTGCGGCCGGAAAAGCGCGGTTCTTTCCGCGCCTATGCCGGCGAAGTTCTTGCCTGCGCGCGGCAGAAGCAGACCATGGTGCTGCTCGCCCTGACCCTGCTTACCTTCACCATGCTTTCCGGCCCGATCATCACCGCATTTCCTCTGCTGGCCAGCCAGAAATTCCAGGCCAGCACCCTGGAATCCGGGCTGATCATCGCCGTGTCTTCCCTGGCTTCGGGCCTGGCCGCCCTGCTGCTGCCCCTGCTGTACCGCCGCGCTTCCACCCGGGCTCTGCTGCTCGCCAGTTGCGGCCTGTATGCCGCCGCCCTCTGTTCCCTGGCCGGAACATCCGCGCTCTGGCTGCTGCCGCTGCCGATCACGGTTTACGGCTTTGCCCAGGGCCTGAACATCCCCCTTGCTTCCACCCTGCTCACGGGCCAGGCTTCGGATGAACAGCGGGCCGGCCTCATGGCGGCCAACGCCGTTTTGCTGCGGCTGGGTCAGAATGTCGGGCCGCTTTTGTTCGGCGCCTTGACCGGGCTGATCGGACCGGCCGGGGCCATTGCCTCCGGCACGGCGCTGGCCGCGATCATGGCCGTACTTGTCGCCGCGACCTCCCTGCCCCGACTGCGGCCGAGGGAAAGCACGGAATAACACCAGCACGGCGGGACGCGTCAAAGCCGGCGCGCCGGAGTCCGCACGCCAGTATGAAAAAAGGCTTGACTTTTCCTTTGATATGGCTAAATGCTGACCGGCAAGCCATTATTATTTCGCCTTAAGGCGTGATCAAAGAGGATACCCATGAGCAAGACCAGCAACGCCTTTCCGGGCGCCACCCAGACCCCCGAAGGCATGATGTTCAACGGCGCGGTGTTCCAGCCCGTTATCGACAAGTGTGAAGGCTGCGGCCGCGTTCGCGATTTTGAGGGCGCGCAGTACTGCTCCAGCTACCCCATGCCGGCCAGCAAATGGACCATGGGCAACTGCAACTTTTCCACCCACACCCGGACCGTGCAGGCGGCCCAGGGCAAGGTGAACCCCCTGAAGGCCTCCAAGCGCGCCGCCAAGGGCAAACGCTAAGCTTTTCAGACCCGCGGTTCGCGACGTCCATTGCGGCAGGGAGGAGATATTCTCTTCCCTGCCGTTTGCGTTGATTCATGATTCCCGGTACAACCGGCTGGAGAAGTAATCCGCCCTAACCCCAAAACGGGGTTTCCAAAGGGAGTCACACAGGCCTGTGCCTCCGGCCCCCTTTGGCCGCCGGAGGCAATGATTCTCTTGGGCAACTTCAAAATTGATTTGCCCGGTTATTTGAATTGAAACACGCGACGGTCCGCGCGAAACAAGGATACGGCATGCTCAAGCCTCTGTACGACTATCTGGATTCCCAACGGGAAACCGTTATCGGCTGGCAGCGGAAAATGACCGCCCTGCCGGCCCTTGGCCCGGAAAACGGCGGCACGGGCGAACACGAAAAAGCGAACTGGCTCGGGGCCGAACTGACCCGCATGGGCCTTTCGGACATCCACCGCCACCCCTGCCCGGACCCGCGCGTGCCCGCCGGTTTTCGTCCCAACATTTCCGCCCGCGTGCCGGGCAAAAGCGGCCGCACCCTCTGGGTTATCGGCCACATGGACGTGGTGCCGCCGGGCGACGCCACTCTCTGGCGCAGCCCGCCCCATGAACTACGGGTGGACGGCGACCATGTTTACGGGCGCGGCGTGGAGGACAACCAGCAGGCCATTGTCACGGCCATGCTGGCGGCCGAAGCCCTGATCCGCAACAAGCGGGTTCCGGATTTGTCCCTGGGCCTCCTGTTTGTGGCCGATGAGGAAACCGGCATGAGCCTCGGCCTGCCGCACGTGCTTGACTCCGCGCCGGAACTGTTCGGCCCGGACGATCTGTTCCTGGTGCCGGACATGGGCGACAGCGACGGCGGCATGGTGGAGGTGGCCGAAAAGAGCAGCTTGTGGCTGCGCCTGACCGCCATTGGCAAACAGTGCCACGCCAGCACACCTGACGAAGGCGTCAACTCCCTGGTGGCGGCCTCGGCCTGCGTGATTGCACTGGAGCGCCTGTATCGCGTTTTTCGTAACAAGAACCCCATGTTCTCGCCTTCCTGGTCCACCTTTGTGCCCTCCAAAAAGGAGGCCAATGTGGAAAACATCAACACCCTGCCCGGCCGCGACGTTTTTTATCTGGACTGCCGTGTGCTGCCCGAATACAGCCTTGACGACGTGGAAAAGGAAGTGCGCGCCATTGCCTCGGAAACGGGCGCGCGCTACGGGGCCTCCATTACGGTGGACATCGTGCAGCGCGAGCAGGCGCCCGAGCCCACCCCGGCCGATTCGCCCGTTGTGCTGCGTCTGACCTCGGCCCTGAAAAAGCTGCGCGGCACCGAGGCCCGGGTGTGCGGCGTGGGCGCGCAAACCGTGGCCGGCTGCCTCAGGCGCAAAAACCTGCCCGCCGTGGTCTGGGCCACCCTTTTGCCGAACGCCCACACGCCCAACGAGCGCTCGCGCATTTCCGCCACCATAGACGACGCCAAAGTGGTCCTGGCCATGCTTTTTGACGAAGCGAGCGCCTGACGGCGCGGAACCGGCATGCGCGCACGCTCGGGTCAAAGGCATATCGCGCGGATTGTCCTTCCACTGCTGGCCGCTTGCCTGGCATTACCCTTCGCGGGCACGCCGGGCCGCGCCTTTTTCGGCATATTTGAAAACAGCGGAATAGCCGCCCCGGAGCAGGACTTTCCCCGCATCCGCTCAAAGCGGGACGCCAACAAGAACGGCCTCAGCGACACGGACGATTTCATTCTCGGCGCCCGCGAGGAGGCGCAACGGCGGCCCTTTTACCGTAGCGCCTATTACCGGGGAGGCTACCCCCCGGATAGCGAGGGAGTCTGCACCGACGTGATCTGGCGGGCTTTCCGCCATGCCGGCTACGATCTGAAAAGCATGGTGGACGCCGATATCCGGTCCAATCGCTCTGCTTACCCCAGGGCCGCCAAGCCCGACCCGAGCATTGACTTCCGCCGCGTGCCCAACCTCAAAACTTTTTTTGCCCGGCACGGCCTCAGCCTGCCCACCCGCATCATCCCCGGCGACCGGGAAAATCTGGCCGGCTGGCAGCCCGGCGACATCGTGACCTTTACCAACCCGGATCACATTGCTATCTTATCTGATAGACGCAATGCGGACGGCATTCCCCTTTTGCTGCATAACGACGGCCCCGTGGCCTCGGAGTCGGACGCCTTCATGTTCTGGTACGGCAGGGGCATTACCGGACACTACCGCTTTCCGCGCGACTAGGGCCTGTTAGAGCAAATTCATTTTGAAGTTGCCCAAGAGTAGTATTGCCTCCGGCGGCCAAAGGGAGTGACTCCCTTTGGAAACCCCTTTTGATGGTCGCGCCGCTGATCTGGCCTCGGGCCGTTCCCGCACCTTACATAACACCGTTACGAGAGAATCTTATGGAACTGAAAGGAACCACCATACTGGCCGTCCGGCACAACGACGGCGTCGCCATTGCCGGCGACGGCCAGGTGACCATAGGACAGGCGATTGTGATGAAGCACGGCGCCAAAAAGGTGCGCCGCCTGTACAAGGGCGGCGTGATCGCCGGCTTTGCCGGCTCCACCGCCGACGCCTTCACCCTGTTCGAGCGCTTTGAAGCCAAGCTTGAGGAATACAACGGCAACCTGGTGCGCGCCGCCGTGGAACTGGCCAAGGACTGGCGCAAGGACAGGTATCTGCGCCGCCTTGAGGCCATGCTCCTGATTGCGGACGCTTCCACCACTCTCATTCTGTCCGGCACCGGGGACGTTATCGAGCCCGACGACGGCATAGCGGCCATCGGCAGCGGCGGCCCTTACGCCCTGGCGGCTGCCAGAGCCTTGTGCCGCCACGGCGGCGGAAACGCCATGAGCGCCGAGGACATTGTCCGAGCCGCCATGGCCATTGCCGGGGAAATCTGCGTGTACACCAACAACGAACTGACCGTGGAAACCCTCGGTTCCGGCAACGCCTGATGCCGGCTCTTGCGTCGCCCGTTGCCGTGCTGCGCGTCGGCTGCAAGATCAACCTGTACCTGCGCGTGGGCGACAGGCTGCCCAACGGCTACCATGAACTGGAAACGCTGTTCGTGCCGTTGTCCGAACCGCACGACACGCTGGAGGTGTTCCGGGGCGGCGATGCGGCCGACACTCCCCAACACAAGACTGGGGATAGACAAGGCATGCGGGTGGAATTTTCCGTGCCGGGCATTGACCCGAAGCGCAACACCCTGACCAAGGCCTACGCCTGGTATGCCGCCAAAACGGGCTTTGCCCCGGCCCTGGCCGTGCGAGTGAAAAAGGGCATTCCCCACGGGGCCGGGCTGGGCGGGGGCAGCGCCGATGCCGCCGCCCTGCTGCGCTATCTTCAGCAAGAAGCGGTCAAAGCCGGGCATGCCCCGTTGGCGCGGGAAGAACTGCTTGAAGGCTCGGCGGCCGTTGGCGCGGACGTGCCCTTTTTCCTGCTGGACAGAGCCGCCAAAGCGACCGGAGTGGGCGAAAAGCTCGTGCCCGTGCCCAACCCCTGCGCCGGGCATTTTCTGGTGCTGGTCTGCCCGGAGGCATCCGTTTCCACGGCCTGGGCCTTTGCCGCTCTGGACGAACTCCGGAGCGGGACCGAAAGCGCCGGCTCGGCGGACAGCGGTCCGCCCTCCGACGAGGGGAAAGGAAAATTCGAAAAAGTTCGTGCTCACGGGTTGACATCAGCGGGTCATCACGCTACTTACGACTTCGCTTGCGCGCCGCCGCCCGGTAACGACTTTGAAGAGATCGTCTTTGCCCGGCTGCCGGAACTTTTCCGGTTGCGCGCGCGGCTTTGCGAGGCCGGCGCCGAACTGGCGCGCATGAGCGGCACGGGTTCCAGTATTTTCGCGCTGTTTCGCGAGGAATCCACTGCCGGGGTCACTGCAAAAGCGCTTGCCAGTGACGGCTGGACGGTGTATATGCAGAAATTGTGATACAGGGGTGTAGCCAAGTTGGTAAGGCAACGGGTTTTGGTCCCGTCATTCGAGGGTTCGAGTCCTTCCGCCCCTGCCAGATTTTCCACAAAAGCCGCCGCCGCGAATGCCGTTGCGGCGGCTTTTTGATTGACAATCCCATACACGTAAACCGGTCGGGTTCCTCATGCCGGGTAATCTTAAAATTCTGACAGGCAGTTCCAACCCGCAGCTTGCCGTTGCCATCTGCAACCATCTCGGCTGCCGGATCACGCCAACGGTGTGCGAGACGTTCAGCGACGGGGAAATCCGCATCGAAATAGGGGACAACGTCCGGGGCGACGATGTTTTTGTCATCCAGCCCACCTGCGCGCCGGTCAATTTCAATCTCATGCAGCTTTGCCTGATGCTGGACGCCCTGAAACGGGCCAGCGCCAGCCGCGTTACCGCTGTTGTTCCCTACTACGGGTATTCCCGCCAGGACAGAAAGGTCAGCCCGCGCGCGCCCATCAGCGCCAAAATGGTGGCCGACTTCCTGACCGCGGCCGGCATGCACCGTCTGGTGACCGTTGACCTGCACGCCGGGCAGATCCAGGGCTTTTTCAATCTGCCCGTGGACAACCTGTACGCGCAGCCGGTCATTCTGGATCACATCCGGCACATGGCTTCGGAAGTGGTGCTGGTGTCGCCCGACGCCGGGGGCGTCGAGCGCGCCCGCTCCTACGCCAAGCGTCTGGGAGCCGGACTGGCCATCATCGACAAGCGCCGCGACCGGCCCAATCAGGCCTCAGCCATGCACGTTATCGGCGACGTCAAGAACAAGGTGGCTGTGGTCATTGACGACATGATCGACACCGCCGGCACCATGGTCGCCGCCGGCAGGGTGCTGCTGGAAAACGGGGCCAAGGAAGTCATGGCCTGCGCCACCCACCCCGTGCTTTCCGGTCCGGCTATTGAGCGCCTGTGCGCTTCCGATTTTTCCCAGGTGCTGGTGACCGACACCATTCCCCTGGGCGATAAAAATGAACGATGCCCCAAAATCAAGGTACTTTCCGTGGCCGGACTCCTGGCCAAGGCCATCCACAACATCCATACAGAATCCTCCGTCAGCGTGCTCTTCGTATAGCGGCGTCGCGCGGGCTCTGACCCGCGTAAAACCGCCCGAAGACGGCTCCGTCAGCAACGGCATATGTCATGGCTGAGGATCCAAAGGAGAACCCCATGTCCACTCGTCTTACCCTCGCCGCCGAACTCCGGGAAAAAACCGGCAAGAACGCCAACCGCCAACTGCGCGCCAAAGGCGTTACCCCGGCTGTTTTTTACTCGGCCAAGGGCGAAAACAAGGCCGTCCAGGTCAATGAAGCCGCGCTGATGAAGCTTTACGGCACCGCCGGCCGCACCACCGTTTTCAACCTGGAAGTTGCCGAGAACGGCAAAAAGAATCTTTATCCCTGCCTTGTCTGGGACGTTGAATACTATCCCACCAAGAACCGCTTCCAGCATGTGGACTTCTACGGCGTGGACCTTGACAAGGAACTGAAGGTCCGCGTGCCCCTCGAATTTGTCGGCGTGGCCAAGGGCACCAAGCTTGGCGGCCAGTTGGAAGTGTACCGCGAGCAAATCCAGATCCTCAGCAAGCCCGATTTCCTGCCCAAGAAGGTTGTTGTGGACATTTCCGATCTCGATATCGGCCAGGGTCTGCGCGTGGCTGACCTGGCCATGCCCGAAGGCGTGCACGCCAGCTACGACATCAACTACGCCATCCTCACCGTGACCGCGCCCGGCGCGGCCAAGGACGACGAGGGCGAAGACGCGTAGCAGCCAGTTGCCTGAACATCCGGGGCAGGGAAGGGCATCCGGGGCATTCCCCCGAGAACGTCTTTTCCCTGCCTCTTCTTTTTCAGCGCCTTCTGCCGGAAAAAGCGACAATGTGATTGGACAGTGAACCTGTCCCGAATATGGATTGCCTTTGGGGCATCCGGTTTTCAGGAGCATCGGCATGGAACTTAAAGGCTTGATCGCGGGGCTTGGCAACCCCGGCAAGGAATACGCGGCCACGCGGCACAATTACGGCTTCATGCTTGTGGAGGCCCTGCTGGAAGAGTGCGGTCGCCTGGGCCAGGTGAGCGCGCTTTCCGGGCAAAAGGATCCGTTCCGCCTGTGGCGCTGCTCCCTGCGGGGGGGCTTCAACGCCGACTGGCTGGTGGCCATGCCGCTCACTTTCATGAACAGAAGCGGCGAGGCCGTGCAGCGCATCAGCGCCTATTATCACATCGAACCCGCCGGCATTCTGGTGCTGCACGACGAACTGGACCTTCCCCTAGGCCGCATGCGCCTGAAAACAGGCGGCGGGCACGCCGGGCACAACGGCATCCGCTCCATTCAGCAAATGCTGGGCACGCCGGACTTTTTCCGCCTGCGCCTGGGCATAGGCAAACCCGCCGGGCACGACAGCGTTTCTTACGTGCTCGGCCGTTTTGCATCGGAACAGCATTCCGTGCTGGCAGAAATCATTCCGGCGGCGGTACAGGGCGTTTTACTGTTCATGAAAGAAGGCCCGCGCCCGGCCCAGCAGTTTTGCAACGGGTTCATTCCCAAATCAGAACAGGCTGCCGCCCCGGCTCCGGACAGCGCCCCGCCGGCTTCTCCGCCGGCCGCGAAAAGTTAGAATAGAGCAATTTTGAAGTTGCCCAAGAGTTGTATTGCCTCCGGCGGCCAAAGGGGGCCGGGGGCACAGGCTCTGTGTGAACCCCTTTGGAAACCCCCACTTTGTAGTTCAAAATAATAATGCGTTACTGATCAAAAATTTTCACATCCGGCTTGAGGCAACGTCTATTATATGATAAGACATATATACGGCGTATAGTATCATTCCGCTCGTCCGGTTTGCCGCCGTCTCCGCGCCCCGCCGGGAAACGCGGAGATTCATGAACCTCTCGGACACTGTGAGGCGGGAGCAATCCCGAAAAACTATGAAAGAAGCGCAGCTACGACAATTCATCGCTGAACGCGTCCTTTCGCGCGTTGCCGGAAAGGGGGAACGCCGCGACGAAGCCCTTCGCACCGTCATTGATCTGGCGATACCCAATCTGGACGATAACTCCGTTGCCGGCATTGCCGCCGCCATTCCCGAGCTTCCGATCTCGCTGTACCGGAAATGGGTGGCCATGTTCGTGGACCGCCTGATGGAGACGGTTTGCCCGCCGCAAATAGAAGAACTCTGCCGGGGCACCCCGGAAAGCGACGCCTCGCTGCTGCTGGTGTACGTCATGTTCATGGAGTCGGCGCGCATGGAACGGGTCGTGGCCCAGGATCTCAAGGCCCTTGGCAAAAAAAATGTTCCCGATGCAGCCGACGCCTGGCTCAGGCTGCATGCAACCATGCCAACCGAACACTGAGGCCCTGCCCGTGAAAACGCGCGAACGCAATACGCCGTGGCCCCGCGCCGCCCTGCTGGCCTTGCTGCTGCTTCTGGCCTCATGGCTCCCGAACTGCGAATCCGCGTCCGCAAAACCTTACGACAGAACGAGTTGTCCCATGACTCCCCAAACGGCCACTACCGACGACACAAGGAATTTACGCGACATTTATTACGCGGGCGGATGCTTTTGGGGTGTGGAAGAATACTTCTCCCGCATTCCGGGCGTGTATAACGTCAGCGTGGGCTACGCCAACGGAAAAACGGAACGCCCCACCTACGAGGATGTCTGCCGCCGGGACACGGGACACGCGGAAGCTGTTCATGTGCGCTACGATCCGGACGCCGTCAGCCTGAAGACGCTCACGGAGCGATTTTTCGCCATCATTGATCCCGTCAGCATCAACAGGCAGGGCAATGACGTGGGCGTGCAGTACCGCACCGGCATATATTACGCGCGGAACGAGGACAGAAGCGCGCTTGAGGAAGTGATGCGCGAGGAAGCGAAAAAGCATTCCGCGCCTCTGGCCGTCGAATTGCAGCCCTTGTCCCACTACTACCTGGCCGAGGAATACCACCAGCGCTACCTGAAAAAGAACCCCGGCGGGTACTGCCACATTGATTTTAGCAGTCTTGACGATATGCTGGAAAGCCCCCCGGCCCCGGCCGCGCGAGTCAAATACGCCAAACCCGCCGACGCGGAACTGCGCAAAAAGCTCTCGCCGGAAGAATACCGGGTTACCCAGCAGGCCGGGACCGAAGCGCCCTTTTCCGGAAAATACTGGGACCACAAGGAACGCGGCATCTATGTGGACGTGGCCACGAATGAACCGCTTTTCGTGTCCACGGACAAGTTCGAGTCCGGCTGCGGCTGGCCCAGTTTCACCAGGCCCATAGAACCCGGGGCCGTGGTCGAAAACACGGATCGCAGCCACGGCATGATCCGCACCGAAATTCGAAGCCGGGCGGGCGATTCCCACCTGGGACACGTTTTTCCCGACGGCCCCGAGGACAGGGGCGGGCTGCGCTACTGCATCAACAGCGCCGCCCTCCGCTTTGTCCCTTATGACGACATGGACAAGGAAGGCTTTGGAAAGTTCAAGCCGCTCGTTAAATAACGAGGATTCCGGCTTCAGGCACAACTCTCAACCGGGCCGGGATATGGGCTTCCCGGCCCGGTTTCATTTTTATCGCGCCGGTGAGACGGGAGCAGATTAATTTTGAAGTTGTCCAAGAGTTGTATTGCCTCCGGCGGCCAAAGGGGGTGATCCCCTTTGGAAACCTCGTTTTGTGGGGTAACCCGCAATGAGTAAGTCCCGAAAGCAGCATACTCCGGCTCTTGAGCACGCACTAATAGAAAGGAAATAATCATGAAGCTTAGTAATTCAAGACTGTTCAAACAGGCCTGTCTGGTGAACGGCGCATGGGTGCAAGCGTCCGACGGCTCCACCTTTGACGTTATCAACCCCTTTGATCACAGCCGGCTGGGCACGGCTCCGCTCTTCAGCGCCCTGGATACGCAAAAAGCCGTGGAAGTGGCGGAAAAAGCCTGGCCGGCCTGGCGGGACATGACAGCCAAAGAACGGGCAATTCCCCTGCGCGCCCTGTATGGTCTCATTGTCGCCAATGTTGACGATCTGGCGACTATCCTGACCATGGAGCAGGGCAAACCGCTTGCCGAAGCCAGGGGCGAAATTTTGGTCGGCGCGGACTATATTCTGTGGTACGCGGAAGAAGCCCGCCGCAAATACGGGCAGGTTATTCCGCCCACCGGCCCCGGCAAACAGCCCCTTACCTTTTCCCAGCCGCTGGGCGTGGCCGCCCTGATCACGCCCTGGAACTTTCCTTCCTCCATGCTCACCCGTAAAATGGGCGCGGCCCTGGCCGCCGGGTGCGCCGTGGTGGCCAAACCGGCCAGCGCCACCCCCTACTCGTCCCTGGCCATTGCCGAACTGGCGCTTCAGGCGGGCATTCCGGCAGGCGTGTGCAACGTTGTCACCGGCCAGGCTTCCGTTGTGGGCAAGGCCCTTACCGCAAGCCCGGCTGTCCGGGCCTTGAGCTTCACCGGCTCCACGGAGGTCGGCAAAAAGCTCATGGCCGAATGCGCGGCCACGGTAAAAAAAGTGTCGCTGGAACTCGGCGGCAACGCCCCCTACCTGGTCTTTGACGACGCCGACCTGGATCACGCGGTTGCGAGCCTTATCGGCTGCAAATTCCGCAACGCCGGGCAGACCTGCATCTGCGCGAACAGAATCCTGGTGCAGAACACCATCCACGATGCCTTTGTCGAAAAGTTCCGCGCGGCGGTCAGCTCTCTTGCGCCGGGCAACGGCCTTGCCGCCGGCGTCACCTTTGGACCGCTGATCAGCGAAAGCGCGGTCTCGGCCATGGAAGCCCTGATTGCCGAAGCGGTGGCCGACGGCGCTGTCGTCCGGCTGGGAGGGAAAAAACCGGCCGGACTCGGCCCCAACTTCTTTGAACCGACTGTGCTTACCGGCGTCAGCCCGGACATGCGCGTGTGCCGTGAAGAAATTTTCGGCCCCCTGGCGCCGATCATGACCTTTGCAAGCGAAGAGGAAGCCGTGGCCATGGCCAATGATACGCCCTACGGACTGGCCTCGTATCTTTTTACGCGGGACGTGGGCAGAATCTGGCGGGTCAGCCGGGCGCTCGACTACGGCATGGTGGGCGTGAACGAGGTGACCATGGCCGGTGGCGAAGCGCCGTTCGGCGGGGTCAAGGAAAGCGGCCTGGGCCGGGAAGGCGGCTCGCAGGGGCTGGAAGAATACATGGAAACCAAATATGTGCTGCTCGGCCGGCTGGACCGCGCGTAGAGCGGGTTACTTTCGAAGTTGCCAAAGAGTCGTATTGCCTCCGGCGGCTTAAGGGGCGTTGCCCCTTAAGAATCCCCACCAAAGGGGTTGAACCCCTTTGGAAACCCCATTTTGTTGGTACGGCAACAATGCTCAAATTCAGCATGCTCTAAAGTTTGCGCCGCAAAAGCCGATAAGGGATGTGCGACCGGTGTCGCAAAGGAGGCCTCATGGACATTCAAGGCTCGTACAGCAGCGGCGCCCTGGGCAAAGCGCTGGATCAGCAGACCCTGGGGGCGGCGCTGATATCGAAAACCCTTGACAAGCTCAACACGAGCGTCAGTGGTTTGTCGGCCACCCCCAACCCGGACTATGACCTTCAGAAATCCGTGCTGTCCGCATATGCGCAAATGGGCATTGGCACGAAAATAGATACCATGGTCTGATTGCCGCTTTCCGTTTCCATAACGTCAGCCACGTCCATCATTTTTTCGGCTGACCAACAATCGGAACCGCCCCCTTGAGGGGGCGGTTCCGATTGTACAGGAAAACCCCGATTCGACTTGAGCAGTTATTCCTTGATGATTCGCTTCACTTCCAGTTCGGTGTCGTTCCAGTCCTTGTCCACCTCGGCATGAATGATCACGGTATCCTGAGGCGAGATGTTCTGTCCCGCCCATTTGTCCTGGCCTATATCCACCGCGACGCTCCCGGTGGCGTCGCGGAATATGTAGTGGTCGCCTCCCACGTGGCGCTCGAGTTTGCCGCGCAGGCTCGCGTAAGCGTTGTCCCGCATTTGCAGCACTTCGGCTACCGTGCTTAAGGCCGGACCCGGGCCGGAAAAACCTCCCCTGGCCTGGGGGGAGGCCGGGCCGGCAATCCTGCTGTCCTTTTGCGCGGCCAGGACCGGGCATGCGTACAGGATAAGCAGAATGGACAGAAGCAGGCAGGCGTAAAAACGTTTTTTCATAGCGAACTCCAATTGTAACGATTTTCAGTCTGAGTCTATCGCTGTCGGATTTTTTTCACGCACAATTGAGCAAAGAGCCTCAAGCCCTGTACCCACTCCAGCTTCGTACTGGTGCATGTTTTTTTCCGCTGCGTCACAGGTTGCCCAGTCGGATCTCAGGCCGAGAAAATAATCCACTCTGTCAAAAAATAGCTTATAAAGCGAGGGAGAGGTATAATATTCATTTTCAGACTTTCCCGGAAACGGCACGGGGAATGGCCCTGCACTCATCCCCTGCCCAGCCCAGCTCCGAGCTTCAACCCTGCTTACACCGTCCTTGTCTTCCACGGTGATTTTCCAATGGTTTTCACCGCCAGCAGCCGCAAGAACCATATATATGAGCCAACTCCGTTTTGCATAAAACCCGTTTGGCATGTGTTGTGATACTGCATACTTCGAGTCAGACGCCTTAAGGGCATTTTCGCATGCAACGAGTACGCGATCCTTGCCTATGCCCGGATATTCACGCACCATGGCTTTGCTGGTGGCTTCATTTAAAGCGAGAAATTCCGTACGAGTGAGTTGTTTTCCGGCGCACCCTGTCATGGCAAGGCATACTGCCACGAATAATATCATAATGCCATTACGCGGGGCACACCGCAAAAAGATGCTATTCATACTCTTTTATCCTCCTGTTTTTTGGTGCAACCGTCTCAACCTCTATCTCTCTACTTCCAATCATATCCACAGGTTTTACAGCGGTAGCGCTTGCTCCAGAACGGCAGAAAGTGGACCAGGGCGAATCGCATACACCTTGCGATAGACGACATGTGTTCCGCCACATTGCGGGCAGGATTTCAGCGTCATGTCCTCCCATACATTTTCCTCGCTCGTAAGCGCTCTGTCGGCCCGTAAAAGCCTCACGGCTGTCTCGGCATCCCCAGCGCCGACCTGCAATCTCGTGCCGCCGATGTTCCACCGCAAACTCGAGAGGTGCTCTTCGGCCAAAAAGTACTCAGTGCCTTCTCTTTCGAGCAGCATGCGCGCAAACTGCGCCCTGTTCGGTTCCGCATACACGGCGATAGTGACCCGTTCCGGCATAGCCGCATCCCCTCACAACCGACAAAACTCGCGCAACGGCGCTCCCCTTATCCGAGAGCCACAACAAAGCATGCCATCGTCAACCCCTCCCCTATAGTCCTCCCTGATAAAAATTTTGAAAAAACAAAGCGCTCCCTCAAAAGCTCCACAGGTTCACAGCCTGAACCGTTTCGACAGGAGTAATGAAACTTCTCAGTCCTTTTCTCCCCTGCTGTTCTCGAAGATTTCCCGATCGCTCTTATAGCCCACCGGCCTCCAGGCCTGCCCGCAATCCCCGCAACGAAAACGACGGCAGAAAACCGGCAGGGGAATGCTCAGAAGCAGAGAGAGGGCCGCGAATATCCGGGTCCAATTCCTTTGGACAACATTCCCCCCGCCGCAATGCGGACAAACAAGATCCGGCGCTGCGGCCGCCGGCTCCTCTTCGCTTTCAGCCACAAAAGCCTCATCGTCCGCCAGAAGCTTTCGGGCCGTTTTGACATCTCTGCCGAACACCCGCAGTTTCACGCCCCCCACGGCATTGGAATACAGCCACTGCGCGTTCACAATATGCTCATCAGCCAAAAAGCACAGTATTCCCTCGCTTTCCAGCTTGGACAAAGCCACATGGGCCAGAAGCACATCCCTGAATGCGGCAATGGTGACCAGCTCCGACATGCGTCTTTTCCCCATCCTCTCACGACCATACAAATTCGCGCAACAGCCCTCCCCCTGCCCGAGAGCCACAACAAAGCACGCCATTCGGCACCCCGCTCCCCCATAGTCCTCCCGTATAAAAAGTTTTGAAGGAGGAGGAAAGGGGTCCGGGGGAAGGGGGAGGAAACTTTTACAAAAGTTTCCTCCCCCTTCCCCCGGCCGCCGGAGGCATTTCTTCTCTACACCCAGTCGTCGTCTTCGGCGATGGGGGTGAAGCCTCGGCGCAGGGTGTTTTCGGTCACGCAGCGCGGGTCCATGAACTGGAGCAGGTAATCCGGACCGCCGGTTTTGGAGCCGACGCCGGACATGTTGAAGCCGCCAAAGGGCTGACGTTCCACCATGGCCCCGGTGCTGCCCCGGTTCAGGTACAGGTTGCCCACCCGGAATTTTTCCCTGGCCTTGGCCAGATTCTGGGGACTGCGTGAGAACACCGCTCCGGTCAGGGCAAAACGGCTGTCCAGGGCCAGATCAAGGGCCTGATCAAAGTTCCTGGCCCGCATCACGGCCAGCACCGGCCCGAAGACTTCCTCCTGGGCGATGCGGTGCTCGGGCTTGATGCCGTCCACGATGAGCAGGGGCACGTAGGCGCCGTCGGCGGGAAGGTCCGTACGCTTGAGCAGGGTACGCCCCTCGGATTCGGCCACGGCGATGTAGTCGAGCACGTTTTTGCACAGGGAGGGGTCGGCCAGCGGCCCCACGGCGTTCAGGGGTTCTTCGGCCGGCCCTATGGGCATGGCGGCAACGGCCCCGGTCAGACGGCGGATGAAGGTATCGTAAATGGCGTCCAGCACCACGACCCGGGAACAGGCCGAGCACTTCTGCCCCTGGAAACCAAAGGCGGAATAGACGATTTGCGATACGGCCTCGTCCAGGTCCGCGTCGTCGTCCACGATAATGGCGTTTTTGCCGCCCATTTCCGCGATTACCCGCTTCACCTGACGTTGTCCGGGCTGCACTTTGGCGGCTTTTTCCACGATATGCAGACCAACTTCAACGGAACCGGTAAAACCGATCAGGCTGACATCCGGGTGTTCCACCAGATAATCACCCATAACGGAACTTCTGCCCGGACAATAGTTGAAAACTCCGGGCGGCAGGCCGATTTCGCGGAATATCTCGACAAGATTGTAGCCAATGGCCGAGGCGATGGAGGACGGCTTGAAGATCACGGGGTTGCCGGCCACAATGGCCGCCGACACCATGCCGATGGCGATGGCGAAGGGGAAGTTCCAGGGTGCCACCACAGCGGCTATACCCTTGGCCTGATAGGAAAGCAGGTTATGCTCGCCGGGCGCCCGGCCCATGCGGCGCGGCACGGACAGGCGAACCATATCCCTGGCGTAGTACTCAAGAAAATCAATGCCTTCGGCAATGTCGTTATAGGCCTGATCCCACTGTTTACCCACTTCCAGGGTCTGAAGCGCGGACAGCTCATAAATACGGCGACGAGCAACTGCCGCGGCCTTGTGCAAATATTGGGCGCGCTCCAGAGGTGAGGTGTCCCGCCAGGCCGGGAAAGCTGTTTTTGCCGCTGCCAGGGCCTGATCGATTTCCGGCCGGCCGGCCTGGCTCACATGGGCGATAATCTCGTCGGGTTTGGCCGGATTGACGCTGGCGGCCCGATCGGCCGTGGCCACATCCTTGCCGTTGATGTACAGGGGCAGAGCCCGCCCAGCCCGCGAACGCACCAGGGCGATGGCGTCCACATAGGCCTTGCGGCTGGCCGGGATGGTGAAATCGACAAGGGGCTCGTTGCTGAAGGCCGGGAAGGGGCTGGCGCTTGTAACGGCATCCCGTGTCGGCCTGGCCGCGGCGGCTTCCTGCTCCCGTTGCAGGGTCAGAAGCGGGTTTTCCATCAGCAAATCAACAGCGGCGCCGTCAACAAAGCTCTGGCGCAAAAAGGACTCGTTGGCGGTATTTTCCAGCAGGCGGCGCACCAGATAGGCCATGCCGGGAATCAGCTCGCCATAGGGGCAGTAAAGGCGCACCCGGCCGGCCACGTTGAGCAGACCCTTGCGTACCGGTTCGCCCATGCCGTAAAGCACTTGGAATTCATAGCGATGATCCGGAACATTCAGTTCCCGCGCGTGTTCCATGACGGCGGAAATGGTGCGCACGTTGTGCGAAGCGCAGGAAAAATACACGATATCCTGGTTTTCAAGCAGGATGCGAGCGATTTTTTCATAGGTAGCGTCCGTTTCCGGCTTGCGCGTCCACACCGGCACGGGCCAGCCGCACTGCTTGGCGGCCACGGTTTCCGCATCCCAATACGCGCCCTTTACCAGACGGATGGCGATGGGCAGGTTTTCCTTTTTGGCCCAGGCGATCAAATCCCTGGCGTTATCCTCGCAATCTGTCAGGTACGCCTGAAGCACTATGCCCAGGTGCGGGTACGCGCGAAATTCCGGGGCGCTGCGCAGGCGCTTGTACAGCTCGATGGTCATTTCACGATACTTGAGCTGCTCCATGTCGATGCACAAAAAGCCGCCCATATCCATGACCTTTTTATACACCGGGGCCAGACGCCGGTAGATGCCGGAAATAGCGTCTTCCTGCGCCACGGGCTTGGCCTGGGAGTATAGCGCGGAGGGCTTGATCGAAACGTTCACCTTGGGCGTGGCGCCCCAGTCGCAATCAGCCTCGGGACCACCGCCCGGCAAAGGCGACCAGTTGCGCTGGGCGACGGCCAAAGCGTCCAGCACCTCGTGGTAGCCGGCGGCGTAGGCGTCGCTTTCCTCTTCTGTAACCGAGGCTTCGCCCAGAAGATCCACGGTAAAGGTAAAGCCTTTCCGGCGCAGATCGTCAAAGCCTTTCATGGCTTCCGTCACGTTCTGCCCGATAATAAACTGCCGGCCCATGCTTTCGATGTTGGAGCGAATGAGCGGCCCCATCAGCCGGGCCGTAATGGCCCCGCCGAGTCCGGCCGCGCCGGCCCCCCAGCGCAGCAGAGCCGGCGCCCCGGCTTCGGCGGCAAAGTATTCCTTGATGTGACGCAGCAGCGACTCGGATGTATTAAGGTAGGGAAAAACGTCCACGAACCGAAATAACTGCACCTTGAAATTTTCATTCTTCATGGACCAGTCCATGACTTTACTGGTCCACCATCCCTTGTTGAATATCGAAGGGGCTTCCCCACTGATGCTGGCGAAAAATTCCCGGCCGCGAGCGACTATTTTCTGTTCGAGCTGCTGATTCATAGGAACGCCCATATGGTGACAACGTACTGTGTGTGATTGGTTTCCTTGACACTCCCAAGGCGACTATCAAGGAGCAACCGCAGTGTCAAGGAACAGAGCCGCCGACTCTGGAGTAAAACAATTTTGAAGTTGCCTAGAGCAAATCAATTTTGAAATTGTCCAAGAGTAGTATTGCCTCCGGCGGCCAAAGGGGTTGAACCCCTTTGGAAACCCCATTTTTCTAAGCAGATTCAAGTGAATAATTTCAAAATTGAAATGATCTAGAGCAATTAACGCTTGAAAGAGTCGCTTAACGGCGGGCAAGGCCCGCCGACTCCTCTTTCGCGGCAAGGAATTGAGGCCAAATCCTTGCAGAGCAATTCACTCATTTCATTCGTGAAATGCTCTAAGAGTCGTATTGCCTCCGGTGTCCAGAGGGGGTAACCCCCT
>JAVBOI010000038.1:0-9501 GCA_031550695.1 Desulfovibrio sp. | reverse complement strand
ACGGGCGCCCGGTATATCTGCTGGCGGACGAGCCGTACCGCTTTCTGGCCTATGACGGCGCGCAGGTGCCGGCCCTTCTGCCCATGTACGAGAACGCGGTCCTGGCTTCCTCTTTTTCCAAGAATCTCTCTCTGCCGGGCGAAAGAATGGGCTACCTGGCCCTGACTCCGCTCATGGAGGACAGAAAAACCCTGATGGGCGGGCTGGTCATGGCCAACCGCATTCTGGGCTTTGTCAACCCGCCGGTGGTGGGGCAGCACCTGCTTAAAAAGTCCCTGGGCGCGCAGGTGGACGTTTCCGTGTACGAGGCCAGGCGCAACGCCATGGCCGAAGCGCTGCGCGAGGCCGGGTACTCCTTCCGCCTGCCTGAAGGGGCTTTTTACTTCTTCCCCAAAGCGCCGGGCGGCGACGACGTTAAATTCGTGAAACGTCTGGTGGATGAAAAAATCCTGGCCGTTCCGGGTTCCGGGTTCCGCCGGGCCGGGCACTTCCGCCTGGCCTTCTGCGTGGACGAGAAGGTCATCCGGCGCTCCGCCAAAGGCTTCGCGGCCGCGATAAAGGATTTTAGAGCAATTTCACTTTGAAATTGCTCGGCAGACGCGAAGCGGATGCCCGCGAAGCGTGTAGTTTATCTTAAAAGTTTCGCATTGTTATAAGCAAAACACTATACCGTTTGCGAAACTTGTATTGTGCAATTTCAAAGTTAAAATGCTCTAAGTAGCGGATTCTGTTGACAAGCCAGGCTGGCAGAGAAGGCAATGCCTTCTCTGCCAGCCTGGCTTTTACGCTCCGAAGAACGCGGTAAAGGCTTTGCAGGTGGCGTAAAGGTCCGCCTTGCTGGATATTTCAAAGGGGCTGTGCATGGAGAGAATGGGCGGCCCGCAATCAATGATGTTCATGCCGTAGGCGGCCAGGTGCATGGCCACGGTTCCGCCGCCGCCCCCGTCCACTTTGCCCAGTTCGGCCATCTGCCAGGGTACGCCGGCCGCGTTCATGATGCCGCGCAGCCAGCCCACGTATTCGGCGTGGGCGTCGTTGGCCGAGTATTTGCCCCGGCTGCCGGTGAATTTGCAGAAGCAGGGTCCATGCCCGATCAGGGCGGCGTTGAGCTTTTCATGCAGATCCTGCCAGTCAGGGTCCGTGGCCGCGTGTACGTCGGCGGAAATGGCCCGGCTGCGCAGCATGACCTCGGAGAATTTGGCCGCCGGAGGCAATCATTCTCTTGGACAACTTCACAATGGATTTATCCAATCCCGGCCGTTACGCCTTTAAAAACGCGTTATAGGCCAGCATTGTGGCGTACAGGTCCGCTTTGCTGGCGATTTCAAGAGGGCTGTGCATGGACAGAATGGGCGGGCCGCAGTCGATGACGTCCATGCCGTAGGCGGCCAGGTGCATGGCCACGGTGCCGCCGCCGCCGCCGTCCACCTTGCCCAGTTCGGCCATCTGCCAGGGAATGTTTTTGCCGTTGAGCACCGAGCGCAGCCAGCCGATGTATTCCGGGTGGGCGTCGTTGGCCTCGTATTTGCCCCGGTGGCCGGTAAACTTGCAGAAGCAGGGACCGTGGCCGATGGTGGCGGCGTTGAGCTTTTCGTGCAGTTCCTGCCAGTCCGGGTCAATGGCGGCGTGCACGTCGGCGGACAGGGCTTTGGTGGCGAGAACGACGCTGGAAAAGCGGGCTTCCGGCTCCCAGGCGGCAATGAGGTCTTGCAGGCAGTATTCGAAAAAGCGGGATTTGGCGCCGGTGGAGCCTTCGGAGCCGATTTCCTCCTTGTCCCAGAACATCAGGCACTGGGAATGGGCCGGCTGCTTGTCCGCGTCGGCCAGCAGGGCTTCCAGGGCGGCGAACACGCAGATGCGGTCGTCCTGGCCGTATCCGCCGATAAGGGCGGAGTCGAGGCCGACGAACCGGGCCGGACCGGCGGGCACGGCCTGCAATTCGGCCGAATAGAGGTCTTCCTCGATAATATTGTATTTCTGCTGCAACAGCGTGAGGATGTGGGACTTGATGGGCTCCTTGTCCGGCGTTTTGTCCTGTTTGGCGTCCTGCTCGTCGGCCAGGCGCTTGCCCGCCCCGGCTGTTTTTGCCTTGGTCTCGGCTTTGCTCGCGCCGCCTTTTTTGTACAAGGGCCTGTGGCCGAGGATAATGTTCAGTTTTTCCGCGTCAAAGGCTTTGGCCAGGGGCTGATCCGCCTGCCCTTGGGCCAGGTGGGGCAGCAGATCCGAAATGGTGAACACCGGCTCGTTCATGTCTTCGCCCAGAGTCACCTGCACGCGCGCGCCGTCCTGGCGCACCACCACGCCGTGCAGGGCCAGGGGCCGGGCGAACCACTGGTATTTGCGAATGCCGCCGTAATAATGCGTCTTGGCCTGGCCGATGCCGGCCTGCTCCTGCAGGGGGTGTTGCTTCAAATCCAGGCGCGGCGTGTCGGCATGGGCGCAGATCAGGCGCAGGCCCTCGCGCAGGGGTTTTTTGCCGCGCCGGACGATGAACACGGTCTTGCCGTGCAGGGAGCGCATAACCTTGTCGGCGCTGAAATTCGGGGCAAACCCGGCCTTGGCCAGACGTTCCTCCACATAGGCTATGGTCTCGCGCTCGGTCTTGCAGCGAGAAAGAAACTCGATATAGCGCGCCGCCAGCGCGTCCATGGCCTTTTCGTCCTTGCGGTTGTTGTAAACCTCCCAGCAATTGCGGGACGTGTGTGCAAGCGTCATGTCATCCTCAAATGATTAGAGCAGATTAATTTTGAAGTTGCCCAAGAGTCGTATTGCCTCCGGCGGCCAAAGGGGGTGACCCCCTTTGGAAACCCCATTTTTTTGTTTGATGCCGGTGTAAAGCCTTAAAATTAACTTGTTCTCGTGGTGGTGCGTGGAAAAACAGAGGAAAGGAATTTGTTGAAAAGATAGTATCCTGTTCCCCGTTCCCTCTATTTTTCTAAACGTTTTATTTTCAAGTAACAATGGATTGGCAAAAGTAAATGATCCGCCTTGCTGGAATGACCGGCCGGCGATCCACCATTTTTTCCCCGCTAAAAGTAGTCCGAAAAATACGGCTGGCTTTCGGGGATGATGTCTTCCAGAAGGGCAAGAGTGCGGGCATCAACTTCAAGTTGCTGTACTTCATGGAAGAATGAAGGCCGACGAAAGCCCATGAGCATGGCGGTGAGGGTACGGATGGAAAGGGCGGCGGATTTGCCCACGGGCTCGCGCGTGATCTCGGGAGTTTTGCCGTCCCAGGTGAGGCCGAACACGCCCCGGTTCCAGTCGGCCAGAGGATCGATGACCACGAAGTGGAAAGGCCGGCCGGCCCGGACAAAGGGATATTGGCGGAGAAAGGCGGCCACATCGACAATTCTGGCCATGGAGTAGGGCTCAATGGTTTCGATAATCTGGCTGTCCTCAAGCAGGTAGGCCAGGGGAGCGTTCTTGTAGATGCGGCCTTCCACGCGATTGATCATGGAGTAATGGGCGGATATGAAGTTCCACAGGCCCAGGCGCGCTTCCTGGGTCAGGTAAACCATTTCCTTGACGTGGAAGATGTCTTTCTCGATCCAGTAGAGCATGTAGCCGGTGGGCTTGTGCCGCCCCTCATAGTATACGGCGGCGGTGCGCTCGTCCTCGTTTTCCCAGCGCCAGTATTCTTCCCATTGGATATCGCGCCGGAGCATGGCGCCGTGGTTTTTGCGGGCAAAGCGGTCGTAGGTGGCGATAACGTCGGGGTGCAGGGCGGGCAGGCGTTCCACAAATCCGGGAATATCCACGAGTTCCGGCAGTTGGGAATCCTTGACCCGGAAAGTGACGCGTTCGGACAGGATTTCCCAGCCTTTTTTGCGGTAAAAAGGGACAGAGTAGGGGCAGAGGTAGGAGATGATCTGGCCTTTGTCGCGCATATGCTCAAGGCCGACCTTGATCAGATCGGTCATGAGGCGGAGGTTGGCGTATTCCGGGTAGGTGCCCACGCCGGTAAGGCCGCCCATGGGGACGATGCGGCCGTGGATGTTGACCTGGTTGGGGTAGATGCTGAGTTGGGAAACGAGCTTGTCGCCGTTGAACCAGCCGATGACGTCGGCTTTTTCCAGTATGGGCCGGTGGGCACGGGCGAACTCGCCTTCCTCGTAGCCGCTGTTTTGCAGATCCCGGTTGGTCACCTGGAACACATAGCGCAGCAGTTCGTTATACTGGCTCAAGTGTTCCATGCCCAAGGCTTTGAGTTGAAGGCGTTCGCGCCTTTCTCTGCTGGACATACATTGCCTCTGATTGCTAAGTGATACGGTCGGATGCCGTGGTGAAGAAAATGTAAGGAAAAAACGACGCCCGCCCGTTCTTGCGGAAGCTGTCCGGCGTATTATTACATGAATTGTCGAACCTTTGTCAATTTGCGGCGCGCCGGTTTTCAGCCTGTATATCAGGACAGACCCGCATTTTTCTTACCGCCAATACCGTAACAGCCCCTGGCCTGTTGCATGAAAGGACGCCGCAATGACCGCCGCCCCGTATGACATCCTGATTGTGGACCCCGGAATGGCGCAGAGCTTCGGGCATCACTACGCCTACAACCGGGCCTTGCGGGACTGGTGCGCGGCCAGCGGCGGGCAAAGCCGTTTTCTTTTTTCCCGGCAAGTGCCGGCGGAGTTGCTGGCGGAGTTTCCCGGCGGGCGGGGCGTGTTTTCCTGGAGTCCGTATCTGCAACGGTCATTGTTCGGGGAAGGGCCGAAGGAGACCCTGCGGCGAACAGCCGAAGACTTCGCGGCCGAACTGCGCGCTCACATCGAGGCGGACGCGGACACGCTCGTTTTCGCCCATACCCTTGATCCGGCTTCGCTGTACGGTTTTGCCTTCTGGCAGGCGAATCTGCCCGAAAACCGGCGCCCGCGCCTGGCCCTTACCGTCATGCTGGGCGTTGTGGACAATGTCACGGGCCGCGAGAGTCTGGCCCCGGCTTGCGCCATTCTGAAGCAAACGAAGCGGGCGCGGCTTTTTGGCGGCAGCAAGGCCGCGGCCCGTCTGCTGTCCGAGCTTTTCGGCCATGCCTGCGCCATGCTGCCCACGCCCTTGCCAAAGGGCCTGGAGCGCTTTCGGACAGAGGGAGCAGGCGGATTACTTTTCGGCACGGCCGGCGACGCCAGGCGGGGAAAGAATCTGCATATCCTGGCCCCGGCCATTTTGCGCTACCTGGCCGGGGGCGGGGCAGGGCGGTTTCACATCCACCTGACGCCCACGGACGAGGCCCTTATCCCGGCGCTGCTGCCCTTGCACGACTTGAGCCGGGAGTACCCGGAGCGGGTCATTCTGGAGTGGAAATACCTTGGCGAAGAGGAATATCTGACGCGCCTGGGCGGGTTCACGGCCCTCATCATTCCTTACCGGGCCGAGGAATATCACGCCTGCCGCCCGTCCGGGCTTGTGGTGGAGGCGACCGCGCTGGGCGTGCCGCTTGTCGCCTGCGCCGGCGGCTTTGCCGAGGACGAAATCGCGTCCCTGGACAACGGCAGCCTTTTCATGGTCCAGGCCGACCCTAAAGAGCTTGCCCGGGCGCTGGCCCTTTTCGAGCGGGAAAAGGACGCGCGCAAGGCCGGGGCTCTGGCCGTCGCGCCGGCTTACGCCGCCGGCCACGGCCTGGACGCGCTCATGCGTCTGGCGTTGGGCTGAGGGCGGTTTCCACCACCCGGATGGCGTGCCAGCGCCGGCGGTAAAAACGCCACACCGCCACCACGGCCAGGAGCATGATGTAGGCGGTGAAGACCACCCAATAGTTCAGCAGCGTGGCCGCGCCCACATGGTTGAGGATGGCGATGGGCAGCACCAGCAGAAAGACCAGTCCGCCCACCAGCACGAAGAGAATGCCCAGGGTGTCGCCCGCGCCTTTGAGGGCGCCGAAATAGACCACGTTGGCAGCGTCCACCAGGGAATAGACGGCAATGAAATACAGAAGCAGCACGCCCAGATCGCGCACCGGCGCGAATTCGGCCGCCGTGAGATCTCCGGGCGCGAAAGCGCTTATGAGCGGCCCGGCGAAAATGGCGATAATCGCGGCCATGGGTACCATGTAGACCAGGGCCAGATGCAGGGTGTTCAGGGTGACGCGCTCGGCTTCCTTGGGATTTCCCCGGCCCATGGCCTGTCCCACCAGGGCGGAAACGGTCAGGTTCAGCCCCAGCATGGGCATGAAGATCACCGAGTTGATGGAAAAGGCGATGTTGCTGGCGGCCAGGGCCTCCTTGCCGAAGCGGCCGACCTCGAGGCAGAACCAGGTAAAGGACACGATTTCCATGAAAAAGTTCAGGCCGCTGGGCAGGCCGTAGCGCAGCAGGCGGCGGAACATGTCCCAGGCAAAGCAGCGCCCGGAAAGCACGGCGTACTTGTTTTCGTTGTCGCGGGTGAATATTATCCAGGCCAGTATGATCACGCTCACCAGCCATCCGGCCACCGTGCCCAGGGCGGCCCCCAGAATGCCCAGGGGAGGCAGGCCGAATCCGCCGAAAATCAGGAGGTAATCCAAAGGAATGTTGATGACGGCCGCCACGATGTTGGCCAGCATTACCGGCCGGGTCCGGCCGCGCCCGGAAAAGAAACCGCTCAAGGTGGCGCTGACCAGAGCCAGCCCGGAACCGCAGGTAAGGACGCGGAAATAAACCACCTCCAGTTCCTGCACGGCCTTGTCGTGGCCCACGTAAGCAAAGCCGGGCTCGGCCGCCCACCAGGTCAGGCAGAGCAGGCCGGCCCCGATCAGGGCGACCCAGATGCCCTGCCAGAGCGCGGAGCCCACCCGGCGCGGCGCGCCCGAGCCCACATACTGGGCGATGAGAACGGAAGTGTAGCCGCACACCCCCATGAAAGTCAGAGTGAGGGTCAGGGAAGCGATGGACGCGGGCAGGGCGGCGGCAATGGCGTCCACGGAATAGTGGCTCAAAAACAGCCGGTCCGTGAACTGCATCACGGTGGAAGAAGCCATGCCCGCCACCAGGGGCAGGCCCACGCGCAGAATTTCCGCGTAGCCTTGCGGCGCGTTTTTGCGCTTACGGAACGATTCGAACAGACTCATACAATTACCATACCGCCTGAGCGGACGCGCGGCGAGTGTGAAAACCGGCCGTGTTTCGTATCGCGGGCGGCGTTTATCGCGAGGCAATTCCTAACGAGCCCGCCAGCATACCAGAATCCGCATAGGTGGCAAGTGCCGGAAGAACGGGAAAAATCGCCAAGGGCGGAACGCGTTGTTTTCGCGGCTCCCCTTGCGGTTCCGCAAGCGGTAGGCTATCTTCCGGTTATGAAATACGTTTTCCTCGCGAGGAGACCTTTATGACCGCCGCGCACGGCTACGGCCACGGGGGAGAAGTATACGCCACGGCCCGCCGTTTGCGCACCACGCCGGACAAGCTGCTGGACTTCAGCAGCAACGCCAATATTTTCGCTTACGCCCTTACGGAAGAGCTGACGCGCTCAACGCCGTATCCCTTTCTGCATTACCCGGACAGCCAGGCCGAGGAACTGGCCGAAACCGTCGCCGTCCACGAGGGCGTCAGCCCGGACCGCGTGCTGCCCGGCAACGGCGGGGCCGAACTTATCTGGCTGGCTCTGCGCGCTTTGGGCCCGCGCAAGATCCTGTTCGTTGGGCCGGTATTTTCCGAATACGTCAACGCCTGTCTGGCTTACGACATTCCTTTTGACATCCTCACCCCTTCCCCGGACAACGACTTTCTTTGCTCCACGAACGATCTGAGCGCCTTATGGGAAAGCGACGCCGATCTGGTCGTTCTCTGCACGCCCAACAACCCGGCCGGCGCCGTCTACGACATGGCCCGCCTGCTGCACATGCTGCGCGCCCCGCGCGTGCTTATTGACAGCAGTTACCGCGAATTCCTGCACGGTACGGACGATTACGAAAGCAGCGGCCTGCACGCGTATTGCGCCGCCGCCAGGCCGGGCGTAAGCGTGCTTGGCCTGCACAGTTTCACCAAGTTTTTCTGCTGCCCCGGCATCCGCCTGGGCTACCTCACGGGCGAGCGTACCCAGATAGCCCGTATCGCTGCCCTGCGCCCTTCCTGGACCATCAGCCCCTTTGCCCAGATTATGGGCAGGTTGTTCCTTGACAATCTGGGTGCCTACCGCGAAACGCTGGCCCCCCTGCGCCGGGCCGTGGCCTCTATGGGCCGGGAACTGCGCCGTTTGGCCTGTGTGAACCCGGACCGGGTGTTCGAAGGTCCCGGTTTTCTCTGCTGCGGCTTAAAGCCGCGCTTCAGCGCTGCGGCCGTCTGCAAGACCCTGCTCAATCAGCGCATGCTGGCGCGCGATTGCGATACCATTCCCGGCATGCCGTCGGGCTTCATCCGTGTGCAGGCGCGGCCGGAACCCGACGCGGGACGCTTGCTGGCTGTCCTCGACGGCATCATGTAGAGATTGTTTGTAACCGGCTCACACGTTCCATCAGGAGAACAACAAGCATGTATATCGTCACCGGCGGCGCGGGTTTTATCGGCAGCGCCGTGATCTGGCGTCTCAACAATCTGGGCATCGACAACATCCTGGTGGTGGACAACCTGTCCACCTCGGAAAAATGGAAAAACCTGGTCAATCGCCGCTATGCCGACTACCTGCACCGCGACGCCTTCATGGATCTGGTGCGCGCCAGCGCCCTGGGCAACAAGATCAAGGCTATCATCCATATGGGGGCCTGCTCCGCCACCACCGAGCGCGACGCCGATTTCCTGATGCGCAACAACCTGGAATACAGCAAGACCCTCTACCTGTTCGCCAAGGCCAGGCGGGCGCGCTTCATCAACGCCAGCAGCGCTTCCACGTACGGTGACGGCTCCCTGGGATTCAAGGACGAGGCCGCGCGTCTGCGCGATCTGCGTCCCCTCAACATGTACGGGTACTCCAAGCATCTGTTCGACCTTTGGGCTCTGAAAAACGGCCACCTGGACAACCTGGTCAGCCTCAAGTTTTTCAACGTCTACGGCCCCAACGAGCAACACAAGGGCGACATGCGCAGCGTGGTCAACAAGGCCTTTCACCAGATTGGCGAAACCGGCCGCATGCGTTTGTTCCGCTCCGTGGATCCGGCTTTTGCCGACGGCGGGCAGATGCGCGACTTCGTCTACGTCAAGGATTGCGTGGACATCGTGGCCTGGTTCCTGCAAAATAAAATCGGCGGCATCTTCAACGTGGGCTCCGGGCAGGCCCGGACCTGGAACGACCTGGCCGCGGCCGTATTCGCGGCCATGGACCTGCCCGCCAACATCGAATACGTGGATATGCCCGAACATCTGCGCGGCAAATACCAGAACTTTACCCAGGCCGACATGACCCGTCTGGCCGCCGCCGGGTACGACAACCCCATGCACAGCCTCAAGCAGGGCGTTACCGACTACGTGCGCGAATACCTGCTGCAAAAGGACGCGTATTTGTAGAGAATGCCCCCGGCGGCCGGGGGGATGGGGAAAACCCCCTTTTAAAAGGGGGCTTTTCCCCTTCCCCCCGGACCCCCCATCCCCTTTCCCC
>JAVBOI010000045.1:0-13554 GCA_031550695.1 Desulfovibrio sp. | reverse complement strand
CGGCTACGCCATCGCTCCGCACGACCACAACCCCGTACCGCGCACCATTGAGTGGACTCAGGAAGTGCTGTTCATCAAAAGCGGCAAGGTTCGCCTTGACTTATATGCGCCGGAAAGCAGAGAGTACCTGGAAAGCCGCATCCTGGGCCCCGGTGACGTGGTTTTGCTGGCCCACGGCGGGCATGGCCTGATTATGCTGGAGGAGTCGGAAATCATCGAGGTCAAGCAGGGGCCCTACGCCGGGGAAGCGGATAAAACCCGCTTTGCCCCCGTGGATGACGCGCATGTGATTTACGATAAGGAGTAGCAACCATGCCCCCATTCCTCCCCGTCTGTTCCCCCCTCCTGGCTGGTAACGAGCTGGCTTATGTCACTGAGGCTGTGTCCACGGGCTGGATATCCTCGTCCGGCAAATACGTGGCGGAATTCGAAAAGGCTTTTGCCGCATACTGCGGCGTAAATCACGGCATCGCGGTATGCAACGGCACCGTGGCTTTACATTTGGCGTTGGTGGCGCTGGGCGTGGGACCGGGCGATGAGGTCATCATTCCTGACTTCACCATGGCTTCTTCGGCCTTTGCCGTGTGCTACACCGGCGCCAAGCCTGTTTTTGTGGATGCGGTCCAAAGTACTTGGAATATGGATGTCGCCGCTGTTGAAGCGAAAATTACATCGCGCACCAAAGCCATTATGTCCGTGCACATTTTCGGCAACCCTTGTGATATGGGTGCGCTAAGCACACTTGCCGCCGCGCGCGGCATTGCCCTGCTGGAAGATGCGGCCGAAGCGCACGGTGCGGAATTGCAGGGCAAAAAGGCCGGAGCCCTCAGCAATCTGGCCGCGTTCAGCTTTTTCGCCAACAAGAACATCACCACCGGCGAAGGTGGCATGGTGGTTACGGATGACGATGGGCTGGCAGCCGCCTGCCGCTATTACAAGAACATCTGCTTTCCCCTGGACGCGCCGCGCACCTATCTGCACGAAGATATCGGCTTCAACTACCGCATGAGCAACGTGCACGCGGCCATTGGTCTGGCCCAGGTGGAGAAAGCCGACTATTACCGCGACTTGCGCGTTCAACACGGCTTGCAGTACCGTGAATTGCTTTCGCATATTCCTGGCATTCTTTTGCAAAAAGATCAGCCGGGCGGGAAAAACGTCTTCTGGATGAACGGTCTGGCCGTCCAGCCGGAAATCTACGGCCGCACGCGAGACGAGCTTGTCGCGCATCTGGCGGAAAACAGCGTGGAGACCCGTCTCTTTTTCAACGGCATGCACCGCCAGCCAGCTTTGCGCAAATACGGCTGTGATTGTTCCGGCAACTATCCGGTAAGCGACTTTTTGGCGGATCACGGCTTTTATCTGCCCAGCGGCAGCGGACTGGCGGAGAGTGATATCACGCGCGTGTGCAATATAATTATGGCGTTCAGGAGGGCATGATCGTGGCACTTAAAGAGTTCATCCGGAGAAAAATCGCCGCCTGCATGCCTGTCAATAAAGAACGGGATACCTCACTCGAACAGGCCCTTCTGGTCAGCCAGTGGCACATGATGCGGCAGCAGCTTCCCCCGGAGGCTCTACCCAAGCTCAGCCAGGTGGGATTCAAAGCGTTCTCCCAATTTGAGGAAGACGGACTGCTGCTCTATATTTTTTCGATAATCGGCGCAAAAAGCAGACGTGTTGTCGAAATCTGCGCCGGCAGCGGGCAGGAATGCATGGCCGCCAACCTGATCATCAATCATGGGTGGGAGGGCCTCCTGTTCGACGGCGATGAGGGATCCGTGCGGCAGGGCGCTGCGTTCTACGCATCACACCCCAGAACCTGGCTGCATCCGCCCAAATTCGTGCATGCCTGGATCACGAAGGACAACATCAACTCCCTTGTCGCGGATAACGGTTTTGCCGGCGACATCGACCTGTTGAGTTTGGATATCGACGGCAATGACTACTGGATATGGCAGGCCCTGCACGTCGTCTCGCCTCGCGTATTCATCTGCGAGACGCAGGACGCCGTCCCCCATGACAGGGCCGTAACCCAGCCTTACAGCGAAAAGTACTGCCTTGACGCGGAAAAGCAGGCCTCCGGCTTTTTCTCCGTGTCGCTGGCGGCCATGCGCAAGCTGTGCGCGGAAAAGGGGTACCGCCTGATCGGAACGCACCGTTACGGCTTCAACGCAATTTTCATGCGCAATGACGTGGGCATGGAATATTTTCCGGAAATCTCCGTGGAAAACGCGCTGGATAACCCCTATTCGCGCCGTTCCGCCGCGGAAAAATGGCCCGCCGCCCAACATCTGCCCTGGGTCGAGGTATAGCCGTGTCGGTTTTTGCAGACTACGCCCGCTACTACAATCTCCTGTATCGCGACAAAGATTACGCCGGGGAAGCGGCCTTTGTGCTCGACATTTTGCGCCAGCATGACTGTAAGCCGCAAACCCTGCTGGACCTGGGTTGCGGCACGGGCCGCCACGCCCTGGAGATGGCCCGGCAGGGCGTGGCGGCCACGGGCGTGGACATGTCCGAAACCATGTTGAGCATGGGTCGGGAGATACTGAGCGCCCTCAATCCAGCGGATTTTCCCGCGCCCTTGCCGACGCTGCATCAGGGCGATGCCCGCAGTGTGCGACTGGGGAAAAAATTTGACGCCGTAGTCAGCCTCTTCCACGTCATGAGCTACCAGAACACGGAAGAAGACGCATTGGCCATGCTGGCAACCGCCAAGGAACATCTGAAGCCCGGCGGCCTCTTTTTGTTCGATTTCTGGTACGGCCCCGGCGTGCTGACCGATCCGCCGGAAAAGCGGATCAAGGTGATGGAGGACGAGCGGGCGAAGGTTGTCCGCGAGGCCGCGCCGGTGCATCGCGTGAATGACAATGTGGTGGAAGTGCACTACGATGTGACGTTGTCCGGCAAAGATGATGGCCGCAACGCGCGGCTTGCGGAGTGCCACAGCATGCGCTACTGGTTTCTGCCGGAGTTGCGATATCTGATAAAAACAGCCGGACTGGCCGTTACGGGTGAGGGCGAGTGGTTGCGTCCGGATGTGCTGAATCCTTTTGCCTGGAACGCCTGGGTTCTTGCAAAAAAATGAAAGTGACCATTGCCGTCTACGTTGTGGTGTCGCCCGAGTGGGGCGGCTCTTATTCGTATGCGGTGAATGTTCTCGAAGCACTCGCTCGTTTCCCTGAAGATAAATTCGTTGTGGAAGTCTGGTACATGGAAGACTGCTGGAAAGGCTTTTTGAAAAGCTACCCACACATCAAAGGACATGCGGTAAAGCGGGGCTTTGAATTTTTGCTGCACCGGGTGGCGGCCAAGGCCGCAAACACGCTGGGATTCAGACGCACGCGCGAGCTGCAGCGTACCGCGCAAAGCATTGCGGAACGGCAGATCAAACAGTTGAGTCCCGTTCTGTGCATCTGTCCCCAGCACGGCTCCCTGAATTTGGGGGGGCAGTGCTTTCAGCTTTCCGCTGTGCACGATCTCATGCACATATATGAGCCTGAATTTTCGGAGGTCGGCGCGCCAGCCATTATCGCCGCCAGGAATGAAGCGCTTCATGAAGTGGTGCGCAACTGCACGGATATTTTAGTGGATTCGTCCGTGGGCGCGCAACACATGGCCGAGCATACCTCCATGGCCGCGCAACATCTCAGGGTTCTGCCGTACACAGTGTCGCGGGCTATGCTTGCGGCAACGCCGCGCAAGCCCCCCCACGCGCTTCCTGAAAAATTCTTTTTCTATCCCGCTCAGTTCTGGGAGCATAAAAACCACGCCAACCTGATCAAGGCCCTGGCGCTGCTGACTTCCCGACATGAGGACGCGCACTGCGTTTTCGTCGGCACCACGGACAAAAACGGTTATGAAAAAACGATGCGGGAAATCGGCGCGCTACACATGGAGGACCATGTGACCATTCTGGACTTTGTTCCTCTTGAGGAGCTTGTCTGGCTGTACCGGCACGCGCGCGCTCTGATTATGCCCACCTTTTTCGGGCCGACGAACATCCCGCCGCTGGAAGCCATGTCTTTCGGCTGTCCGGTGGCAATTTCCGCCATTTACGGGATGCCGGAGCAGTGCAGCGACGCCGCTTTATATTTCGACCCGCGTTCGCCGGCGGACATGGCCGAGGTCATGGAGCGCCTGTGGACGGACGATGATCTGCGGCGAGATTTGATCCGTAACGGCATTGAGCGTATGAAGAGCCTCGGTCACGAGGCCTTTGAAAAAAGGCTGCTTTCCCTCATATGTTCCATCGTCAATCCGGGGAATGGGGAACATGGCGGGCGCTGACAGGCATCAAGAAAACGGCACACTGCAATGCCCGCTGTGCGCGGCCCCGGCTGCGCCCCTGCCTGATCGCCATGACGACCGTCACGCGGCTCCCGGGGTTTACGCCTACTTTGAATGTTCCCAGTGCCGGGCCGCATTTCAAGTGAACAGGCTGCCTCAGGGACAACTTGCCGCTTTGTATACGGAGTATTACCCCCGCTCCACGATGGCAGTGGAGGGTTGGAAACCTCTGACGGCCGAATCCGGCCCGCTGGCCTGGCTGGAAGGATACGCCTCGGTCCACCGCTATGTGCCGCCCAAGACAAGGGTTCTGGACATCGGTTGCGGGTTTGGCGAGGCTTTGGGCTATTACCGCTCCATCGGCTGCGAGGCCTATGGGTACGAACTGGATGAAAACGCCGGCCGCATCGCCCTGGCCCAAGACCTGAACATCCGGCAGGGGAGTTTTGACCCGGCCCACTGGGAGGAATCATTTTTTGACGTGGTCACCCTGTCGCAGGTTTTGGAACATGTTTATGAACCCGCGGACCTGCTTATGGGCATCCGGAAGGTGTTGCGGCCGGGCGGCCTGCTGATTCTGTCCACGCCCAACGCGGCCGGACTGGGAGCCGCCCTGTGGGGCAAAAAGTGGATTCACTGGCACGCGCCGTACCATGTTTGCCTGTACACGCCCAAGGCCCTCCGGGGGGTGCTGGAGCAATGCGGCTTTGCCGGCCGGAGCGTACGAACCATTACCCCTTCCGCCTGGATGCAATATCAGTTGCTGCACTGCATTTATTATCCCAAACTGGGCGAAAAATCGCTTTTTTGGGATGTGCGCGCGCAAGGGAGCAAGACACTCTCGCAAAAAATATGCGGCAAGGCCGTCTCCTGGGCATACAAGGCTAGGGTTATTCATGTGACCGCCCGGCTGCTAGACGGTTTTGGAGTCGGAGATAACTTGCTGTGCATTGCCGAGGCTCGAAAATGACATCCATGCCACTAGTCACTTTGTTCTGCTCCATGAAAGCGTTTGAGGGGCATAACGCGATTATTCAGAATAACGCCCTGGATAACTGGGCGTGCCTTCCCGGTGTGAGCGTCATCCTGCTGGGCAACGACCCTGGCAGTGCCGAGGCGGCGCGGGAACGCGGTTTTCAGCATATTCCGGAAATCGCCGTATCCGAATACGGCACACCTTTGTTGAGCGCCATGTTCACGGCGGCCCAGGCAGCGGCCACCACCCCTTTCGTGAGCTACATAAACGGCGATATCCTGTTGCCTGTTGACTTCGCGGTAACAGTAAGTGCACTCGGCGAGTATTTTGAAAAATTTCTTATGGTTGGCGAACGCTGGGATGTGGATATCGTCGCGCCTTTGCCCGTTGGCAGCGCGGCTGGCGATACGACGGCGCTTCTGCGCGAGTATAAGGGAAAGCGGCAGGATCCCACGGGCATTGACTATTTTGCTTTTCCCACTGGCCTGGTCACGTACATGCCGGAGTTCCGCATCGGCAGGCCAGGTTGGGACAATTGGTTGATCTGGAAAACGAAGCGGCTCGGTATTCCGGTTGTGGACGTATCTTCCACCCTGACGGTATTGCACCAAAACCACGGGTACCGTCATGTTCCCGGTGGCAATGGGCGTAGTTGGGACGGCAGCCCGGAGGCCGCGCAAAATCGGGATATCCTCAAGGCCTATCCTGGCTTCAAGCCATTGTTCGGTACCATATTGCACGCCACGCACCGGTTCGTGCCCGCAGGATTCCGCACCGGCCCCAGCCTGCGCCGCGTTGCCTGGGACGTAAAATGGACTTGTCTTCGGGCGTATGAAAAACTGCGCGGGCTGTGCCGGCGTGTAATCGGCGGGCCCTGAGGGACCTAAATCCATGTGCGGCATCATCGGCATATTGCGGCGCAACGGCGCCCCACCCGTCATTGGGCAGGAAAACCTTGTCCCACTGGCGCATCGCGGTCCGGACGGCAACGGTCTGTATCATGACGGCAGTATCAGCCTGGGACATGTCCGTCTGGCTGTGCTGGATCTTTCCGAACAGGCGGCCCAGCCTTTGCGCTCGCACGACGGCCGCTTTGTCATTGCCTATAACGGCGAAATCTACAATTACCTCGAATTACGCAGGGAACTCGAAGCCACGGGCGCGGCCTTCCGCAGCCGCTCGGACACGGAAGTCGCGCTGGAGGCCTATCGCCGCTGGGGCAGGGATTGCGTCCGCAAGTTCAGGGGCATGTTCGCCTTTGCTCTATGGGATATCGCGGAAAAAACGCTGTTTCTGGCGCGGGATCGTTGCGGCGAGCGGCCCCTTGTCTACTTCCATGACGGGAATTCCTTGATTTTTGCATCCGAGATTAAGGCGCTGCTGCCTCTTCTACCGCATCGCCCGCATCTCGACCCCGCTGCCGTGGATATGTATCTGCACTATCAGTACACACCCGAGCCCCTTACCTTGTTTGAAGGCGTACGCAAGCTGCCCGCGGCCCACACCCTGGCTATTTCCGAAAAGGCTTGGGATGCCGTGCCGCAGCGCTACTGGAATGTGGAAGAGACTGCGGACATCGCAGGGCTTCCCACAGATAGTCCCGGCATCTTGCGTTGTATTGCCGAAGCGCTGGAAGAATCCATAAAGCTCACGCTCAGGGCGGACGTGCCCGTGGCCGTGGCTCTTTCCGGCGGTATTGATTCCAGCGCCATCGCCGCTTACGCGCAAAAAAATTCTCCGGCCCCCCTGCACGCCTTCAGCGTGGGGTATCCCGGGCGTCCTCCCCATGATGAAAGGGAGCAGGCCAAAGCCCTGGCCGCCAGGCTGGGCATGATTTTTCATGAAGTGGAACTCCCGGTGGATGACTTTGTCGATTGCTTCCCCAACCTCGTGCATCTGATGGACGAACCCATTGCCGACCCGGCGGCCTTTGGTCACTATGCCGTGCCCAGGGCCGCGAGGGACATGGGTATCAAAGTGCTGCTTTCCGGCATCGGCGGGGATGAATTATTCTGGGGCTATTCCTGGGTGGCAAAAGCCGTGGCGCGCAACCAGGCGGAGCAGGCTTTCCCTCCGGCCCTGACCAAAACGTTGGGTTTGCATCACGCCACCCACCACCTGTACCGGGCAAGCCAGTCCAGGCGCCTGCCCGCCCTTCTGCGGGCCCTGGCGGACAATATGCTGGCGGCTTCCTGCGCTCCACCTGATGGTTTTTTACAGTTTTACGGGACACACCCGGACTTTGCCCATGCCGCTGTGAGCGCCGCGTCTTTTTATGGGCCGGCCATGCGCGACTTGCCGGAAGACAACGCTTATGCGCCCATGGCTATCGGCGCGCGCGGCAAGGACGAGATCCCGGCAGCCATGATCCGCCTGCTTTTCGACACCTGGCTCACGGGCAACTGCCTGACCCTGGGCGACAGAATAAGCATGGCCAGCAGCGTGGAAACACGTTTGCCTTTTCTGGAGCCCGCGTTTATTGATTTGGTCATGGCCCTGCGCCGCAAGGCTCCGGATCACCATCTGGGCCAAAAGGCCTGGCTGCGTGCCGCCTTGAAGGGGGTGCTGCCGGAAGAGGTTTTGACCCGGCCCAAATCCGGCTTTCAGCCCCCGGTGCGGGAATGGCTCAGCGGCGCGTTGGAGCGCTACCGGGATATTTTCGAGTGCAGCGAGTTGGAGCGGTCCGGAATCCTGTCGCAAAAGGCGGCGCTGAGCCTGCGGCGCGAAACCGCGAAAGACTTGCCCTACCACAAGCTCTTCTTCCGGTATAAGCTGCTGCTGCTGGAAATGTGGGCGCAGATAATGCGAAAACCTCTGAAATGAACCGCCGGCAATCTCTAAAAGGTGTGCCATGACCGCGCCCATAGCCCTTTTCGCCTTCAACCGCCCGGACCACCTGCGCCGGACTCTGGAAGCGCTTGCGGTCAACGAACTGGCGGCTAAAAGCGATCTGACCATTTTTTGCGACGGGCCCAGAAATGAGGCTGAAGCGGCCAAAACAGAAGCCGCGCGCGAAGTGGCCCGCTCCGCCACTGGATTCGCTTCTGTCGCCGTGGTTTGCCGCGAAAGCAATTGGGGGCTGTCGAAAAACATCACCAGCGGCGCGGCGGAGATTGTAAACGCCCGTGGCCGGGTCATTGTCCTGGAAGATGATCTGGTCACCTCGCCGTATTTCCTGCGTTATATGAACGACGGCCTGGAGTTGTACAAAGATAATCCGAGGGTGGCCTCCATCCACGCCTGGAGCTTTCCGCACTCCGTGCCGGATGCGCCGGAAACCTTCTTTCTGCGGGCCACGGGCTGCTGGGGCTGGGGCACCTGGAAGCGCGCCTGGGAGGCCTATAACCCGGACGGCGCCGCCCTGCTGCGCGCCCTGACCGAAAAAAAACTCTTGCGGGAGTTTGATGTGGACGGGCATTATCCTTACGCGGATATGCTCAAAGGGCAAATTGAGGGGAAAAACGACTCCTGGGCCGTGCGCTGGTATGCGGCGAATTTTTTGCTGGGCAGATATACTTTGCACCCGGGGCGTTCTCTAGTGCAGCATATCGGAGCAGACTCCAGCGGGACAAATTGCGGAACAACGGATATTCTGGACGTTGCCCTAACAGAGACACCAGTCACTGTCAGTAGAGCTCCCTTGGGGGAAAATTTAGCAATGTACCGGGCGTTCAGCATATTTTGTCGCAAGTTTGCACGGAAAACGTGGAAGAGTATGGCACGAGTGTTACTTACGAAGATATATTCATAGAATGGAAGCGCAAAGGGTGTAATATGCGTTTTCTTAAGTCAGCGATTTATAAAATATGCCATGGGGTGATAGGCATAATCAATTACACGCCGCATCCTAGGGGGAGTGTAATTGATAACAAGGCTATTTTGCACAAAGAGAGCAAGCTCAGGAATCTTCATGGAGGGGAAAATGCCCTTGTTGTTGGACAATATTCACATATTCGTGGAGAACTGACAACATTCTGGCATGGAGGGTGTATAGTTATTGGTTCATATTGTTACGTTGGAGAAAACACCAAAATTTGGTCGGCCCAAAATATTAGTATAGGCAATCGTGTTCTTATATCGCATAATGTCAACATTTTCGATAATACCACGCACCCTATCAGCGATCCGGCGTTAAGACACATGCAGTTTAAGGGCATTATCGAGGGGCATCCTCCGGATGTCGACTTGCACGGGCGTGAAGTGATCATACATGACGACGTGTTGATCGCTTCCAACGCTGTCATTCTTCCCGGGGTTACCATCGGGGAAGGCGCGGTGATTGGGGCGGGCTCCGTTGTTACAAAGGATGTGCCCCCACACACGTTGGCGGCGGGCAACCCGGCTTGTGTAGTCAGGCAATTGCAAGCTCCGCCGGCGGATCACGGCGTTTAGAGTAACTGACATGGCGACCTTGCCTCTGCAACGCCCAAGGGGACGCAATGACACATTATCAGGGTGAATGCGCATGAAGTTTTTATATAGCTGTTTATCTTTTTTGGCCGTCCTCTTTAATCGGCTGGCGACACTGGCTCTGCGAGCACCATCCTATAATCGTTTTTTTAAAAACAGTGATTCGACGGCCAAGATCAATAAGCGCATAATTCACTTTCAAAAGGGTTCTCTTTTTACTGTGGGAAAAAATTCAATAATTGAAGCACGTATCTACTTTGAAAAAGAAAATTCCTCCGTTGCCTTCGGCAACAGAACTTTCATCGGCGCTTCCTCCATAATGTGCGCGGAAAAGGTGATTATCGGCGATGATGTGATCATTTCTTTCGGTGTCACCATAACGGACCACGATTCTCACTCCCTGGATTTTGCGCAACGCAAAAACGATGTCGCCATGTGGTATAAAGGCGAAAAAGACTGGTCCGTGGTAAAAAAAGCCCCTGTAACCATACAGGACAAAGTCTGGATCGGGATGCATGCTATTATTCTTGAAGGCGTCACTATCGGCGAAGGGGCCGTGGTGGCCGCCGGTTCCGTGGTGACCAAAGATGTGCCGCCCTATACTGTGGTGGGCGGCAATCCGGCCCGCGTTATCCGGCAAATTGCCCCCGCCGCGCCCGCCCATGAATAACAGTTCCGCCTCCGCATACCCCATGACCTGGGAAGAGGCCGTGGCCTGGCTGCGGGCGCAGCAGGACCGGCAGGACCTTGTCCGGGCCTGTTTTTTTGACGACCCCCTGCCGGAAGCGGCAGCCCGCTACCACGCCTGTACGGAATGGCAGGCCGTGCGCGAGCTTTTGCCATCTTCTCCCGGCAGCGCTCTGGACTTGGGCGCGGGGCGGGGCATCGCCTCTTTCGCCTTGGCCAAGGACGGCTGGCGGGTGACGGCCCTGGAGCCGAATCCGAGTGGACTCTGCGGGGCGGGGGCCATACGCTCCCTGGCCGCGCAAAGCGGTTTGCCCATACAGGTTGTACAGGAATGGGGCGAAAGCCTGCCCTTTGCCGATGCCGCCTTTGATATGGTACATGCCCGTCAGGTGCTGCACCATGCCCGCGACCTGCGCGCGCTGTGCGCCGAAGTAGCCAGAGTGCTACGGCCGGGAGGACTTCTTATTGCCACGCGCGAGCATGTGGTGGATTCTCCGGCGGATCTGCCGCGCTTTTTCGATACCCACCCCCTGCATAAACTGTATGGAGGCGAAAACGCTTTTTCCTTGGAAGAGTACTTGGGAGCCCTACGCGCTGCCGGGTTGCGTGTCCGGCAAATTTTTTCCCCTTGGGAAAGTGATATCAACTTGTTTCCGGAAACTATGAAAAGCCTGCGCTCCCGCCTGCGGAAAAAACTGCGCCTGTCTTTGCCCGCGCCTCTCGCGGACGCGCTTTTGCGCTGGAAAAGCAAGCGCATGAACACCCCCGGCCGCTTGTATACTTTTGTGAGCGAACACCCATGAGCAGTCTCGTCTTCATCACCGGCGCCAAAGGCTTTCTCGGGCGCTACTGCGCCCGGCGCTTTTCCAGCGAGGGCTGGACCGTGGCCGGACTGGGGCACGGCGAATGGCCGGAAGAAGAGCGCCAAAGCTGGGGCCTGGGCGCCTGGTTGAACGCTTCCGTGAGCGTGGAAGCTCTGGAACGCCTGACGGAGCGGACCGGTCTGCCCAAGGCAATTATCCACTGCGCGGGCAGCGGCTCCGTGGGTTTTTCCTACGAAAACCCGCAGGAGGATTTTGCGCGCACCGTGGGTTCCACTGTGGAGGTGCTGGAATTCGCGCGCAAACACGGGCCAAAGATCCAGATCGTGTATCCTTCCAGCGCGGCCGTATACGGAGCGGCGGCGCGCCTGCCCATAAGCGAGGATTCGCCCCTGGCCCCTGTTTCCCCCTACGGAAAACACAAGCTCATGGCCGAGGAAAGTTGCCGCCTGTACGCCAAGGAATGGGGCATTTCCCTGGCAGCTATCCGCTTTTTTTCCCTGTACGGAGAGGAATTGCGCAAACAGCTTCTGTGGGACGCCTGTGGTAAGGCCTCGCAGAAAAACTTCAGTTTTTTCGGCAGCGGCGAGGAAGAGCGCGACTGGCTGCACGTCACCGATGCCGCCCGCCTCATCTGCCTGGCGGCCGGGCGCGCCGGCCCCGATGTTCCCGTTGTGAACGGCGGCACCGGCCAGGGAACCAGCACCAGGCGAATTCTGACCATGCTGGGGAAGCTGTGGCAGCCGGCCATGATTCCCGTGTTCACAGGCCAGGCGCGGATCGGCGATCCCCACCACCTGACCGCTGATGCCGCCCGTTTGCGGGAGTGGGGCTTCAGTCCGTCCATGCCATTGGAACAGGGGCTGCGGGAATATGTGGCCTGGTTTCAAAAGCGGGTGCCCCATGATTAGGGTGGCCTGGCCGGTGCGTAATGATCCCCGTTGGACCGGCGGGCTTAATTATTTCATCAACCTGGCCTCCGCTCTCCTGTCGCTGCCGGAGCGACGCGTAGAGCCGCTGGTGCTGGGTGGCGTTGATTCGCTGCCGCCTCCCTTGTGCGCGCTGAAGACAGCCCCCAGCCCGATCGCGTCCGGAAAATATTCCCCGACCTGGCTGCTGTCCCGCCTTGAACGTAAATTCCTGAGCCGGGACAGTCTGCAGGCCCGTTTCTTCAAAGCGCACGGTGTTCGCCTGTTTTCCCACGGCTGGCCCTTGGGGCGTCTTTCCACCGTGCCCTGCCTGTGCTGGATTCCCGACTTTCAGCACAAGCGCATACCCCACGTGTTCAGCCAGAAGGAACTCGCCGACCGCGACGCCTCCTTCACCAACATCGCCCGAAACGCCCAGGCTGTGCTCCTGAGCAGCCTGGACGCGAAAAAGGACTTTCATCAATTTTTTCCCCAGGCGGCCGGCAAGACCCACGTGCTGCGCTTTGTGGCCAATCCTCCGGCCGGAAGCGAGGACATGGCTTCGGTCCTGGCTCTTCACGGAATCGACGAGCCTTACTTTCATATTCCCAACCAACTGTGGCTGCACAAAAATCACGGCGTGGTGCTGGAGGCCCTGCGCATTCTCAAGGCCTCCGGTCCTTGTCCTCTGGTCATCAGCACCGGCCAGACGAATGACTACCGCCATCCCGGCTACTTCGCGGAGTTTAAAGAGCTAGTGGCGGCGGCCGGTTTGGCGGAGCGTTTCCGTTTTCTGGGGCTCATCGACTTCGCCCATGTCGGGGCGTTGATGCGCGGTGCCGTGGCCGTAATCAACCCGTCCCGGTTTGAAGGATGGAGCACCACGGTGGAAGAGTCCAAAAGCCTGGGCAAGCGCCTGCTCTTGTCCGACATCCCCGTGCACCGGGAACAAGCGCCGGAACGGGGCTCCTTTTTCGAACTCGACGATGCCGAATCCCTGGCCATGCTTATGCACCGGGTGCTGGAAGAATATTCGCCCATGGAAGAGGAAACGGCCCGGCAAAAAGCCGCCGCCGCTCTGCCTGGGCGGATGCTGGACTTTGCCCGGGCATACGAGGATATTGTGCTCACTATCGTCGGGAACACCTGACACAAGAACCCTGAAACAGCGGCTGCCTCATGCTCCCTTTCTTCACCATCATCACCGCCACTCGCAACGCCGCCGCCACTCTGCCGCGCCTGCTCGAGTCTCTCGCCTCGCAAACCTGCCGCGATTTCGAGCTTGTCCTCCAGGACGGGGCTTCCTCTGACGCCACGCTCGCATGCGCCGAATCGTACCGCGACCGCCTGCCCGCCCTTTCCGTTGCCAGCCAGCCCGACGCCGGCATTTACGACGCCTGGAACAAGGCCCTGCCGCGCATCAGCGGCCGTTGGGTTCTGTTTCTGGGCGCGGACGACG
>JAVBOI010000083.1:0-30748 GCA_031550695.1 Desulfovibrio sp. | reverse complement strand
GCACGCAGGAACTTGGCGCACATATCAAGGCGTTTCAGAAAGCATATAACGAAAAGGCCCGGCCTTTTGTTTGGAAAAAACGAGAAATAAAAGGCGCGCAGTTATCAAATTCTGTTAAAAATTTTTGCAACTAGACACTAGGTGTAAATAGACGTTAACAAATCCATGTTATCAGCAGCTTCATTTTGAAGGTCAAAACCGCCGGAGACCATGTGGGACGCCTGTTCCCCCTCATCTCCACCAGCGTTCAGTCCCAAGAGGGACGCCGAAACTCTGAAATCGTTGATAAAAGCCGATTTCAGGGTTTCTCTTTTCCGTCAAGGTCCGGCAACGACCTGGACAATCCGGCTAAAAAGGGTGATACCGTAAGGAATTTTTCGCACATTCAAAAATAGCGGTAGAGCCAGCCGTACTTTCGCAATGGTATCCACCGTCAGCATCTCCTTCGCTTCCTCCCCGGCGCTACCGCGCCTCGGGAAGGGTTTGCCTGGGTGGGTCATTTTTGCAAGCCGATTACCCCTTAAAGTGGGTCACTTTTGCATGCTGTTGCACACACACTTGAAAGAGAAAATCTTTTTGGATTGCGCCGGGTTGCCTCTCGGCAAGAGCCAATTTGCGACCGGATTTACGACCAGTCGTAAAAATGGCAAAAGGGGGATTACATCAGTCGTAATCCCTCTTCCTAAGATGGGTGCTCGTAAAGCGTTGAAAAAGAATCAAAAGTTGATTAGAACTACTTTAGTGTCGGGGTGTATCCCATTTCCAAAGGGGTTCAACCCCTTTGGCCGCCGGAGGCAATACAACTCTTGGACAACTTCAAAATTGATTTGCTCTAGCCAGACGAAAAGACTCAGCGTTTCCCAGAAGTTGCTTGTCCCTTTTTAAGGCAAATTAGCAAAAAGATCGAAAGTCCCAGGCTTTGTTTGGCGCGCCGTCACGGCGCGTTTTTCTTTGGGCGGGGGGCATGCCCCTGGCTCAGCCCAGCAGACGGCGGAGCCAGGCCAGAGCGGCGGCGGAATACGGCGGGTAGCGCAAAGGCGGATCAAAAAAGCCGCTTTTGTGGAGCACGCTTTTTTCGTTGCTGAACAGGAGAAAACCGGCTTTGCCGTGATAGCGGCCCATGCCGCTCGTTCCCACCCCGCCGAAAGGCAGGCGGGGCGAGCTTACGTGCAGCATGGCGTCGTTAACGCAGCCGCCGCCAAAGGACAGACGCTCCAGCAGGCGGGCGGCTGTTTTGTCGTTGCGGGTAAAGATGTAGCAGGCCAGGGGCTTGTCCCGCCCGCGCACAAAACGCGCGGCGTCATCTTCGCCGTCGATGCCGAGCACGGGCAGCAGAGGACCGAAAATTTCCTCCCGCATGACCGGGTCTTCCTCGCCGGCATCCGGCATGATCAGGGGAGCCATGCGCAGGGTTTCCCGGCTGGCCCGCGCACGGGGGCCGGCCGGACCGGAGCAGGCCGCGCCTAAGACAGCCAGTTTTTCCAGCCGCTCCAGTGCGCTCAGGCTGATCAGGCGGCAGTAGTCGGGGTTATGCAGGGCATCCGGCCCGGGAAAACGGGCGAACTCCTTTTCCAACAGGGCTTCCAACTCCGCCTTTATCGACCGCGCGGCCAGCACGTAGTCCGGGGCAATACAGGTCTGGCCGGCGTTCAGGGTTTTGCCCCAGGCTATGCTCCGGGCGGCCCGGCGCAAATCCGCGTCGGCCAGCACGATGGCCGGGCTTTTGCCGCCCAGTTCCAGGCAGACGGGTGTAAGGGAGGCGGCGGCGGCCTCCATGACCGTTTTGCCCACCCGGGCGCTGCCGGTATACAGAATAAAATCAAAGCGCTCGCGCAGCAGGGCAGTGCCCGCGTCCGTTCCGCCCTGGACCACAGTCGCGTGGCGGGAGGCAAAGGCTTTGGCGATGATGCCGCCAAGAAGCCGGGCTGTGGCCGGAGCCTTGGAGGACGGCTTCAGGATTACGCAGTTGCCGGCGGCCAGCGCGCCGACAAGAGGCATCAGGGAAAGCTGGAACGGATAGTTCCAGGGCGCGATGATCAGCACCAGTCCCAGGGGCTCGCGGTAGATGCGGCTTTTACCCGGCAGAACGTGCAGGGGAGTAGGGGGGCGAAGAGGGCGCATCCAGGAGCGCAGATGGCGCAGCACGAAGCGCAGCTCTGCCCTGACCAGGCCCACTTCGGCGGTATAGGCCTCTCCGGCGCTTTTGCCGAGGTCCGCGGCCAGGGCGTCGAAGATGGCTTTTTCTTCCGCCGTAACAACATCGAGCAAGGATTCCAGCGCGGAGACGCGAAAGGCGTGGGGCAGAGTGGTCCCGCCGGCGAAGAATTCCCGCTGCATGGCGACCTGCGCGGCAAAAGGCGCGTCAGCCATGGTGACTGCTCCGCGCGGGCAAATTGTTCATGGCATCCTCCCGAATGAACGGAGTTTGGGGTATTCCACAATAGCAGGCTGGTCAGGCCGTGTCCACAACGGGCGTATTGTTTTGTCCGGCTTGTATAATTTGGGGTAGCGCGCTTGCATGAGATATGGTCAAGAATCTATTTTTTTTTAAATATATTTAAGGCAATAAAAAAATATTGACGAGTTGCTAGTCATAACAATATGTAAATATTGATAAAGAATAAAAGTGAGATGCGATTTTTTAAAGGTTGTATCAGGGTAAGCGTTCACAATCCGCTATTATTTCTTGACACCATGGCGACAATAGCACAGTTTATACTTAGGCTATAAAGTAATCATGAATGAAGATATCTTCTCATGAGTTATATGCGTCACGATAGGCACGTGTCCGCTCTCTAGCGAACGGCACCGCATCTTCACAGCAAAAAGAGCTCACGGCACGCTCCCCGTGGGGCCATTGCCCTGCTGCTGGCTATTCATACACAAACTTATAACCGGATGAACGGTTGTTCGTTCAGGCCTGGCTTTGATCCGGCTTGCCATGTCGCTCGCGCAATTTTTAAACAGATACAAAATTATTAGGTATTTATGAAAGCATAAAATAACGATGGGACTCGTTTTTCTCAACCGTCACAGCCGCTGACGCGGAATAAGGAGGCATACATGAACAGTCCCGGCAAGGCACTGGGCGTTGCTTCGGAAGGGTGGGACTGGGAGAAGGGCAAACGAACCATTCTCCCGTCCATCGCCCCCAAGGATGCCTATTTCTGGCAGGAGGAACCGTATGTTTCGCCGGACGGAGAGACCTTCGCGGCGGTTGTCAGGCTTGAGGACGAAAGTTTCACCATGCGCGTGAACGATTCGGAATGGGAGGAAAGCTATGAAAAAGCCTGGCTCCCCCGTTTCGCCCCGGACGGCCGTCTGACCTGTCTGGTCATGTCCGACGATGAGTGGACCATGTCGGTGGACGGCACCCCTTGGGAGGAGCGCTTCGGCTTTATCTGGGGCACCATGTTCGGCGCCGGCGGCCAAATCTACGCCGCCATCCAGCAGGACATGCGCTACGGCATGGTCGCGGACGGCGTTCCCTGGGAAGAGCTGTTTGAAAACGCCAATGAGTTCGCCTTGCGGCCCGACGGCAAAAAAAGCGCGGCCGTGGTGCAGGTCAAAAGCCTCAAGCAGGCGGATCTGGAAGGATTTCGCAGCAACATCTTTTCGCTGGCCGTGGACGGCGGCCGCGCCTGGGACACGGAGTTCATGAACCTGTGGACCCCGGTCTTTGACCAGCGCGGCGGCGAGCGCGTCGCCTGCCAGGCCCGTCTGAATCCCTTTGAATATACCATTGTCGTGAACGGCGAGCCTTGGCCGGCCGCCTACAACTGTGTGTGGACCCCGGCCTTTGACCCGGCCACCGGAGCCCTGGCCGCGCCGGTGCGCCAGGGCGGACGTTGGGGCATGGCCGTGGATGCCGCCCTGCAATGGGCGCCGCGCTATTTCCAGTGCTGGGAACAGCAATGGAGCCCTGACGGCAAAAAACTCTGGGCCGTGGTCGCGCCGGAATACGGCAAGTTTACCGTGGCCTGCAACGACAAACCCTGGGCTGAAACCTTTCCCGTTGTGAGCGATCTTGTTCTTTCTCCCGCCGGGGATCGCGCTGCGGCCCTAGCCTGCCACGCCAACGCGGACTATCGCGTCGTTGTGGACGGGGTCGCCTGGCAGGGCCTCTGGGATATGGCCTGGAAGCCCGTGTTCAGCCCGGACGGTCGGCACGCGGCCGCTCTTGTGCAGACAGGCGACACCTTCACCTGCCTGGTGGACGGCAAGCCCGTGGGCGAGAGCTTTTCCAGGGCCTGGCCTCCTTTCTTCAGCCCGGACAGCGCCTCCGTGCTCCTTCGCGGCATTCAGGGCGACAAGTTGGTGCGCATGGTGCTGCCGCTGAAAGACATTTTCTGAGGCCGGAAGGTTTTTTCCCGGAAACCGGCGCGCGCCGGTTCGTCCGCAACCGTTTCGAATGATACGGGAGAAAGATCATGCAGACTTTATACAATCTCGCCACCGGCCCCTTGCTTTGGGCGGTTTTCGCCGTCTTTATCGCGGGCTCGGTCTGGCGCGTCGGCTCCATGATATCCATAGCCCGGAAAAAAGAGATGAACGTTGTGGCCTACATGAGCGCGAGCTATTCCCTGCGCTCCATCTTTCGCTGGCTTACCCCCTTCGCCACCCTAGGCTGGCGGGAAAACCCCGGCATGACCGTGGCCACCTTCCTGTTCCACATCTCCCTTTTCCTGCTTCTTCTGTTCGCTCCCGGCCATGCCGTCATGTGGGACTACAACTTTGGCCTCGGCATCTGGTCCCTGCCGGAAGGTGTGGCGGACGTGCTGACCATTGCGGCCATTCTTTGCTGCGTCTATTTCTTTTACCGGCGCGTAATGGTTCCGGCGGTGCGCTATGTCACCACCACCCATGACTGGGCCGTGCTGGCCCTGGTCGCGCTGCCTATCGTCAGCGGCTTTCTCGCCAAGTGGCAGGTGGGCGACGGCCTGCTCATGAGCCTTATCCACGTGCTTTCGGGCGAGGCCGTGCTGGTGGCCCTTCCGTTCACCCGTCTGGCCCACGCCCTGCTCATGCCCTTCACCCGGGCGTACATGGGCTCGGAGTTCGGCGGCGTGCGCCATGTTCCGGATTGGTAGGACCGTCGGCGGAACATGGACGCTCATTTTACACCTGCTAGCCTGGGAGAACCGATATGGGTATCGCAGATCGTCGCATAGAAGACAGCAATCTTGTGCAGGCGCTGGAAAAACTGACGCCTCAGAAAATAAAGGCCGCCTATGACGCCGTTGCCAAGGCCGAAGCCGGCGCGCGCCTGAAAGCCTATTACGACAGTTGCATGCGTTGCGGCATGTGCGCGCAGGCCTGTCATTTCAGCCTTTCGCATCCCGATGACCCCTCGTACACGCCCGTTGCCAAAAAAGACCAGACCATGTGGCGGCTGATCCGCGCGGACGGCAATGTTTCAGCGGAAGAAGTGTACGGCATGGCGCAGATAGCCTTCACCGAATGTAATATGTGCAAGCGTTGCGCGCATTACTGTCCCGTGGGCATCGACACGGGTTACATCATCAGTCTGGTCCGCCGCTTCTGTTTCAAGCTCGGCATGGTGCCCACCTACATTCAGGATACCGCCAACAGCCACTCGGCCGTGACCAACCAGATGTGGGTGAAGGAAGATGAGTGGATCGACAGCCTCATGTGGCAGGAGGACGAGGCCAGGGCCGAGTTTCCCAACCTGCGCATTCCTCTCGACAAGGAAGGCTCGGACATTCTTTATTCGGTCATCGCCCCGGAACCGAAATTCCGCACCCAGCTCATTTACCAGGCCGCCGCCATCATGCACGAGTCGGGCGTGGACTGGACCATGCCCTCCAGCCCCGGCTGGGACAACAGCGACATGTGCATGTTCATCGGCGACTCGGAGATGATGGGACGCCTGAAGCGCAGCCACTACGAGATGGCCCGCAAGCTGAAAGTCCGGCGCATCGTCATGGGCGAATGCGGGCATGCCTTCCGCTCGGTTTACGACACGGGCAACCGCTGGCTGGGCTACAAAGACTGGCCCATCCGTGTGGTGCACTCCATCGAGTTCTTCTGGGAGTTGCTGACCACCGGAAAAATCAAGATTCCGGAAAAATTCAAGGACCCCGTCACCATCCAGGACCCCTGCAATCTCGGGCGCGGGTACGGCCTTATGGACAAGCTGCGCGAGGTCGTGCACATGCTCTGCGAAACCGTGGTGGAAATGCACCCCAACCGCGAGCACAACATCTGCTGCTGCGCGGGCGGCGGCATCATCAACTGCGGCCCGCCCTTCAAGGGCGTGCGCCTGGCCGGCAACAAGGTCAAGGCCGATCAACTCGCGGCCACGGGCGTGCATTACCTGGTCGCCCCCTGCCACAACTGCCACGGCGGCCTGGAAGACATCATCAACAACTACAAACTGGACATGCACACCAAGTTCCTTGGGGATCTCATCTATCAACTGATGGAAAAAACCCGCGCCGAGTAGGCCTACAGGAGAGCAGGCATGAAAAAACATAGCTTCGCCTTATTGGCGGCACTCATCGGCATGCTGGTGCTGGGCGTTTCCGCCGCCGTATCGCAGGAGGACATGAAAATAATCAAAGCCGATGCCTTCAAGCCGCATACCCGGCCGGCCGCGCTCTTTGTGCATGACGCCCATAACGAAAAGGCCAAGATCGATGATTGCGGCGAGTGTCACCACGGCAAAGACGCCGCCGGCAAACTGGACAAAAGCGACATCACCGCGGGCACGCCCTGCGTCGACTGCCACGCCGTTGACGCCAGCAAGGACACGCCGCTTAAGAGGGCGTATCACCAGCAATGTATCCGCTGCCACGTGGAAAAAAAGTTGGGGCCGACCTATTGCGGAGGATGCCACAAACGCTGAACCGGCGCCCGCGAGGGCCAGAGCAGTTCGCGAATGAAATTAGCGAGTTGCTCTGCAAGGATTTGTCCTCAAATCCTTGCCGCAAGATGCTTGTAGGCGGGGCGTGGACACAGGCTCTGTGCTGTGCCCGCCGTTAAGCAAGCATCTCAAGCGTTACATGCTCTAAGACGGGGAAAAGCCGGCCCGGGCCGAAACCCGGAGGGGAACCGCTGAAATCGTTTTCATGCAACCGGTTCTCTTTGCAATACTTTGTGGACTGAAATTGCAAAATCGGGTATGCTGTCGGTAGTGGGAAAGACCATGCCGCCTCCGGAATGCCAACACAAGCAAGGCAGGAAAGAGTAATGGAAACAGTGCGACTGACCAGAGACGGCCGCCTCGTCGGTCCGGGGGATGTACCGGTGACGGATCCTCTGCCGGCGCTTTCCCTTGCCATCAGCCTGGAAGAAGGCTGCACCCTGCGCTCTTTTTTTCTGATGCTCCGCCGTTACCCGGATTTGCCCAGGCTCTCCGAGTTTTTGCCCGCCGTGCTGACGGACGCGGAAAAGTGTCCCGCCTCGGGCTGCCTCAGCGACGAAATCTCCCTGTTGGCCGTGGGCAAGACCATGGAACTTATCGGATTTCCGGGCGAACCCAGGGCCGAGCTGTACCTCTGGCTGCGGGGGCTTGCCGCGCCTTCCGGAGGGGCCGCGCCTTCCGCCCTTGATGCGGAGGCCGAACAGCCAGGGATATTCCTTGCCGGCCTCATGGGAGCGAACCGGGAAATTCGTTTTATCCCCTTGGAAATATTGTTGGATACCCCCCTTTTTCTGGCGGGGCTGAAACACGTGGTGCTCGGAGACGTGGACCGGAGCCTTTTTTGCGAAACCCGGTTCACGCTTTTTGAAGTGGTCGACGGGCTGGCCTGGGAATTCGGCTTCCGGGGCGGCTCGCAACAATGCAGCATAGGAAGGTAACCATGTTCAGTAAGATCCTCTTCGCAACTACTGCCAAGCCTAACAGCGACAACGCGGCCAAAGTGGCCTTCGACCTCACCTTCAAGTATGATGCGCGGATGTATCTTTTCCACGTGTTCGGCCTGCCCACGCGGGCTTACAGCCAGATTGTGCGGGATCTGAAATCCGGCGAGGACGGGGAAGTCGACGCCGACTACCGCGCCTGGGTGGAGGAAGAACTGAACAATATCTACGCGGGACTCATGGAAGGCATGCCCGACAACAGCGTGAAGATGGAACTGGCGGTGGGCGTTCCGGCCACGGAAATCCTGCGCCTGGCCCGGCAGGAAGACGTGGACATGATCGTCATGGGCGCCCATAACCGCGAGGATGACGACTCCGCCTCCGCCAGGGTGCGCGCGGTCATCGGCAACACCATGCGCGAGGTGGCCCGCCGGGCCCGCTGTCCCGTCCTTATTGTCAACCGCCCCTGCACCACCTGCTGGAAGCTCTTTTCCAACATCATTTTCTGCACGGACTTTTCAAAGCCGGCCGACGCGGCCTTCCAGTTCGCCTTCAAGACGGCCAGGGAAGTCGGGGCGAAGCTCTATCTCTTCCACGCCGTCGACATTTCCAATGCTCTGACCGGCGTGTTTTCCGGGCAGGCGGAAATCGAACGCAAGATCGAGCAGGCCAAGGAGCAGATGCGGAAAAAGTACGTCGCGCAGATGGGCGACTTTGGCAACTACCAGATAGAAATATGGGAAGGCACGCCCTATGTCGAAATTCTGAAGCTCGCCCGCGAAAAGCAGGCGGACCTCATCATTATGGCCCACCATACCAAGGATGCGGATGAGGCGGAAATCGGCTCCACCGTGGAACAAGTGGTGCTGCGCTCGGCCTGTCCCGTGGCCAGCGTTAACCGGCCGGACAAGGTCTAGGCTCCAGAAAAGGCATGGCGCCGGGCGATGCGGCCCGGGCTTCGCGACGATTCGCCCTTTCCGGCGCGCGCCGGAAAGGGCCGGCAAGGAGGCCCCATGGCTCTGGTACTGGTTGTTGACGACGAGTTGTCTTTTCGCTTTTTCCTCAAGGCTCTTTTTGAAACGGAAGGCCATGAGGTCATGGTCGGGCGCAACGCCAAAGAAGGCATCGCCCACCTGAAAAAGCGCAAGCCGGACTTCATCACTCTGGATGTGATGATGCCGGAGCACGGCGGTCTTGAGATGTACCGGGCGCTCAATGCCGAGAGCGATTGGAAAAATATCCCGGTCATCATGCTTTCAGGAGTGGGGGCAAACACGTATGCCCATGCCCTGGCCATGAGCGGCGCCACGGGAGACTCCCTGCCCGAGCCTTACGCGTATGTTGAAAAGCCGCCAAAGCCCGAGTATTTGCTGGAACTGGCCCGTTCCATCCTGGGGCGGAGCGGCGGAACATCCGGACGCAATGAGAGATAGGAGCTCGATAGTATGGCACACAAAATCATGATCGTTGATGACGATCCCTACATTGTCAAATACATGGTGGATATTCTCACCGACAACGGCTATGCGACCTGTTACGCCTCCGACGGCTCCGAAGCGCTGGACATCGTGAAGCGCGAAAAGCCGGATCTGGTGACCCTGGATCTGGAAATGCCCAACGAATGGGGCCCCCGCTTCTACCGCAAGATGTCCAAGGACGCGGAACTGAAAAAACTCCCCGTCATCGTGATCAGCGGGCTTTCCGGCATCCACCTCGCCATTCCCGGCGCTGTGGCTTCTTTTAAAAAGCCTTTTGATCCGAACAAGCTTCTTGAAACGATCCGGGAGACGTTGGAGGGCAAGCGCGTCCCCGATGCCGACTAGGCAGGTTAATTTTGAAATATGCCTCCGGCGGCCGGGGCTCCGCGCAGAAGGTTGCGTCCCCGCCCCCGGGCTTTGCCGGGGGGAATGATTTTCCCCAGATCCCCACATGGGGGGAAGGAAATCTCAAAATTAACCCGCACGTGGCGCGGGCACGGAACAACGCCGCCCCACGTCTTTGGGAAACACGCCATGAACGAAACGCTTCTTCTGGTGGACGACGAGGAGGGCATCCGGAACGTTTTGCGGATTTCCCTCGCGGATGCCGGGTACACGGTCATTACCGCCGCCGGCGTGGATGAGGCCTTGGCCCGGTTTGCGGAAAAACGCCCGGACATCGTCCTTACCGACATCAAAATGCCCGGCCGCACCGGCATTGATCTGCTGAAAATCGTCAAGGAAACGAACAGCGACGTTGAAGTGATCATGCTTACCGGGCACGGCGATCTGGATCTCGCCATCCAGAGCCTCAAGCTCGACGCCACCGATTTTCTTACCAAGCCGGTGAACGACGAAGTTCTGCACCACGCCCTCAAGCGGGCCGGGGAGCGCATCCGCATGCGCCGCAACCTGCGCGCGTATTCGGAAAACCTGGAAGCCATGGTACGCGACCAGTCCGCCCGTCTTGTGGAGGCGGAACGTCAACTGGCCGCCATGCAGATAATGGACGGCCTTTCCTCCGGGCTTGTTTCCCTTTCCAACACCCTGGCCAGGGAAGGCGCGCAATCTTCCGAAAGCGATTCCGCCCCGCCGGCCGACGATCTGTTCAACCTGCTGCCCTGCTTTGTTTCCGTGCACAACAACAACCGGGAAATAGTGGCCGTCAACCGGCTGTTTCGCGAACGCCTGGGCGACCTGACGGGCGCGGCGAGTTCGGCTGCCTACGCCCCGGAGTTCATGCCCGATCCCAAGGCCTGCCCCGTGGGACGTGTGCTCGACATGGGCGTGGGCCGGCGCGCCGACGGGGTGCTGGTGGACAGGCAGGGCCGGAATCTGCCGGTCAGCATTTACGCCGTGCCGATTTACAACAACGAGGGCGACGTCGAACTGGTGCTGGAACTGGCGGTGGATTCCTCCGAGGTCCGCCGCCTGCGCGAGGAATTGCGTCTTACCCGCGAACGCTACCGCAGGCTTTTCGAGGAAGCCCCCTCGTACGCGGTGGTTATTGACAAGGATATGCGCATTGTCGAGGCCAACCGGCGTTTCCGGGCCGATTTCGGGCCGCCCGAAAGCCGCCGCTGCCATCAACTCTACATGCACCGCGAAAGCGTCTGCTCCGTCTGTCCGGCCAGGCTCACCTTCGAAGACGGCCGCACCCACCAGTGCGAGAGCGTGATCACTACCCGGGACGGCCGCAGCGTCAACGTTCTGATCATCACCGCCCCCCTGCACGACGCCGAAGGCAACATCACGGGCGTGATGGAATTGTCCGCGGACATCACCGAACTCAGAAGCCTTCAGGATCACCTGTCGCAGCTCGGGCTGCTGCTCGGCTCCACAGCCCATGGCATCAAAGGCCTGCTGACGGCCCTGGACGGCAGCATCTACCGCATGGGCAGCGGGCTCAAGCAGAAGAACGCCGAGCGGGTAGAGGACGGCTTTCGGGACATGCGGCTTCTGGTCGGGCGCATGCGCAAAATGGTGCTGGACATCCTGTACTTTTCCAAAAACCGGGCTCTCGCCTGGGAGGAAGTGCCCGTGGCTGCCTTTGCCGCTGAAAACGCCGACCTGATTGAAGGCAAGGCCACAGAGCAGGGCATCCGTCTGGTGCGCGAATTCAGCCCGAAGGACGAAATTGGCGCCCGGGATCTCGGCGTTTTTGAGGCGGACGCCGGGGCCGTATCTTCCGCTCTCGTCAACATTCTGGAAAACGCGGTCGAGGCCTGCGCCGCCAACCCGCACCCGCCGCCGGAAGGAGGGTGCGTAACCTTCAGGGTTGAGGGCGACGCGCTGCAAGTGCGGTTTATCGTGGCCGACAACGGCCCCGGCATGGACCGGGAAACGCGGGACAAGCTGTTCACCCTGTTTTTTTCCTCCAAAGGCTCGTCCGGCACCGGCATCGGCCTCTACATCGCCGGTCAGGTGGTGAAACAGCACGGCGGCACCCTGACCGTGGACTCGGAGCCCGGCAAAGGCGCGACTTTTACCATGACCCTTCCCCGGCGCCTTCCCGAAAGCGTGCGCGCCGCTCGCATGGACAGAGATGATACTGGTTAGAGCAAATTTTTTTTGAAGTTGATAAAGAGTCGTATGTGCCCCCGGCGGCCCAAGGGGGGGCACCCTCCCTTTGGCCGCCGGAGGCAGTGCTACTTTTAGGCAACTTCAAAATTACTCCGCTCTAAGGGAGGCCACAGCGTGATTTCGTTGCTGACAAAACTCTCGCGCCTTCCCCTGGCGAAAAAAATCCTCATCGTCACCGGGGCGGCCCTGCTCGGGGGCATGCTGGCGCTTTCCGCGGCCAGCATCTGGTATCAGCAGAAGCACATGATCGACAGTCTGACCGCCAGCGGAGCGCGCCTTGGCGACACCATCCGCAGCGGGCTGCGCTTTTCCATGCTGCTCAATTCCCGCGCGGAACTGGCCGCGATCGTCAGGGACATCGGCGGGCAGAAGGGCATCTCCTCCATTCGCGTGTACAACAAGGAAGGGGAAGTCATGTTCTCCGGCAAGCCGGGCGAGGTGGGCATGCGCACCAACATCCGCACCGAGGCCTGCTACGGCTGTCACCGGGTGGAGCCGCCCCTCACCTCCCTGACCGTGCAGGAGCGCACCAGGGTTTTTTACGCCAACGACGGCACCCACATGCTCGGCGTGCTCACCCCGGTGATGAACGAGCAGAGCTGCTCCGGGCCGCCCTGCCATTTTCACCCGGCGGACAAACAGGTGCTGGGCGCGCTCGACGTGGTTTTTCCCCTGGCGGCCGACGAAGCGGAGCTTTTGAACTTCCAGCTTTACACCCTGGGCTTTGCCGGCGTGATTTTTCTGGCCGGCGGCCTGTCCGTGCGCCTGTATCTGCGGCGCTTTCTTACAAAGCCGGTGGCGGCGCTTATCCGGGGCACGCGGGCGGTAGCCATGGGCAATGATCCGGATCTGTCCAGCATCCGGCAGGAGGACGAAATCGGCGAACTGGCAGAGTCCATCACCGCCATGTCCAAGCGCATCAAGGCCAGCAAGGCGGAAATCCACCGCCAGCGCGACGAGTATCAGCGGCTTTTCGATCAGGTTCCTTGCGCCATCACCGTGCAAAACAGGGAATTTCGCCTGCTGCGCTACAACAGCCGTTTCCGCGACATGTTCAAACCCAGGCCCGGCGATTTTTGCTATTCGGCCTACAAGGGCCGCGGCGAAAAGTGCGCTCACTGCGCGGTGGAAAAAACCTTGGAAACAGGCATGCCGCAGCAGAGCGAAGAGAGCATCACAACGGCCGACGGCAAGCGCCTGCATTGGCTCGTGCAGACCTCGCCCGTGCTTGACGAAAACGGCAAGGCCGTGGCTGTCATGGAAATGACCCTGGACATCACGCAACGCAAGGAACTGGAAGAGCGCCTGCGCCAGTCGGAACTGAAGTATCTGGCCATTTTCAACAATATTCCCAACTCCGTGTTCGTTCTTGACCAGGAAACGCTGGGCATCCTCGACTGCAACACCACCGCGCAGCGGGTTTACGGTTGGGACCGCGAGGGCATGCTCGGCCGTTCTTTTCTCGATTTTTTTCTGCCCGAGGAGCGCGACCGCTACGCCTCGCAGATCAAGGCGTTCACCGTGCTCAACCGGGTACGACACCACACCAGTGAGGGCAAGCCCTTTTACGTGGACATCATGCTTTCGCCTTCGGAAGACCTGGAGCATCCGGTCTTTTTGCTTTCCACCCACGACATCACCGATCGTCTTGAGGGCGAGCAGAAAGTGGTGCAGGCCGGCAAAATGGCCATGCTGGGCGAAATGGCCACCGGCGTGGCCCACGAGCTTAACCAGCCACTTACGGTCATCAAGACGGCCAGCGGTTTTCTGCTGCGGAAAATCGGCCAGCAGGCGGCGGTTGATCCGGACATTCTGGCCACGCTGGCCAAAGAGATCGACAGCCATGTGGATCGAGCCTCAAAAATAATCACGCACATGCGCAATTTCGGGCGCCGCACCGATCTCGCCCTGGAACCGGTGTCGGTCAACGAGGTGCTGCGGGATTCCACGGAATTTTTCGGCCGTCAGCTCGAGCAGCGCGAAATCGCCCTGATTTGGGAGCTGGAGGAATCCCTGCCCCCCATCATGGCCATTCCCAATCTTTTGGAGCAGGTGTTCACCAACCTGCTGCTCAATGCCAGGGACGCCATTGAGGAGCGCGCGGAGCAGGAGCCCCAGGCGCCGCGCCGCATCATCATCAAAAGCTTCCACGAGCCGCCCCTGGTGGTGGTACGGGTGAGCGACACGGGCGCGGGCATTCCCAAGGCGCTCATGCCGCGCCTGTTCGAGCCCTTTTTCACCACCAAGCGCGTTGGCAAGGGCACGGGCCTCGGCCTTTCCATCAGCTACGGGCTGATCAAGGATTTCGGCGGGACGATCCAGGCGATGAACAAGAATCCGGAGACTGATCCGGACGGCTCCGGCGCGGTGTTCACCTTGCGCTTTCCCAGTACCGGAGGCCAATCATGACGGACACATCCTCGCCCCCCTCTCTGCTGCTTGTGGATGACGAGGAAGGCATCCGTCTGGTTATGGCCATGCTGCTCAAGGACATGGGCTATGCGGTGACCACCGCCTCCAAGGGGGACGAGGCTCTGGCCTTCTACAAAGAGCGGCGGCCCGCCGTGGTCATTTCGGACATTAAAATGCCGGGCATGGACGGCATAGCCCGGCTCAAGGAAATCAAAAAATTCGACCCCGATGCCGAGGTGCTGCTGCTCACCGGGCACGGCGACATGGAGCTTGCGATTGCCGGTTTGCGGAACGGGGCGGGCGACTTTTTGCACAAGCCGGCTTCGGACGCCGCTCTGGAAGTGGCGCTCGAGCGCGCCCGACGGCGCATCGCCATGCGCGAGGCCCTGCGCCGCCACACGGAAGAACTGGAAGATCTGGTGGCCAGACGCACGGCCGAGTTGATCCAGTCGGAGCGCTTCGCCGCCGTGGGCGAAAGCGCCGCCGCCCTGGCCCATGCCATAAAAAACATCGCCGGCGGCCTTGAAGGCACCATGTATGTGCTGGAAAAAGGCCTGGAGTTGAACAAGCGCGAATACTTCGAGCAGGGCTGGCAAATGGTGCGCGGCGACGTTTCCCGCCTGCGCGAGTTGGCGATCAGTCTGCTGGATCTCGGGCGCTCCGCTCCCCTGGATTTCCGCCCCGTCGTGCCCGCGGAACCGGCCCGCGAACTGATGGAAAGTATCCGGCTCCGGGCTCCCGAATGGCTGAAGCTGGAACTGGCCGACACGGCCGGCCCAGAGCCTTTTGTTATGGCGCCTGAAGCGGTGCGCGAATGCCTGCACAACCTGGCCCTGAACGCCATGGAGGCCTTGCAGGACAAAGCTGAAAAGGAGCGGAGCGCCGGTGAGGTTCCGGACACTCCGTCTTTTCTGGGTATTTCCGTCAGCCGCGAGCGCCTGCCGGACGGTTCCGCTGCAATTCTTTACACGGTCAAGGATAACGGTCCCGGCATCCCAAGGGAAATGACTGACGCCACAACGTCTTTCCTGACCAGCAAAGAGACGGGCAGCGGCATCGGTCTGTTCGCCACGCGCAAGCTGGCCCATGAAATGGGCGCGGATCTTCGCTTCGCCTCCGAGCCCGGAAAGGGGACCGAGGTGGTGCTTTGGCTCAAGGACAACAGGAAGCCATTGCTGTAGCCGGCGCCGTTTTTCCACTGTTTGCGTATACGCCGGAGGGCTTTTCGATCGCGACTTGCCCTGAGCTGGCTGTACCATAAACGGCCTCCGGTTCCGCGCCGGAGGCCGTTTATGTTCGGGAGCGGCCCTCGGCGGGCCGCGATGCGTTTATTTTTGAACGAGTCGTTACTTGGCTTTGGAGAGATTGACGAAATTGGTTCCCTTGTCGCTTTCGACAGTCAGCTTGACGTTGTGGCCGTCATCCCACACGGAGTCGGGAAGTTCCATGTACTTCTGAGGCACTTTGATGGTGGACAGGCTCTTCTGGCGCTTGGAATAAATGGTGACTTCGCATTTGGCCTTGTCGACCATGGGGAACTTTTTTTCCTTGCCGTCGGCGAGAAGCAGGGGGTTGCCGGGTTCAACGTCGCCCTGGTTGCTGACCACTTCCACGGCAAAGGCGTCAATGGTTTTGGTCTGTCCGTTGTAGATGATGATTTCTTTTTTCTCCAGGTCAATGCGCAGGCGGCCGCCGGCCTTGGGGGCCATGTCGCCGGGATCTTCCGCCAACACAACCTCTTTGGCCGGCAGGACCGTAAATTCAGGCCGTTTGGGGTTGGACCAGCCCAGGCTGTCCTCAATGAAGGTCATTTTTTTCGTGTCCTTGTCATAGGCGACGACCCGGCCGTAGGTATCGGCGCCCAGCGCGGGCGTGGCCAGCCCCAGGCAGAGAACGGCGGCGAGCAGAAGTTTCATCAGGTTGGACATACGTTCGTGCCTCCGGATAAAAATAGGGAAAAGAGTTGCTCATCCGACAGAAATCCGCCCCGCCGCGCGGGACGGATCGGGAAAATTTCATTCTTGTGAAATAATCCACAATCAAGGGGAAGTCAATATCCAGCAGACGCGGGAGGCGGAACCTTGGCGGCGGCCAGGGCTGTGGCTGGCGCTAAAACTATAAATCTGCCCTCCAAAAAGATCGCCGGTTGGTGGCATTGTGGACACAGGGTGTGTTCCCACAGTCGTTTTGAAGGGTCGGCTACAAAAATTCAGGATCGCTATAGTAATTTATAAAATATTATTGGAAACGCGCGCATGGTTCGGCAGCAGTCTTCGGCCCGGCGTCGCGGATATCCCCGGACGCCGGGCCGGTGTATTGCCTACGCCAATGCCGTGGCCCGCATCCGTTCCTTGTGGCTCAGCTTGGACAGCTTGACGACCTCGTTCATGTCCAGGCCCAGAGCTTTGCCCAGGCGCGCGCCGTAGTCAGGATCGGCGAGGTGGCAGTGGGCCGTGTGCCGATACCGGATATTGTCCGTGGTGCCGGTCATGTTCCGGGCCGTGTTTTCAATCAGCAGTTGTTTCTGCTCCTCGCTCATGAGGCGGAAAAGGTCTCCGGCCTGGTAAAAGCAGTTGTCGGTCTGATCCGCCTTGGGCTCATAGGAATCCATGGCGCCCTGAATTTCGAGGGGCGGTTCCCGGAATTCCGGCTGCTCGTCCCACTCGGAGTGACTGTTGGGCTGGTAGCCCAGAGTGGAACCGTAATTGCCGTCAACACGCATCTGCCCGTCACGGTGATAGGCGTGGTAGGGGCAACGCGGGGCGTTGACCGGGATGGACATGTGGTTTACGCCCAGGCGGTAGCGCTGCGCGTCGCCATAGGAGAAAAGGCGGCCCTGGAGCATCTTGTCCGGGGAAAGGCCGATGCCCGGCACAATGCTGGCCGGGTTGAAGGCGGCCTGTTCCACATCCGCGAAATAGTTGTCCGGGTTGCGGTTGAGTTCAAGAACCCCAACCGGAATTCGGGGGTATTCTTTCTGGCTCCAGACCTTGGTCAGGTCAAAAGGATTTTCCTTGTGTTTTTCGGCCTGCTCCTCGGTCATAACCTGGATGGAGAAATCCCAGCGCGGGAAATCGCCCCGTTCGATGGCCTCATACAGGTCGCGCTGATGGCTTTCCCGGTCGCCAGCCACTATGGCCGCGGCTTCCTGATCGGTCAGGTTCTTGATGCCCTGCTGGGTTCTCAGGTGGAACTTGACCCATACCCGTTTGTTCTCCGCGTTGATCAGGCTGAAGGTATGGCTGCCGAAGCCGTGCATGTGGCGGTAAGACAGGGGAAGGCCCCGGTCGGACATGGTGATGGTCACCTGATGGAGCGCCTCGGGCAGCATGCTCCAAAAATCCCAGTTGTTCTGGGCGGAGCGCATGTTCGTTCTGGGGTCGCGCTTGACGGCGTGGTTCAGGTCCGGGAAGCGGAGCGGATCACGCAGAAAGAAGACCGGGGTGTTGTTGCCACCATGTCCCAGTTGCCTTCCTCGGTGTAGAATTTGATGGCGAATCCCCGGATATCCCGTTCGGCGTCGGCCGCGCCGCGTTCCCCGGCGACCGTGGAAAAGCGGACAAAGAGCTCCGTTTTCTTGCCAATGTCGGAAAAAATCTTGGCCTTGGTATACTTGGCGATGTCATGGGTCACCGTGAAAGTCCCGAACGCGCCGGAACCCTTGGCGTGCATGCGCCGCTCCGGAATGACCTCCCGGTCGAAATGGGCGAGTTTTTCGATGAACCAGGGGTTTTGCAGCGCCATCGGCCCCCTGGAGCCCATAGTCACGGAATTGGTGTTGTCCGCCACCGGCGCGCCTGCGGTCGTCGTCAGTTTTTTGTCGTTTTTCTTCATAGCACACTCCGTCGCATAAGCGTTGTTACGGGATTTCGGCCCATGGTTGGTTGGGGCGTGCTCCGGGAAAGCGCTGGCCGGCTGTCGCGGATTTCCAGCAAACTGGGCAATGGGCGTGAGAACCAGTACGCATAAGCTGCCGGGCACGTATGGGTATATTAACAGGAACAGTTACTGACTATAATAGAACACTCTATTTCTAGCATTAAGTCAAGATTATTTAGACATAAATGAACAAAAAAGTCTGAGCGGAGTGCTTGATAGGATTTTTGAGCGTCTTCAACGTGAACGCCTAATATCCATCAAAATCGAACCCCTTTCTCTCGACAGTACAACTGTTAAGGTTCACCCCGATGGAACAGGAGCCTTAAAAAAACAGGTCCACAATCTGTCGGAAAATCCAGAGGCGGATGGACAACCAAAATTCATATGGTTGCCGCGTCAGCCGAATACGCGCTGATATTCAGTCTTTACCCCGGCAATGCCGGGGATGCGCCTCAAGGTCGAGCCCTCTTGGAGCGCCTTGGCCCTGCCCCGACGCGGTGCAATCTCGCTATGGACAGGGCTTACGAAGGCAATGAAACTCAGCGCCTCTGTCGTATGCCCGAAACGCTTTGCCGGTATTTCGACTTCGAAGCCTTCGCGCGTGATGCGATGCACAACGGCGATGTTTACGGCTTGCATCTGGATAACGGGCAGCTTGCCGTTTTTTACGACGGGAGATAACTACCATCAGCCGGGCGGGGGAAACCCCGCCCGACCCGTTGACAAAATTTACTAGTGCCATTATTGATACTAAAAAGAACAACGCATGAGCAGCATAGACAAGACACTTGCGAAGATGCGGACAGCCCCGCAGAACGTGCGCTATGCCGACCTTGCGGCAGTCTGCGGGCATTTTTTCGGGGAGCCGCGCCAGCAAGGCACAAGCCACGCGGTATATAAGACGCCCTGGCAGGGCGATCCACGCGTGAACATACAGGAAGGCGAGGCAGGCAAGGCGAGGCAGGCAAGGCGAAGCCGTATCAGGTCCGGCAAGTCCTTACGGCAATAGAACGCCTCGAAGGAGCGAAGCAATGAACAGCAAGCAATACGCCTACCGCGTGATCTGGTCGGAGGAAGATCAAGAGTTCGTCGGCCTGTGCGCCGAGTTCCCTTCCCTTTCCTGGCTGGAGAAGGATCAGGAAGCCGCCTTGCGCGGTATCGTCGCCCTGGTCAAGGACACCGTTGCCGACATGGAGGGGAACGGCGAGAAGATCCCGGCCCCCCTGGCCCTGCAAAGGTATTCCGGCAAGTTCCAGGTCCGCACCACCCCGGAAATGCACCGCCAGCTTGCCATGCAGGCGGCAGAGGCGGGCGTGAGCCTGAACCGGTTCATCAATAGCCGTTTGGGCGAGCACCACGCATGAAGTCGAAATTTGACGGAAACCGGGGATTGAATTAGGGTATAAAGACGTCCCGAGTCCAATCCCCTGTTTCGGGATTCGGTTTTATCCCCGATCGCATTTCAGATCGAAATTCGGGAAAAAGTATCCCCAAAAATCCGCAGGGGTACAAACAAGGGTACAAAAATAGCATGTCGCATATTTACGGCATGTAAAATCAGCGAGTTAAAGCGTGGTTTCGGTGGTCCTCATCTCCACCAGATATTACAAATTCAGGCAGTTAGCCTGAATTTTCGTAGTCTGTCCTTCAAAATGATCGTGGATACACACCCTGTGTCCACAATGCCAACCAACCGGCGGTCTTTTGAAGGGCAGACTTATGATTTTAGCGCTAGAGCATTTCAATTTTGAAATTATTCACTTGAATCTGCTTAGAAAAATGGGGTTTCCAAAGGGGTTCAACCCCTTTGGCCGCCGGAGGCAATACTACTCTTGGACAATTTCAAAATTGATTTGCTCTAGAGCATTTTAACTTTGAAACGCTGTATATCCACATGAATCAAACCAGCCCCTGGGCGTCGTCAGCCGTGACGGCGTTCAGGGCTGTAGCAGTGGCTGCAAACAACTCTTCTTCTGTTCGTGGCTTTATTCCACGCAGTATTTGTTTGACTTTGCTCCACATCTTCTCAATCGGATTCAGGCCAGACTCATCCAAAAAGATTAAACGGTGTGCATCCACAACCTTTTGAAATTCTCGCCATTCATTGCGGCTCTTGGCTATGTCCTCGCGCTCTTGTTCGCTTGCCTTCAGAGTTTTTTTTGAAGACATATCCCATCTTCCGAATAGTTTTATGAAGCGCGGGCAAAGAGCATTTATTCTCAAACCGTTCTCTGAGTTCATTGAGCGTGGCGTCAGGATTGCTTTCAATATAAGCAGCCAACCGCTGCAGCTCTTCGGCACTGAACACAGAACGCCGGTGACCTCGCGCCAAGGTGGCGGGCGGGTCTTGTCGGCTCTTGCGAATCCATCGGGCAATGGTTTCAATGTGATAGCCAAAAATATCGGCAAGTTGTTGCCTACTGGCAGTTCCAGCCTGATAAGCTGATGCGACTATAGAGCGAATTTCTGGAGTTGCTATCTTCATGGAAGAAGTCTAGCAAACTTTTACAACTTTTCAAAGTTAAAATGCTCTAATGCAAGGCCGCCTTGAACGCGCCCAGCCCGGTTTCCGAACGGACCTTCTGATCGTCAAAAGCGTCCCGTTCCTTTTGCGCTTCGGCGCCGCGATCACACAGGGAAACCGCCCAGATGCACACAAAGGCCAGGGGCATGGAGAAAATGGCCGGCGAGGAGTACGGGAACGGGGCGCTTCCGGCCGGATTGCCCAGGGTGGCCACCCAGACGGCATCGGACAGAAGCGTCATCGCCAGGGCCGAAAGCAGGCTCACAAACCCGCCAATGACAGCGCCTTTGGTCGTGCATCCTTTCCAGAGAACCGAAAGAATGAGGGCCGGAAAATTGGCCGAGGCCGCAATGGCAAAGGCCAGCGACACCATGTAGGCGACGTTTTGTTTCTCGAACGCGATGCCGAGAATTCCCGCAGGGGCGTCTGGTTGGGAACGCCATTGGCCACGATGTCGCAAAAAGTGCCCGTGGTGAAAATTCCGATTCTTTCGCCGTCACGCACGAACAGAGAGCGGCGGCGCCGCTCCTTTATGAGTCGCGCCGCATCGGCGATCGTTGCCGAGGCATCGATGAACACCGGCGCTCGAAAGCCGGCATCGCTGATTTTCGCCGCGAAAAGACTCTGCCATTCCCGGCGATCCCGCGTTTGCGCCAACTGCCCGAACTTGTCGGACACGGTTGCGAAAAAATACGCCCCAAAGGCCGGGTTCTTCTCCGTCAGGGCAAGAACGTCCTTTCTGGGAAAAACGCACAACAGGGTTTCCTCATGCGCCACAAACCTGTGGATTGTCTTTCCCGTCGCCAGCGCGCGGCAGACGAATGTTTCATGCTCGCGATAAACGCCCACAACATCCTCGCCCGCCATTTCGCGCACAAGCCCCTTCATCACCAGGTACAAGTACTCAACCGCGCTGCCGGTCGGGAGTATTTCCTGGTCGTCGCTGAAAAAGAGAATATCGGCGGAGGCCGACAAGGCGGAGGCTTCCGCCAGGGTCAGCCGGTCAAACGGCGGGTGCGAGGGATCAAAGCGGGTGGCTGCCATGAGTCTCCATTGCAACGAAAATGTGTACCCGGATGCGAAGAGATCGCCCCACAGGGCCGGGATGCCGCGCGTTGCGCGCGCCGTTCGCGCTCTTGCCGGAAGCGATAGTAGAAAAAAAGTCTTATTATTAACAGTAGCAGCTAAAAAAAATAAATCAACATACTGAAGCATACCGAGCAATTGCTGATGAGTGACTTTGCATTCCGCCCGCGCGCCCATTGTGGTGTTTCAGATATCCAGTATGCGATAACCATCAAAAACGGCATAACGTTTTGTCTACAACCGCTTTTTGTCTCCCGACACTGAGAAAATGCCGCACAAAAGTGGGAATGTTGCTTGATGCGCTCGCGCTGTCCGACAGAAAGAGAAAAATGTTGGCAGGTTGCACTCTTCATGAGTGCAACCTGCCAACATCCTCCTTCAAAAACTGGGGTTTCCAAAGGGGCTCATCCCCTTTGGCTTTGCGCTTGTTTTTCACTGATTTTCTTGGCGCGTATGGGGTGCCATTCCCTCGCCACAGCCTCAAAGGTGTTCTCCACATCTTTCTGAGTTGCAAGGGCTGCGGCTTCCCGCGCCGGTGCTGATTGACGAAAATGCTCTAGGCGTGGGCCCCTTTTCAAGGGAGGCTGACCTTTCCGCAGGATAGCGGAAAGAGACGCGGAAGCGAAGCGGACGCACCCGAAGGGCGAGCCACAGGAGGTGGCGAGTCAGCTCTTTCGTCCTGCCTCCCTTGAAAAAAGGCGAAGCAACTACGCCAAACGGAAAAATCAGCGTTTCCCTAAGACGAGCGGGAAAAACCGCGAATAAACTCTTTGCAGTCGTCCGCCGGTATGGGCACGGAGAAGTAGTGTCCCTGGAAGGTGCTGAAGTTGAGTTCCAGCAAGGTTTCGAGCTGATCGTACTTTTCCACGAACTCGGCCGAGGTTTTGATGCCCATCTTCAGGCAGAGTTCCTGGATGGTGCCGATAACGTCCTGGCAGCTTTTGTTGGTGGCAACGTCCTTGATCAGGGTCCGGTCAATCTGCAACTCGGAAAGCGGCAGACGCTTGATGTGGGAAATGGCCTGGTAGCCCTTGCCGAAATCATCCACGGCAATGTTCGCTCCGGTGGCGTGAATGGCTTGCAGGGCGGCCAGGTAGCGGGCTTCGGGGTCAAGGGCCAGGGCTTCGTGCACTTCAAGCAGAATGGCGTCGGCGGGCAGGTTGTAGCGGGAATACAGCGAATCGAGCAAAGACGGGAAGGTAGGGTCCTTGAGCTGATTCTCGGACAGGTTGATGGACACGGTGGTGAATACTTTATCGTTGCGCCAGGCGTACTGCTGCTCAAAAGCCATATGCAGAACGTGATTGTCCAGGCGCTGGGAAAGACCGGTATCGTGGGCAATGGCCAGGGTCAGGGCCGCGGGTATCTCGCCGTACAGGGGGTGCTGCCAACGCAGCAGGGCCTCGACGCAGGGCACGGTCTTGCGGACAAAATCCACCCTGGGCTGGTAGTGCAGGCGTATATCGCCGCTGTTTTCGGACTGGCTCAGACTGCGCTGCATGTCGTTGGCAAGGGAGCGGGCCAGGGCGCCGGGGCTGCCGGGCCGGTCGGTGCAGTACCGGCCGCTGGGCCCCCTGGTGTCGCTGAGGGCTATCTCCACAAGATCGTCAAAGGCCTTGCGCCGGTCGGCCAGTTTGCCCCGGTCCGCCAGGCCCACAAAGGGCAGGTATATCAGAGTGGCCAGCCCCAGATTGAACAATTGCAGGGCCACGCCGCGCCATGAATCGGTGGACAGGAGCGCGCTGGCGATGACCGGGGTTGTCCAGTCCACTTCGTAGACCGGCAACGGGGCAAGTCCGGACGCGACGGCAAGATAGGAAACAAGCAGCAGCACCAGGGGAACAAGGATAAAGGGCAGAAGAAAGGCCGGATTCAGCACAATGGGCAGGCCGAAAATCAGCAGCTCGTTGATGTTGAAAATACCGGGCACAATGGACAAAAAGGCGATGCGCCGGGTGCCGTTGTCCCTGCTGCGCAGGAAAATGGCCGACATCAGTCCGAGAGTGGCGCCCGAGCCGCCCATGAACACATAGACGTCAAAAAAATATTTGGAAAAGATATGCGGTGGCAACAGGTGGTTGTTAACGGCCAGACTGTTGGCCTCCACGTTTTTCATCAGCACATGGTGGGTGATGGGGTCCAGGAGGTCCGCCCCGTGAATGCCGAAAAACCAGCATATCTGCACCAGAGCGGTGTACAGAGCGCCAAGGCCGAAACTGTCGTGCGCGTCCTGAAAGGGCGCCCGCAGGGCATCGTAAAAGGCCTCGTGCAGGCTGTCTATGCCGAACAGGGACAGGGTCTGGCGCAGGCAGATGAACGCTCCCATGGTGAACAGGGCGGGCAGGAGCGTATCAAACATGTGGGGCAGAATGGGGTCGGCCCCTTCGGAATAAAAGGGCACCCGGAGCTTCTGGATGCGGCAGAAAGCCAGAAAAAGCCAGCAGGCGCAAAAAGAGATGACCAGAGTGCCGAAAAGCCCGCGAATGCCGCCCCAGGGCAAGGATACGCCCTGGGCACCCACATCGTGCGGCACCATCATGATGAACAGGCAGACAAAGGCGGTGAGAATGCCCATGGAGGGCAGAACGGCGTCGGCGGGGTTACGCTGGTTGTGCAGGCCCATCAGGCAGTCGGTCAGGCTGAAGGCCGTGGCCAGGGCAAGAATCTGGATGGTGGAGTTGTAAATCAGAATGCCGGGCGCTTTCCAGTTGGGGCCGAACACCGAGGCCATGAAGTTTTTGAAGCCCGCCAGGGGAAAGTTGATGACAAGAAGGCCGATGGCCGCGGCCAGAAGCAGCGGCATGACCAGCATGACCCCATGGCGGAAGGCGCGCAGCAGGGGCGCCTCGCGCACGGTGAACAGGGGGAACAGCCGGTCCTCAAAGCGCGCGAGCCAGGATGGCTGCTCCCCCCCCGAAAAAGACTGCTGGGTCGAACGTGGTGCCATGGATGATGGATGCCCTGTGGATTGTAATGCGTGGCGCGCCCCAGGCCGCCGTCCACACAACGTCAAAGAAGCGGCCTGCCGGGGGGACCGCTTCTTCCTTATACACTGCCAGGCCGGTGTTAGCTACTGCTAACCGGCTTTTTTTTCGCTTTCTTTCAGTCGTTCCAGCGCTTTTTGCGCCGGCTCGTAGTTGGGGTCTATTTCAAGGCAGATTTCCAGGCACTGCATGGCCTTGTCCCGGGTGTAGCCCAGAGAGAAAACCATGCCCATATTGTAGGCAAGAATGGCGGAACCCCTGGGCAGATCGGGATTGATGGAAAGCGCCTTCTGCATGTTCTGGATGGCGGATTCGTAATCCTTACCCTCGGCATAGGCCATGCCGATGTTGTAAAAAAGACCTTCGGCCCGGGGCGCGATCTTGAGCGCGTTCTTGTATTCCACAATGGCGTCCTGCCAGCGGCCCTGTTTGCGCAGGCTGATGCCAAGCTGGTTGAAGGTCGAAAGGTCGTCCACGGACAAATCCTTGCCCTTCATTTCCAGGCACTGGCGCAGGTATTTTTCCGCCTGAACCGGGTCGCTGTCCTGCAGGGAGATGGCGATTTTTTCGGTCATGGCGGCCACCTGGGCCATGGCGTCCTTGAAAGCCCGGGAAACGGCGGTGTCAAAAAGCTGCGTGGCCGCTTCGGTGTTGCCGAGGGCGATGTGCAGTTCGCCTATTTCCACCTTGCGCTGGGCGTTAAGGGGCGAGATGGCGTCAAGGCGCTTCAGGTACTCGAGCTGCACTTCCTTCTGGCCGGTCTCTTTGGCCAGATCGACCAGGCGCTGCAGGGGCTCGAGGTAATCGCCGGAATATTTGCAGGCCCGCTCGTAGGCCAGCTTGGCCTTGTCCGTATCGCCGGAAATGCGCAGGGCGTCGCCCAGCACCACATAGCCGGCGGCGCTGTCCGGTTTGATTTCCAGCACCTTCTGCGTGATTTTCAGGGCTTCCCCGCCCACGTTCTTGACGATGAAGGTGCGCGCTCTGTCCAGCAACTGGCGCAGCATGCTCGGCTGGCCCAGACTGGCGGCCATTTTTTCCGTCAAGTCATTGGCGCTGAGGGGCTTGAGCACGAAATTGTCCGCCCCGGACTCGTGCAGCAGCATGATCCTGTCTTTATCCGCCGTGGTGGTCATGACGATAATGCGCAATTCCGGAAACGTGTCTTTAAACTGGCGGATCAGAAATCCGGTATCGCCGATGGTGGGCAGAACCCGCTCGATAAAGATGGCCGGTTTTTTATTTTCCGCAAAGGCTTCACTGATGATTTTGAGCGCACGCGACGCATCGGGAATGACAGTCAGAAGACCTGCCTGGCTTATGGCCAGATCCTTGATAATGGTGCGCATGAGCGTGGCGAACGTGGGGTCGTCGGACAAGCAGAGCGCCTGGCCGTTACGTTTGGTAAAATATTCCCTTACGACCGCTTTTTGCTTGTTGAGCCGTTGTTTTGCCTGAAAATCATCAAAAGCCATTGTAGGCACCCCGGTATCTGTTCAATTTTCACTGGAGGCAAAGTAGGGAATACTCATCGGCAGGCCATGGAACACGCGTGCTTTTTTGAGCAAGAGTTTGCATTTGCCGTGAGTCCGTGCACTGTATATCCCATCCTATGCGCTTGGACAAGCGGTAAGAGGGTTCTCGCCGTTACAGCCAGGACCGGAGCAGGGGCAGGGATTCTTCAATGTGCGGCCAGGAAAAAAGTTCCAGCATCACCACGGCGTCGTCGGGAACGCTGCCGCATATGCGGGCGGCCCGCCGTCGGCCGCCCGCGTCCAGGGCGGTCAGGGGCAGGTGTTGCCCCGCCCGGTTGCCTCGCCCCGGGGCGCTCGCGTGCAGCATGCGCGCCCGCCCGAGCAAATCTTGCCTATGCAGGAGCTTTTCCTGCCCGTAGGCCAGGATATGCCCCATGTCCAGGCACAGGCCGAACCCATACTCCCGGATTGGCCCGGCCAGTTCCGTCAAATCGTTGTCGCGCACGTTTTCCAGCAGCAAGCGGGACGGCGATTTGCCCAGGGACAGCCAGGTTTCCGCAAAAGCGGCCAGCCGCCGGCCGGCCAGGCCGGCGTCCGCCGGATCGTGAGCCGGCGGGTGGAGTACCGCCTGCATGGCAGGGCGCTTTTTCTCCGCTTGATCATAATCGTCCGGCGCCCCTGGAGAAAAAGAACCGACCGCGCGCTCCCGCCAGTGGTCGCCGACCGGCAGACCGGCGGTTTTATCGAGCAGTTCGGCGCAGATGGCGGCCGCGCGCGCGGCCGTGTCCATGGGCAGATCCACGGGCAGGTGCATGTGGCAGGAAAGCGGCAGATCCGCCAGAAAGCCGGGCAGATCCCGTTCGTCGTAAACGAGACAGGCGGCGCTTTCCATAAACAGCAGGCCGACTTCGTCCACCTTTGTGGCTAAAAAGACGCAGTTTTCCGCCAGGGTTCCGGGCATGACCCATGAAGGGGCGGCCAGCACCCGGCCGGGAAGCCGTTCCGGCAAAAGTGCGGTTGATGAGGAAGGATGGCGGCGAATCATATAGTTACGGAAGTTCTCCCATAAAGGGTCCTGCCGAATGTGTCGATAAGAGAGTATATGGCAAGAAAATTGCATTAACAATATGTCCGCTGGCGTTTGTCGCGGCAGCGGAAGCAGGGGCGCGACTCCCCCTCACGAAGTGGATCGTAATCGTTCAGTATAGCCGACTTTTTTACGGTCTGCAAGAAAATTGGGATAAAATCAGGGTCGCGTACTGGACAGCGCACCAGCGATTCACTATATTTTCCTCCGCCGGGATAACAATTTTGGGGGAATCTCCCAACATGGTTCTTTATATTGCGGACATTTTGGGAACATGCCGGAATTTCGACGGGCCGGCCCGCCAGCGCGCGAGCGGACAGGCGGCTGGCAAGAATACGGGAGTATGTATGCGTTTTTTCAAATCCTATATCCAACACCGCTTTAACCCGCTGCACGTATACTGTAGACTGCGCGACTGCGGCTTGTCTTCCCGTGTCGCCATCCGGATTACGTCGGCTTACGAGCGTGTATACCGGGTGTGCAGTTTCAGGACCACGCCGGACTGCTGACCGGTGGTCCGGGCGCGCGAATTCGCGTCCGTTCGTGACTGTGGGCATTGAGGATATAGCTCCTTTGTTAGGCGCCCGTCAGGGCAAAAAAGCCGCGGCCGTTACCATAAGGAAAGGCCGCGGCGTTTTTGTCGATTTTTGTGATAAGTGTGGCAAAGGAATGTGAAAACTGATACAGAAGGGCATGGTAAATCAGTTATCCGTCCGCGGCACTGCCGGGGGGCGAAAAGGGAGGCGCTCATGAAAGAAATCAGCGTTGCCGTCCGCATTGGGGGCGAGGCCGGGCAGGGTTTGGCCACCATAGGCCAGACTCTGGGTCTGGCCCTGACCCGGTGCGGATATCATTTGCATGTAACCCAGGTGTATGAATCGCGCATCAGGGGCGGGCACAACACCTTTGACCTACGCGCCGGCGCCAAACCGGCCCACGCGCCCACGGAGTCCGTTGACCTGCTCGTTGCCCTGGACTCGGCCAGCTTTCGGCATATCCCGAACTTGACGGGAAAAGCCCTGATTTGCAGCGACGAGGCCCTGGCCGCATCTCTGCCGGCCCTGCCGCCGGGCGTGCGGCATCTGGCCGTGCCGGCGGCAAAACTGGGCGGCGGCAAATACCTGAACACCGTCCTGCTGGGGGTGGCCGGCGCTTTGCTGGGGCTGGACAAAGAGGTTGTGGCCGCCTGCCTGGATCGTTTTCTGGGCAAGCGTCCGCCCGCCGTGCAGGCCGAGAACAGGGCCGTTCTGGATCGCGCCTGCGCCTGGGCCAACGAGGCCGGGATGGATTGTGCCCGCCTGCCCGCGCCGTCCCTGCCCGCCGATTCCGCGATCATGGTGAACGGCAACGAGGCCATCGCTCTGGGAGCCATGGCCGGGGGGTTGAAGTTCTGCTCCTTTTATCCCATGTCTCCGGCCACTACCGTACCCCTGACCGTGGCCGCCGTTGCCCGGCGCATGGGCATAGTGGTGGAACAGGCCGAGGATGAAATAGCGGCCGTAAACATGGCCCTTGGCGCGTCCTACGCCGGCGCGCCGGCCATGACCGCCACCTCCGGCGGGGGCCTGGCCCTGATGAGCGAAGGCATCAGCCTGGCCGGCGTGGCCGAGCTGCCCGTGGTCATTGTGGTGGCCATGCGGCCCGGCCCGGCCACCGGCCTGCCTACCCGGACGGAGCAGGCGGATCTGGATCTGGTTCTGCACGCGGGGCACGGCGAATTTCCTCGAGCCATTCTGGCGCCGGGCACGCTGGAGCAGTGCTTCAACCTCTCCCGCCGGGCCTTTGTCCTGGCCGAGGCTCATCAGGTGCCGGTGTTCGTTCTGACCGACCAGTACCTGGCCGATTCCTTTCGCGAAACCGCGCCCTTTGCCCTGGACGGTCCTTCCGTGAGCCTGCCCGGCCCGTCCGACGACACACACTACGAGCGCTACGCCATCACGGACAGCGGCATTTCTCCCCGCCTGCTGCCCGGCGCGGGCAAGGCCCTGGTGATTGCCGACTGCCACGAGCACACGCCCGACGGTCACATAAGCGAAAACCTGGCCTTGCGGCCGCGCATGCAGAAAAAGCGCATGGACAAGCTGGATGGGTTGATCCGGGAAGGTATCCCGCCGGACTTCCAGGGGCCGGAAGCGGCCGACATTCTGCTGGTCTGCTGGGGCAGCACGGTGGGCGCGGCGGAAGAAGCGGCGGAACTGCTGCGCCTGCAAGGCAAATCAGCGTCGGTCTGTCACTTTTCCCAGGTGTGGCCATTGCGGCCGGATGATTTTCTTCCCCGCTTCCGGGCCGCCGGGCGCGTAATTATGGTGGAGGGCAATTATTCCGGCCAGATGGAAAAACTGATCCGGCTCGAAACCGGATTCAGCCCGCGCGGCCATGTGCGGCGTTACGACGGGCTGCCCATCACGGCCAAGTATATTCTGGATCACCTCAAGGAGGACCGCCATGCTTGATACGGCCATTTACGGCGAATACACGACCGCCTGGTGCCCCGGTTGCGGCAACCACGATATCCTGGCCGCGGTCAAGAAGGCCCTGGCCATGCGCGATCTGCCGCCGGAAAAGGTGCTGATGGTCAGCGGCATCGGGCAGGCGGCCAAAGCCCCCCACTACATAACGGCCAACGCCTTTAACGGGCTGCACGGCCGGGGTCTGCCCGCGGCCATAGGCGCCAAGCTGGCCAACCCGGAGCTGACCGTACTGGTGGAAAGCGGCGACGGCTGCCTGTACGGCGAAGGCGGCAACCACTTTCTGGCCGCCCTGCGCCGCAATGTCAGCCTGACCATCCTGGCCCACAACAACGGGATCTACGGCCTGACCAAGGGCCAGGCCAGCCCCACCAGCACCTCGGCCCAGAATACCAAGGCCCAGCCTTTCGGCATCAACAGTCTGCCCTTCAATCCTCTGGCAACGGCGATCATCGAGGGCGCGTCCCTGGTGGGCCGGGGTTTTTCCGGGGACAGGGAAGGCCTGCCCGCCCTGATCAGTGAAGCCATAAGCCACCCCGGCATCGCCCTGATCGACATCCTCACCCCCTGCGTTTCCTTTAACAAGTACAACACCTTTGCCTGGTACAAGAAACGCTGCCGGCCCCTGCCTGCGGACCACGACCCCGCGGACAAGTTCGCGGCTCTGGTGCAGGCTGAGAAATGGGAGGAGGAAATCCCCCTGGGCGTTATTTACCGCCGCAATGACAGGCCGCCCATGGAAAGTCACTTTCCCATGCTGGCCGACGGCCCCCTGGCCCGCCAGGCGGTGAACAGGCAGGAGTTGCGCGCCTTCCAGGACGGCTTTCGGTAAGGCGAGTTACTTTTGAAGTTGCCAAAGAGTCGTATTGCCTCCGGCGGGGGGCAGGGGGGGGAGGCTGAGGGACAGCCAGGAATGTGTATTTGTGTGCAAAGAAGAGACAGAAC
>JAVBOI010000080.1:0-54775 GCA_031550695.1 Desulfovibrio sp. | reverse complement strand
CCGGGGCTGTATCAAGTCGGCAAACGCCGCTCCGGCCGCCTGCTCGACGGACGCGAATGGAACGAGGTGCCGGCATGATCCCCCCGCCATTTCCATCCGCTATCCATAAGAGGATGTTTAACCCAGCCCTAACTCTTCCGGGGAATACCCCATGCGGTCAAGAAGCCTGTGGCATGTCGGGCATAACACCCATACCATTTCAGGCCATTTCATATTCGCCGCGCATCTTCTCGCGCCAAGCCTCTGGCATTCCGGGCGATGGGCTATTTCAACAACACGGCCTTCTCCGCAGCTCTGGCATGAGCGTGGCGCGTCAGGGTTCAGGGCATAAAAACGTTTATTCTGGCTATCCGGGCCTAGCTTTTTCCGCGTTCGCGCTCGGTATATTTTCTCCATTAAAGGCCGTCGTTCGTGAAACTCGCGCACTGATCTCGCATTTGCGGTGCGTCTGCATTCATCAGAACAAATCCACTTATTCGCCTGTCCTTTCTCAAGGGAGAAATGTTTCCCGCATACACGGCAGTAATGCCCATCGGCAAGCCTCCCATTCGGGTTCTTCTTCCGGTACCGAGCCTTACACTTCCCCGAACAGAATTTGCGATGAGAATGAGAGCCAATCATTTCTGTTCCGCATTCTATACATGGGTGTTCTGCCAATGCATTCCTCCACTTCTTATGGTGCAGTATAATGAAAAAGTGGGCTTATTACAATGAAAATGACCTGCTTGCGGCAGCCTGGATAAGGGAATTGATGAAAGCGGGCTTGATTGCGGAGGGGGAAATTGATGAACGTTCAATTGTCGATGTTAGACCTGATGACGTGCGAAATTTCTGCCAATGTCACTGGTTCGCAGGAATTGCAGTCTGGTCTTACGCCTTGCGCCGCGCCGGCTGGCCAGACGACCGCCCCGTGTGGACGGCAAGCTGCCCCTGTCCGCCGTTCAGCGTTGCCGGCAAAAAAAAGCCCTGCCCCGAGTGCGGCGGCGCAAAGCCTTTACCGCATGCTTTCCGAACAGGGTTTTTCCGATGCACGCATTGCGGCCATGACTGGCATGCGGATGGACGCCACCTCTGGCCCGAGCTTTACCGGCTCGTCAAAGAGCTTGGACCTGTCCTTCTCCTTGGCGAGCAGGTTGCGGGACGTGACGGACTCGCTTGGAGCGACATTGTACAGGCAACGCTGGAACTGGAAGGCTACGCCGTCGGGCGTGTTCCTTTTGCATCATGTGGCGTCGGCGCCCCGCACATCAGACAACGGCTCTACTGGGTGGCCGACGCCGCGTTCAACGGAAACGGGGCATTCGACAGGCAACCCGGCTCGGGCCTTCAACGGGAAAAGCAGGCTGGAGGATGTTGTATTCCTGTCGGGCTGGCCGACATGCATAGCGGAGGACTCGACCGGGAGCGCCTACACATACTCGAGGGGCAATCACGACAAGCCGACGCTGAAGCTGCCCGGAGCGGCGGATCTTTGCGGCTGGCCGACACCCTGCCAACAGGACGGCCCCAAGGGCGGACCGGGACAGGGGGAGGACAGATTGCCGGGCGCGGCGGCTTTGGCGGGCTGGATATCCCCAACCGCGCGGGACTGGCGCATGTCGCCGCACAAGGACAGGGCAAAGGGCGAACAGTTGGATGGCCAAGTCCACCTCGCCGGCTGGAGAACCCCGAACACGATAGACGCGAAGTTGGGAACCAGGAATGGCCAGGGGCAAGTCCAACTTTGCCACCAGGTGAAAACGGCTGGCTGGACAACGCCATCGGCAACGGATGCGGAACGCGGCGGAACCATGACTTCGATGATGACCGGCAGCAGCCTGGTGCAGCTCTCCACTCTGGCGGGCTGGAACACCCCGGCGGCATCGGACGGGAACGGGGGCAAACGCCCGCACCCGGACACATCAATGACGGGTCAACACCCGAGCGGCCGGAAAGTGAACATGGGCCTGGCGTCGCAAGCACACATCGGCTTTCTGAACACGGCCCCGGCCCGGTTAACGGCCACTGGGGAAATGCTGACTGGCTCTTCTGCCGGGATGGAAAGTGGCGGCCAGTTGAACCCGGCACATTCCCGCTGGCTCATGGGGCTGCCGCCCGAGTGGGACGCCTGCGCGGCTACGGCAATGCCATCAACGCGCTGCAAGCGGAAGCGTTCATAAGAGCGTACATGGAGGCCGCACAATAATGAATACCCCCACCCCATTGCCGGGCAGCCGGGAAGCGGCCCTGCGCGGCTGCACCTGCCCGGCGGACTACAACAACAAAGGCAAAGGCCGGGACTCGGAAGAAACCGGAAAGCGCTGGTTCTACGTAAGCGCCGCCTGCCCGCTGCACTGGAACAAAGGCCGCTCGGTCTATGAACAAAAGGAGACACCCCATGCAATTTCCAAGCGAAGAGGCCAGGGCCCTGGCCGCGCACCTGAACGGCGTTGAAATCGATGAAGAAGACTCCCGCATTCCCAAAGACGCCAAAGAGCGTGGCCTGGTCGTGGTATACGGCGCGTCCGACGACCTTATGGAATTTCGGGGCGCTCTTAACGACGAGATATACGTCTACGACGGCGGCACGGCCTACGTCAGCCGAACGGGCGTCTTGCAGGAAGAAGACTACGACTGCGGCTGCAAGTTCGCGGAACAGGCGAAAATAGCGGCCATGAAAGCGGCCAGAACCATAGAGGCCGTATTTGGAGAAGACGACCTGAGCTGGCAGTACAGAACCGACATCCCCCACGCCGCGTTCGATGTGCTGGAAGAAGGCGAAACCTATTGCTGCGGCATCGTGTTTGACCTGGAGGCGTTGGACTCAAGCGGGAGCGCATAAATATGGATCGATATTTATCGCTGCCCAGCGCCTCCGAACTCGCCGGGGTGTGCCGCAACACCATGAAGCGGTACATCAGGGACGGGTATGTGCAGGCGGAACGCCTGCCGTCCGCGAAGGGGCGCGGCCCATGGCGCATAGCGGAAAGTTCGGTGGTCGCGCTGCTTGAAGGTTCTCTTAAGCAACGGGCCCTTGACCATTTAAGGAGACTTAGGGCATGACTCTGATTATGTCCCTGCGCCCTCCCTTCAAATTGCCCGGCAAGCCGTCCTATTATTACGAGATAGACCGCAAGCGCCGGAGCCTGAAAACCGCCGACAAGACGGAGGCTATGCGCCTGTTCAACGCCATCAGGCGTGAATACCTGGCCGGGCGGGTAACGCAGATAACCGGAGACTGTAACAAGTCGCTTGGAGAATTCATTGACGAATATACAGCCTGGGCCGAGCACGCGCAGTTGAAGGCCACCTACAAGGCAAACCGCCTTGCCCTGGACAAACTCGTTGCGGAAGAAGGCCGGGCCGTGCGTTTGGACCGCATTACCCTGAAGGCCATTGACAAACTCATTGCCACAGGCCGCAAAAACAAAAACAGCACGAACACAATCAACTGTTACATCAGGCATCTAAAAAGCGTTTTCAACAAGCCGGTCGAATGGGGAGACCTCAAGGCAAACCCCTTCCGGGGGGCAAAGCAACTGCCCAAGGAAGTCCGCCCGCCGGCCTATATTCCGCAAAAGAACGTAGGAACCTTTTTATCCGGCATTGAAGGCCGGTCCCTAAAACTCCTTATTTCGGCCTACCTTGCCACCGGCCGGCGCCGCTGCGAACTCCTGAATCTCCAGTGGGAGGACGTGGACCTCAAAGGTCGGCGCTATTTTGTGCGGAAAAGCAAAACCCACCTCGCCCGCTGGTATCCCGCCTCCAAGGATTTCCTGGCCGTCCTGAAGGCTGTCGGGCCGAAAAAAAGCGGTCCCGTATTTGCGGCCGGGCATCCCGACACCGTGTCAAAGCGGGTAAAGGCGGAATTGAAAAAAGCAGGCTTCGGGGGGCTCCGCCTGCATGACCTGCGGCACTCTTTTGCCGTACTGTTTATCCAGGCCGAGGGAGGACTGCGCACCCTTCAGGAACTGCTCGGGCATACGCAATACCAGACGACGGAAATTTACGCCCACGTCGCCGACGATCATCTCAACGAGGCCGTCAACAAGGTAAAACTCGGCCCGATTCTGAACCTCATCAAATAGCCCCTTTGCGTAACTTTTGCGTAACCTCCCCCAATAATTATTGATACCCTATACCCCCTCGCCTACCTCTTAATCAGTTGGTTCGGTGTTCAAGTCACCGATGGCCCACCAGGAAATTCAGGCCCTTGCAGAAAAGTCTGCAAGGGCCTTTTCCTTTGGGACTCACCAGAAAAATATTGAGGACAATCAAAGCATGTATGCGTGCCGGCATGACTTGCCGCCCATGAAAAAGGTGGCCGATATGCCTTGGCGGCGCGAAAAGTCCACGATGCGGTAGTCATACCCATTGGAGCGCGTTTCCAGTTCGCAAAGATCAAAGGTAATGGCCGCGACCTTGCGCTCGGAATCGACGCGCATCCGCCGGATAACGCCGCCTTCAGCTTTCGGAAGCGGAGAAAGGAGCGCGCGCGGCGAATGCGGCACAGGCGGGCAGGGTTCGCGGCTGGGCCGCCGCTCGAGATCCTGCGGCGTCCCGCTTAACTCTTCGGCCGTCCACAAGGCTGCCGCGCCGCTTGACGGGGCAGCAAGAACGGGGTAGCGCCCAACAAAAACAACACAAGGACAAAGGCTGCTTTTTTCACTGTGAGTTCTCTTTCCGTGCGCGATGCTACGCTTCTTCTTTTTCGTTCTGTCTCGCACATTCACTCAGGGATTGAGTCACGATGGTCAATGAGAATTCAGGCCTTACGGATTTTTCCGTAAGGCCTTTTTGTTTAGGGCAATTCGGACAAAGGAACTTTGTGAGATCTGAAGAATATTTGAAGCAGCGCTAAAAATACGCCGGGTTTTGAGCCGAAGAACGTTCAGCTTTGGAAGGCTTCGGGCACCTGTGGCCCTATCTTCTCCCACCCTTGAAAATGCTGCTCAAAAACTGCCGGACAATGGGCACGACGATGGAGCGCGCGGTATCGCTCCAGAATTTTTTCTTTTTCTCAGCCTCGCGCTTTTCTTCTTTTTCAGCGGCCTGGCGCTGCCTTTCCTCTTCCTTTCGTTGCTGTTCCTCAAGTTTTTCCCGGGCCTTGACCTCTTTGGGGTCAGGGGCGTTGCGCTGCTTTTCAGTCAGCACCTCATAGGCCGAAGTGCGCTCCTGTACTTGTGAATACAGACGATAGACCAGCGACCTTTTGAGCATATCGTCGCGCACGGCGACATCCAGCGGCCCGATCTGGCTCTGCGGCGGCAGGATAAACGCGCGCTCGACCGGCTGGGGCGCCCCTTTGGCGTCGAGAAACGAAACCAGGGCTTCACCTGTCCCCAACTCGGAAATGGTTTTTTCAGTGTCAAAGTTCGGGTTGGCGCGGAACGATGTCGCCGCCGCCTTAAGGGCTTTTTGATCGGCCGGAGTATAGGCGCGCAGTGCGTGCTGCACGCGATTGCCCAGTTGGGCCAGCACGGAATCGGGTATGTCGGCGGGCGACTGCGTGATAAAATAGATACCTATGCCCTTTGAACGGATAAGCTTGATCACCTGTTCGATTTTTTCAAGCAGAGCTTTGGGCGCATCGGAAAACAGAAGGTGCGCCTCATCAAAAAAGAAGACCAGCTTGGGCTTATCCAGGTCGCCCACTTCGGGCATGACGTCAAAAAGCGAGTTCATCAGCCAGAAGAGAAAGGTGGTGTATACCTTGGGCGAGTTCATAAGCTTGTCGGCGGCCAGAATGTTGATGACGCCCTTGCTCTCGACTGTCTGGATGAAATCCTGGATATTCAGGTGCGGCTCGCCAAAAAAGACCCCGGCACCCGCTTCTTCAAGCGCCACAAGGCCGCGCTGGATAGCCCCTATACTGCTCGTGGCCATGTTGCCGTATGTGGCGCTTAAGCTCTGAGCATTGGCGGAGGCGTATTCGAGCAACTTTTTCAAGTCCTTGAGATCGATAAGCTCAAGATTTTCTTCGCGCGCCAGCTTGAATACGACCGCAAGCACCGCGCTTTGGGTTTCGTTAAGCTGCAAAAGGCGGCTTATCAAAAGCGGCCCCATGTTCGCGACGGTCGCCCGCACCGGAGCGCCCTGCTCCCCCAGTATATCCCAAAATTGCGCGGGAAAGGCCTGAAAGGCGAAGCCTCGCGTTTTAAGACCGTATTCGTCAACGCGTTTGACAGCGCTTTCCTTATTTCCGCCCGCCGCTGCCAGACCCGAAAGGTCGCCCTTGATGTCGGCCACGAAAACAGGCACCCCCATCTGGCTGAATGTTTCGGCCAGGTTTTGCAGGGTGACGGTTTTACCCGTGCCGGTCGCGCCGGTGATCAGGCCGTGACGGTTGGCCATATTGGGCAAAAGATAGACCCCGGCCTTTCCGGCCATGGCGACGAGCGCTTTTTTTTCAGTATCAAACATACGGCATCACCTATGCAGGGATAGTGTTCGAGCACAAAGAATGAAGTTCGGGGGAACATGTTCCGGTTGAAAGAGTATTCCGGATCATGTCAGGCGTATCTACGGTATATGCCTTTTCTTGGCAAGAACGCGGCACAGCAGCCCGTTGCCCGGGCGTTGATATATTTTGGGTGGGGTTTGAAGGCAATCCACGCGATACATGCGTGGTCCAAAAAAATATCCGGAATGGCGTCGTACAAAAAAGCCACCCGCGAATGCCGCGCGAGTGGCTTCAGCCGGAGTGCTTTCACGGCCGCACCGGCTTCTTTCATGGCCGGTTCTTTGTCGGCGACGGACAAGGCCTTGTCCATGGCCTTGATTTTGTCGTCCATATAGTGGGCCTCCCCTTCCCCCTTCAGCAAGCGTCGCCTCCGTGCTTCCACTTGTGACGAGGCAGCCACTCTTTCAGCACCCGTTCTATTTCGTGCAGGTCCATGGGTTTGGAAAGAAAATCGTTCATGCCGCACTCCAGAAACAAAGAGCGCACGTCGCCCACCGCGTTGGCGGTCAGGGCCACCACCGGCAGGGTGCGGAATTTTTCCTCCGGCAGCTTTCTGATCAGGGTAACGGCTTCCGTGCCGTCCATTTCCGGCATCATGTGATCCATGAACACTATATCATAGTCGTTGTCGGCCAGCATATCCAGGGCCTCCTGGCCGGACCGCGCCGTATGCACCCGGGCGCCGTATTCCTCCAACACGCTTTCCGCTATGGTCAGATTGATATCGTTATCATCCACCACCAGCAGGCAGGCGTCGATGATCTCGAGCGCGCGCCGGTTTTCCTCGGGTTGGGCGGATGCCGCCTCCGCCGTGCCCATGCCCAGCAAGCTGGCCGTCAGGGACGAGGTAAGCGGCATGTACACGGTTACCGCGTTGCCGGGCGGATTGCGGTCTTCCATATAGTCGCGCGACAGGGCGATGCCTTTGGCTTCCGGCGTTCCGCCGGCCGCGATCCGGGAATACTTGGCGTAATCGAAAAAGATATGGCTGTATCCTTCCAGATGTTCCGCTCCCTGAAGGATCTCGGCCGCCACCCCCATTTTGCGCAGCGTTTTCGCCAGGCTTTCCGCTTTCGCGGCGTTGTTCAGCCAAATACCCGCGCGAAGACCTTCAACGCAATCAATGCGCACGCAGGGCTCGGCATCAGCCACCCGCTGCGCCACTTCAAAGGAAAAACAGGAACCCTGGCCGTACGTGCTGGAAACGGAAATGGAACCGCCCATGAGTTCCAGAAGGTTTTTGCTTATGGCCAGCCCGAGCCCCGTGCCTTCGATGTTTCTGTTTTTCTTGGTGTCAAGCTGAGAGAAGGTTTCGAACAACCGGGGCAGGTCTTCTTTTTTGATGCCCCGGCCGGTGTCTTCCACCGCCACTTTAAGCAGGACGGTGTTGGGATCGCCGGTGGGCGCCGTGGCAATGGAAAGTTTGATCTGCCCGGAATCGGTGAATTTTACCGCGTTGGTCAGAAAGTTGATCATAATCTGCTTGATGCGGATGCTGTCGCCTATCAGGGCGCGCGGCATGTCCGGGCTGTCTTCGACAATAAAATCCAACGGCTTGTTGCCGATGCGGATGTCAATCATCGTGACGGTGTCGTTGATAAACGACGGCAGTTCGTACCGTTCCGGCACGATTTCCACGGCCCGGGCCTCGATTTTGGAAAAGTCCAGAATATCGTTGATGATGGTGAGCAGCGAGGTCGCCGCCGTCTTGATGTTGCCCAGATACTCCAGGATATTGTTCGGCGGACTCTGCCGGATGGCCAGATCGGCCATGCCCATGATGGCGTTCATGGGCGTGCGGATTTCGTGGCTCATGTTGGCCAGGAATTCGCTTTTGGCCCTGTTGGCGAGCTCCGCCGCCTCCAGGCGCCGCTGCTCGGTTATGTCCGTGTAGAATCCTTCCAGCAGGCGGGGGGTGCCGTCCAGATTGAACTCCACCACCCGGCTGCGCTCCCAGATCCACTTTACCGTGCCGTCCTTCATGATCATGCGGAAGGTGGTTTCCAGGGGCAGGCCGACGGAGAGCGTCGCCTTGTTGATTTCTTCCAGAGGGCCGACATCATCCGGATGGATCATATCGAAAAATTTCAGAGCGTTATTGTGCATCAGCTCTTCGGGGGCATAGCCGGTCAGCGGCAGGCAGCCTTCGCTGACAAAGGTGAAGGTGAAATCCGGCGGGTCGTTCAGGCACTGGTATACCATGCCGGGCAGGTTGGACATGAGGGTTTCCGTACGCCGCTTGCTGACGGCCAGTTCATGCATGGCCTGAAAGCGCTCGGCCGATTCCATGGCCAGAGAGGTGAAGTCCGCCAGGGACCTGGCAAAGTTCTGCTCTTCGGTGCTCCACCGCCGGAAGATATGATCCTGCTCAATGCAGACCACGCCCACCAGGTTGCCGCCAATGCGGATGGGCGCGTCCAGCAGCGAGGCAAGAGCCGGTCCGTAAGTGTCCCGCAGGTTGGGCAGCACGGTGTCCGTGCCCGCGTCATTGATGACGATAAGGCGTTCCGTGGTTAGCAGATCAATGTAATACCGGCGCTCGTCAAAAGGAAAATCCTCCTGCACCGTATGCGTGTCATCATCTTTTGAGTAGCTGGTGATGTTTTCCAGGCAGGACCGCTCGTGGTTCACCCGCCAGATGCCCACACGCGTTATGTCCAGCGCCAGACAGCCTTCTTTGGCGATCACCTCGGTGGCGTCCCGCAGAATTCCGGCCGTAAGCGCGGGGGTCTTTGTTATTTTCGCCAGCGCCTGGCTGAGCCTTTCCGGGGATATTGCTTTTTGCGGCAAAGTAGTCACGGCAACAACCTCATAATAAATAAGCGGGGAGCGGCCGGCGTGCCAAATGGGACAAGAATGCGGCGGAGAACACATTCCCCGGCGTTCCGTCACGAAGCCACGTTCCGCAATGCCGCCTGAACGGTGAATAGTATATCAGTAGTAGTTGAGCATGGAGAAAAAGACAAGCAGTTGAAACGGCTTCTGCCATTGGAGAGAGTCCGCTACGTCTCCGCTCCAAAGAGCGTTGCCGCTTTTGTTTCCCCAAAAAGGCGCACGTACGATTCAAAAAAAGCGTTATTCTTTTCCCCCGCGCTCTTTGATACCGCTACATTGCGCTGCTAGCTTTCCTTATCGGGCAAGACCGGGCCGGTTAACGGGAAAATTGAAATAGGTATCGGGATACGGTTCATTGACCAAGGTATAATGCCACCACTCCTTGGAATACGGAACAAACCCGCCGGCAACCATGGCTTTTTTCAGAATTTCGCGATTGGCGGTCTGTTCCGGCGTAATCAGGGCTGTGCCGTGGTGCGAGATGGGACCGAAAAAATCAAAAGGCGACCCCATGTCCACCTCTTTGCCCGTGCGCAGGTCAACGAGGGTCAGGTCCACGGTACTGCCGCGCGAGTGCCCGGATTTTCTCGCAATGTAGCCCAGAGTGAAAAGTTTGCTCTTGTCCACGTTGGGATAAAAAATAGCCTTTTGGCGTGTATCCCGCACATCGCGAGCCCAGCGCACAAAGTGGTCCACCGCGGTTTGCGGCCGGTAGGCGTCGAAAATCTTCAGCCCGTAGCCCTGCGGGTTCAGAATATCACTGGCCCGCTTCAGGCCGTCGGCCGCTTTGGCGCTCAGGATGGCCACGGGCGCGGCATAGCCATCCACCCGATCTCCTATGAAATTGTTTGTGCCGTAATACCGCATATCCAGGGTAATATCGGGAATCACGTCCGTCAGATAGACAAAACCCGGATGCGGTACCGGCGCGCTTTTGTCCGCACCGGCTCCCTGAACGGGAGCGGCGGCGAGAAACAACAGCATTCCGACAAACAACGCCTTGAGCGAAACCAATCGCCTCATGATCCGTATCTCCTGTTAGAGCAATTAACGCTTGAAAGAGTCGCGAAACTTCGGGCAAGGCACAGAGCCTGTGTCCGCCGCCTACGCCTCTTTCGCGGCAAGGATTTGAGGACAAATCCTTGCAGAGCAATTTCCTCATTTCATTCGTGAAATGCCCTAGCTTACGCCGGGCGAACGCGATGCGTCCGCCCGGCGCGAGTGGGGGCAAACAAACCTCACTGACACTGCTGGGGCACCCAGCCTTCGTGCGTTGTGCCTTTGGCGTCCTTGTACCGGACCATGATCCACACGCCGTCGGTTGCCTGGGCAAAGTCAAGCACCTGCAACACAGCGCCCTCCCTGGGCGTGACCAGGTTCGTCGCCTCTTCGGACGGGCTTCGCTTCAGCGGGCAGGGGCCGTCCTCGGCCGCGCCGCCGCGCAGTCCCAGAACGGAACTGTGCATCCAGCCGCTACGACCGGTTGCCTCGTTGCTGACCCGGAACCAGTCGCCTTTGCGCTCGTGTACGTCCACAAGACGTTCCAGTTCGTCTCTGGGGTGCAGGGGAATGGTGTAAATGATTTTGCCCTTGGGCGCATCACGCATGTTGGTGCCCTTGGGGTCCGGGTCGATAATCCTGGCCCGGAAGTACGTTTCCTTTTGCGATTCCTCATCGTTGGCCGAGGCAAAAGCCAGGGACGGCAGGGCCAGAACAACAATCAACAGTAAAATGACACGATGCATCATGGGAACTCCTTGGAATTCAGAATACACAACCGCCCGCTTCAACGAGCGTTCACAAAATCGTCCGCCGGCATCATAGCCAGAGCGTAGCCGCCCTTTATGTAGGAGACAATCACGATCGTCTCTCCCGTCCGGGCTTCCACCCCACCCTTGCCGCCGCTTTCTTTCGCGCTTACAGCCGCCTGCCAGCGTTCGGCAAAATTGCGGGGCGCGAAAAAGTCCGCCTGCGCTCCCTGCCAGGAGGCGCTGTGGAACATGGTGTATTCATGTTCTTCCAGGGCGTCGGCAATGAACATGGGCAGGTTGTCGTCGGCGGTTTTTACCGTCATTTCCAGTTTTTTCAAAACGCTGTCCGAAGCTTCACCGGTAAAGGACATGATCAAGGTCCATTCAAGAACCTCCCAGACGACAGAGCCCTTGAGCGTGCCGGGCGCCGGTTCGGTCCAGGGGCCCGAGGCTTTGGCCTGAGCCAGGGTGGTCACGCCCGGACCGTAAGGGAAGGACCCGAGGATCTGTTTGAATTTCCAGTCCGAATTTTCGCCGTACACGGGATTACGCTGGGGGTCGTCGGGAAAACGCAGCACTGGAATAGCGCCTTTTTCCAGCGTCAGCACGGCCGCCCCCTTCTCGCTCTCATCGAAAAAAACCTTGGGAATGACAAAGGAGCCGGAGCCGTGACGGAACTCCATGCTCATCCTGACGCCGGGCTGCCGGTCCAGGGTGATTGTCGCTCCCGGCGCGACGGTCGTTTTTTGCTCCGTCGGTTTGCCGTTTTCCGGGGTCATGACGACCGAAGCGATGGCTGTTCCGCTGTTATTGGTCAGAACGAAAGAACGCTTCGCGCCAGCGAACCCGGTCCGGGGCGGCAGTAAAAGGCAGAACAACAAAGCCAGGGACACGCCGCTGGCGACTCGCAAAACGGGAACGCGCATGCAATGCTCCTTTTCCGATCAAAGGTTCAAAAACCGCGAGAACCGTAGCCATAGCTGCATTTTTTCGGTGGAATCTTTCCTTATTGTGGCGCCGTGGGGCGTTTTGCCCCGGCCAAAGCGCCCCTCCACACGGGAATCCGCTCAAGGCAAAGGCGCTTCGACATCCCTGGAAACAATCGCATCGCCGCCTCGCGCCCAGTCTCCGGGCTTTTTAACGCACAGTTCAGTGGCCTGGATCGCGTTATTGGCAAAGCCTTCCAGTCGATAATCGCACAACTCCGTGCCCTGAAAAACCGCTGTCGTCACCCCGGTGCCGACCCGGTGCGCGTAAACGGAACGGATGCCGCACAAGGCGGAACCGCACCGGGCGGCGGCCGGCTCCGCCGGCGACATGTTTTCTACCAGCACAACATCTTCCGCGGCCCAGATCATGCCGTTGCCCGTCTGGCCCAGACGGACAAAGGAAAGTGCTTTGCCCACCGGCGCAAAGCCCGGATACGAGAAGAAATGCCAGACCCGGCGGTGGTCCTCGCCCTGGTCCACGGCCAGCACCCGCCCCCCGGGCGCGGCCGCCACGGACTGGCAAAGGTCGGCGTTGATGCCGGGCAGATGATCGGCCACAAGAACACCTTGTGTATCAAAGAGCAGCAACGCCGGTTTTTCGCTGTCCAGGCTTTTGCGCTCGCTCTCTTCCCGCAAAACCACGTACACAAGTTCCGTATTGGCGATGCGCTCAGGATAGACCTGAAAGGATACCTTTTTCCCGCCCGTTTCTTCCCGGATCAGAAAGATTTCCGGTTCTTCTCCGGAGACATCGCAGGGCTTTTCCGTCGCGGCCGGAGGCCGCAAAACCTTCAGATCTCCCTGAAGGCGCATGGCCGCCAGCGCCGTCCGGCCCGCGAGCAGAGTGGTGAACATCAGGCAGAGCAAAACAACACGACGCATGGCATTCTCCTTTTATTGCTTCGCTTTCGCCACGCCGGACAACCGGACTCGCAGCCGGCGCGGCTTCATGACGTTTTACCGTCGGAAATTGCCGTTGGCCGTTCCCCGGATGCCGCAGACTTCGTTGTTGGGCAGATCGGCCACAGTGGCCACACTTTTGTTGGCGGAAAAGGTGACGGTAAACGCCGGTTCCTTGAAAGACAGCACATTGCCTTCCAGGTTTGTTTCGCCTTCGAACTGGCATTCCCAATCATCCGGAGCTTTTTCGCCGCCGGCGGTGTGGATGCGCACGGCGTAGGCATCGCCCTTGCGGGTGACTGTCACGTAATCCTTTTTGCTGCCGTAGGTTCCCGCGATATCCTTATGCTTGACCGTGGACAGACTTTTCTTTGTGTACCCGTCCAGAACGCCCGCCCGCTCGACAGCGGTGCGCGCGTAAGCGTCCGCACGGGACAGGCCGGCGCTTTTCACAAGTCCGGCGGCTTCGCTGTCCCGCTTTTTCTTGTTCCATTCGCGCTGCTCCTTGATCACCACGGCAAATTCCTCGCGCGACGCCGCGGCGGAATAGGCGTCCCAGGCGGCGCTCAATTTTTCTTCCGCCTGGACAAAGGCCGGCGACTCCTGCGTGAATTTTTCGTAATCCGCGTTGGAAAGCGCAAAGGCGTGGCAGGGGAACAACAGGGTAAGGCCTAACAGAATCATACTCGCGCGCATGCTTGCTTCTCCTGACATACTGATGATTGAAAATTACCCGCGCCGTGGCGTTGGCCGACACGGCCAGCGGTGACAAAAAAACGAGCGGCCGACTACTTTTCCTGTTGCGCAAAATCGTCGGCGGCCGTCATGACCACCATCTCCATATCGTCCTTGTAGGTATGGGTGTAGGCCACGATGGTTTTGTCCGCGTACCGCGGAAACACGTCTTTGATCGAAGCGCCCTGCTTGGCCGCGTCCGCCAGCGCGTCAGCCAGGATCGCCGGCCCGTAAAAGACGGTCACGCTTTTGGGGGTCTTGCCGCCCAGCATGGCGGCCATGGCTTCTTCAACGTCGGATTCGCCCTTTCCCTGGGCCACAAGTTCGTAATGCTGCAACGTCGCCTTGTCCACAGTAGTGCGGAATACCTTGTAGCCGTGATTCGTGAGCGCCGTGTCAAGCACCAGATCAATCTTGTCGGCCGAGGGATTTTTGTAACGCATGGTCACGGAACGCAGCAGGCTGGCCGGCTGCGCGTCAGCAAAACGCATTTCCAGCGCCCATTTGCTGCCTTCCCACTCCTGAACCGCTTTCAATTCTCTTTTCCCGGTCCCGGCGGTCGCGCCCATTTCCTTGGCGTTGGCCAGAGTGGTCGTCCCGATTCCATAGGGAAAAGCGCCCAGGACCTGCTCAAAGCCCCAGGCCGAATTGTCGCCGGCAAGCGCCATTGTAAGATCCTTGCCGTCAAAAAACGCCAGTTCAGGCACATTGGGCTTTATCATCCGCAACGTGGCCCGTGTGTCCTTTTCCCCATAAAAACTGACTATGGGAAAAGTAAAGCTGCCCGCATCATGGTTGAACACCAGGCGCAGCAACTCGCCATCGGGACGGGTAATAACGGCTTTCGCGCCGGGGGCGATGGCGGTTTTCACCGTATGCGCCGGGCCGGCGGGCTCGGTCGGGGTCATGACGATTTCCTGAATGGCGACCCCGCTTTTATTGGTCAACTCAAGATTGTACTGGGTTTGGGCCGAAGCCGCGCTTGCGGCAACAAACAGAAAAAACAGGCATTGAAACACCATCGAACGTTTCATCGTTGTTCCTCCATCGGATGCGCCACGCTTCCGCGCGCGTTCCCGCGGGCCGTGCGGCACTTTGCGGATCGCCGACGCCTGAATCGGAGCGGTTTGCTCATTTGAGCAAAAAGCGGACCAGTTTGCCAAGCTATTGCCTCGCTCCGACAAGGCGCTTGCCAAGGGAGAAGCAAGTACGGCGGGCAGCCCAAAAATTAGGCAGGGAGCGCCCTTGCCCATTTTTTAGGCATATGGACGCATTGCCCTCCTTCTTCAGTCGCATTGACCTTTCTCGCCCGCTGCCCTACTGTATTTCCCCGTTCCCGCGCGAAAACGCCAAGCGTCCGGCCGGACGCCGGGAATGACGCCTGTTCCGCTTCACGCCAAGGAGAAGCCGTATGAACACCTCTCTTCACCCGCTGGCTTTCCGTTTCCCTAAGGCCCTCGCTCTGTTTGCTTTCGCGTGCCTGCTCGCCCTTCCCGCCATCGCCCAGGCGGCGCAAGGCCAGGTCAGGGCCGCCACCCCCGCTGAAAGCAACGCCGCCGCGGACACGGACACGGCCAAGCGCATGGCGCAACGGGCGGCCATCAAGGCCGGCGCCACGCCCATCGCCGTTCTGCACGAGGGCACGGATAACCTGGGGGCCAAACTCTCCTACCAACTCAAGGAAATTTTCAATTCCGGCACGATGTTTGCCTTGAACGACAAAGACGAGCCCAAGCTTCAGATGATCGTCAGCACGGTTTCGGAATTTTCCTCCCGCCCAGGCGTGGGTTCGATCTACTGCGTGGTCTGGACCTATTCGGAACGGCCCACGGCCCTTAGCAGCTATCTGGCCCAGGAAGTGGGCGTGATAACCCCGGAAAACCTGGCCGAACTGACAGACAAGCTGGCCGCGCGAACCACGGGTCTGGCGGCCAAACATTCGTATATTTTTAACAACTGATTCATGCCGGCCCGGTTTCACATCCACCGTCGGCCATAAGGAATAGGAAAGCATGGAAGAACTGTTTCGCGAATTCGTCATTATTGCCCTGCTTTCCATCGCGGTCATTTACGCCTGCCATAAAATCAAGGTGCCGCCCATCGTGGGCTTTCTTCTTACCGGCGCGCTCTTTGGCCCTTCGGCCCTGGGCCTGGTCCAGGAAGCGCACGCGGTGGAAATCCTGTCGGAAGTCGGGGTGGTCTTCCTGCTGTTTTCCATCGGCATGGAGTTGTCCATCAGCGAGCTTGTCCGGCTGAAAAAGCCGGTCTTTCTCGGCGGCACGCTGCAGGTGGGCCTGACCATCGGCGCCTTCTGGCTGCTTGCCATGTGGTCGGGCATAAGCGCCAATTCCGCCGTGTTCATCGGCTTTCTCATGGCACTTTCCTCCACGGCCATCGTGCTCAAAACCATGCAGCAGCGGGCCCAGATAGAAAGCCCGGCCGGCCGCATCAGCCTGTCCATCCTGATTTACCAGGACCTGATCATCGTGCCCATGATGCTGGCCGTACCCCTGCTGGCCGGGGCCACCCAGGCCGATGTCGGCTCCCTGCTCTTTACCGCGGCGCGCACCCTGGTCATTATCGGAGCCATCTTTCTGCTGGCCCGCAAGGGCGTTCCCTGGCTGCTGAACAAAATCGTGGGCACGCGCAGCCGCGAGCTTTTTCTTATTTCCATCATCGGGATTTGTCTGGGCACGGCCTACCTGACTTCCCTTCTCGGGCTCTCCCTTTCCCTGGGCGCGTTCATGGCCGGACTGGTGGTGGCGGAATCGGAATACAGCCACAGCGCCCTTGAAGGCATACTGCCCTTTCGTGACGTGTTCACCAGCGTTTTTTTCGTGTCCGTGGGCATGCTGCTGGACATGAACTTTTTTCTTTCCCATCTGCTGGAGGTGGGCGTGATCACCCTGCTGGTACTGGCGGTCAAGGCGATCATTGCCGGCGGCGACACCCTGCTGCTGAACTACCCCATCCGGCCGGCCATCATCGTGGGTCTGGCCCTCTGCCAGGTGGGGGAATTTTCCTTTGTGCTGGCCAAAACCGGCCTTGATTACAAACTGCTTTCCACCAAGCACTACCAGATGTTCCTTGCCGCCAGCATCCTGACCATGGCGGCCACGCCTTTTCTGCTCTCCGCCGGACCCGCTGTTGCGGACCGCTACTGCCGCGGACGCCGCCAAGCCTGCGGCATGGATGAAGAAGTGGTGGAGGAAGCCGGCACCACCGCGGACGCGCTTTCGGATCACCTGATCATCATCGGCTACGGCGTGGGCGGCAAATTCCTCACCCGGGCGGCGCGCGAAGCCGGCATCCGCTACGTGACCCTGGAAATGAACCCCGATACCGTGCGCCATTACGCGGCCAAAGGCGAGCCCATCTTCCACGGCGACGCCACCCACCCGGCCATGCTTCAGCACCTGGGCATACGCACGGCCCGCGTGCTGGCCATCGTCATATCCGATCCCACGGCCATACGCGGCATAACCGAGGTGGCCCGCCATCTGAACAAGCACATCCACATCCTGGTGCGCACGCGCTTTCTCGGCGAAGTGGACGCCCTGAAGGAACTGGGCGCCAGCGACGTTATTCCCGAAGAATTCGAAACCTCCATTGAAATCTTCGCCCGCGTGCTGTCGCGCTATCTGGTGCCCCGTTCCACCATAGAACGCTTTATCACCGAAATCCGGTCCGAAAACTACGAAATGCTGCGCCAGGTGGAATTGCAGGGAACCAGCCTCACCGCTCTGCAAAAGCAGATGCCGGACCTCACGGTTTCCGTTTTCGCCCTGGAACGGGGCGCCCCCCTGGACGGCGTGACCTTTCTGGAATCCACCCTGCGCCAGACGGCCAATATCACGGTGGTGGCCGTGAAACGGCACAAGGAAGTGTTCGCCCATCCCGGCGGCGACTTCCGCCTTCAGGCCGGCGATCTGGTCTACGTGTTCTCAGCGCCCGCCGACGCCGCCCTGGCCGAACATCTGTTCGTCACCGGCAGCAAGTGAGGCGCGAAAAAGGCATGCCTCCGGCGGCCAAAGGGGGCCGGGGGCACAGGCTCTGTGTGAACCCCTTTGGAAACCCCGTACGGGAGGACGTGGCGCGGTAGCGGTTTGACGGGTGTTCCCGAACGTTGCTCCCGTCCGTGATACAATCTTTTGTTAATTCACTTTAAAAAAGCGAAAAGAAAAACCGCCGGGAAACGCTCTCCCCGCGGTTTTTCTTTATTTGCTTTGCGTGACCGCGTTACATCTGCAACGCGGCAAAGTCGGCCAGTCGGCCCAGGCGCTCCACTAGCGACTGGAGAAGGTTAAGGCGGTTCTGGCGCAGGGCTTCGTCATCGCACATGACCATGACCTGATCGAAAAAAGCGTCCACAAAGGGGCGCAGCCCGCTCAAAAGGGCGAACAGCCCCGCGAAGTCGTCCGCCTGCCAGAGCTTGTCGAAAATGGGAGTCAGGCGCTCCAGTTCCGCGGCCAGGGCTTTTTCCGCCTCGTCGGTAAACAGGTCGGAAAGGTAGCGACCCGTGAGCCGCTGCCCTTCGTCCTGATCCTGCTTACGGATAATGTTGGCCACGCGTTTGAAGGTCAGAACGCTCTGCGCGAATTCCGGGGTTTTGCCAAAGGCGGTCAACGCGGCCAGACGGGCCGAAGCGGCCCAGACGTCGTGGAAACCGGCCTGCAGGGCCGCCTCGGCCAGCAGGGTTTCGGCGCCGCCGGAAATCAGATGGTTTTTCAGGCGCAAGGCGAAAAACTCCTCAAGCCGAGGCAGGGCCTGGTCCGGCAGAATCTTCCAGTTGCGCTGCCCGTATCCTTCCATGGCCCTGGCAAAAAGAGCGGCCACATTGAAACGCAGCCCTTTTTCCTGGGCAATGCGGGCTATGCCCAGGGCGGCGCGCCGTAATCCGTAGGGGTCGGCCGCGCCGGTGGGAATCATGCCCAGGCCGAAGCAACCCACGAGGGTATCGGCCTTGTCGGCAATGGACACCAGGGCGCCGCCCAAAGAGGCGGGCACCGGGCTGTCCGGCCCGGCCGGGAGATACTGCTCGGCAACAGCCCTGGACACGGCCTCCGGTTCGCCAAAGCGGGAAGCGTATATGCCGCCCATTACGCCTTGCAGGGTGTCGAATTCCTTGACCATGGCCGAGACGAGATCCGCCTTGGACAGCCTGCCGGCCCGCATGATCTCTTCCTTGACCACCTTTTGTTCCGGATCGTTGCACTGAACGGCATCGGCCAGCCAGGAGCACAGATTCTCTATGCGGCGGGTTTTGTCGCCCATGCTGCCGAGCGGGGCCAGAAAAATCACGGAATCAAGAGACTCCAGCCAGGGGGAGAAGCCGGAGGCCAGATCAGTTTCCCAAAAAAAGCGGGCGTCTTCAAGGCGGGCGCGCAGTACGCGCTCCCAGCCTTTTTGCACCAGGGCCGGATCAGAGGGGCTCACGTTGAGCACGGTCAGAAAGTGTGGCAGCAGCCTGCCGTTTTCGCTTTCCAGGCCAAAGCTTTTCTGGTGGCTTTCCATGCTGGTCAGCAAAACTTCACGCGGTACTTCAAGAAATGTGGAATCAAAAGAGCCCAGAATCGGCATTGGGTGTTCGCACAGATTCTGCACCTCATCCAGAAGCGAGTCTTTCCAGAGCACGGCGCCGCGCTTTTGCGCGGCCAGGGCATCGCCCTGTTCCCTGATGATGCGGCGCCTGTCGGCGTTGCGCGCCACAATGCCGCACTGGTGCTCCATGATGGAGAAGTACTCCGCCGCATCGCCCACGGGAAAAGGACCGGGACCATGCACGCGGTGCCCGTGGGTGAGGACTCCCGAATCCACGCCGCCCACGCCAAAGGGCACGGGCGTGGAGCCCAGCAGGGCGAGAATCCAGCGTATGGGGCGGGCAAAGGTAAAGGCGCCGCTGCCCCAGTGCATGCGTTTGGGAAAGGACAGGCCTGAAATGATGTCCGGGCAGGCCTCGGCCAGGATTTCCAGGGCATCGCCGCCGCCGATGGTTTTGCGAACGGCCAGATACGCCCCTTTTTCCGTGTCCACCGTAAAGGTATCTTCCAAAGCGACGTTCTGGGTTTTGGCAAAGCCCTCGGCAGCCCTGGTGGGGCGTCCGCCCACATCGTAGGCCGCCTTGAGGGGCGGGCCGGTGACCACTTCTTCCCTGGTCGCGGCGGTTTTGGAAACCTGGGCGATATGCACCGTCAGACGGCGCGGCGTGGAGCAGGTCGCAAGGCCGGAAAACTCAAGCCCGGCGTCGGCGAGAGCGGCGGCGAAACGTTCGGCCAGTTCCTTTTCAGCGGCGGCCAGAAAACGGGCGGGCAGTTCTTCCGTGCCAATTTCAAGAACAAAAGCGGGCATAACTGTTCCTTATGGTAGTCCGTAACAAAAGTCGCGAATCATCAGGCCGGCAGCATGGGATAGCCCATGTCCTCGCGTTGCTTGGCATACAGCCGGGCCACCGTGGAAGCCAGATTCCGCACTCTGGCGATATAGCCGGTGCGCTCCGTGATGGAAATGGCGCCGTGCGCATCCAGCAGGTTGAAGGTGTGCGAGGCTTTCATCACGTAGTCATAGGCGGGCCAGAGCAGGCCTTTTTCACCCAGTCTCAAGGATTCCCTTTCAAAGTCGTTGAAGTGGCGCAGGAGCATGTCCGGGTCGCTGAGTTCAAAGTTGAAGTGCGACTGCTCGACTTCGTTTTGGTGGTAAATCTGCCCGTAGGTCACATGCTCGTTCCAGGCCAGATCGTACACGGATTCCTTTTCCTGAAGGTACATGCACAGACGCTCCAGACCATAGGTCAACTCCACGCTGACCGGCGAGAGATCAATGCCCCCCACCTGCTGAAAGTAGGTGAACTGGGTCACTTCCATGCCGTTGAGCCAGACTTCCCACCCGAGCCCCCAGGCGCCCAGAGTGGGCGATTCCCAGTCGTCTTCCACAAAACGGATGTCGTGGCTGGCCGGATCTATGCCCAGGGCGCGCAGGCTTTCCAGATACATTTCCTGTACGTTGTCCGGGGAGGGTTTGAGCACGACCTGGAACTGGAAGTAATGCTGCAATCTGTTGGGGTTTTCCCCGTAACGGCCGTCGGTCGGGCGGCGCGAGGCCTCCGCATAGGCCACGTTCCACGGTTCCGGCCCGATAACCCGCAGGAAGGTGGCCGGGTTGAACGTGCCCGCGCCGCATTCCACGTCGAATGACTGCTGCAGAACGCAGCCGCGAGAGGTCCAGAATCGTTGCAGGGTCAGAATGACGTCTTGAAAATACATTATTGCTCTCCACCGGTATCGCGAGTCGGTTGTCGCCAATCGGGCCATGGCCCGGAACTGGGAATTCTCTCATACACCGTATAATCTGGCAAGAGCCCCTTGCGCGCCGGTGTTTCCCCGTTGCGCGGAGACTGTTTCAGCGTCTGGCAAACCGGCCGTTTTCCCAACTGATGCCCACATGGTACTGAATGAATCCGTCAATGACCCGGGCGCATTCCCTGGCCACGGAAGCGGAAAGCTTGAACTCCCCCCAGGCGGTCGGCGGCAGCAGATGCGCCCGGCCGAGCGCCTCCAGCGCCTGGGGTCCGAGCACAAGGCGCTGGCCCGGCTGGTCGGCGGAACAGGCGCGGCAGGCGAACTGCCCTTCCCTGAGCAGCAGGTAGGCGTTCTCCTGCTGAAAGGGCTTGCCGCACACCTGGCATTGCCGGGTTTCCAGGGCATAGCCCTGATCAAAGGCCAGTCTGGCCCGGAAAAAAAGGGGCAGCAACGCGGGCAGGTCTTGTTCTTCCTCAAGAAGCCGCAGGGTCTGGTGCAGGAGAAAATGAGCGGCGCCGGCCCCTTCCGGACCCACGCCGAATGTTTGCAGAAAAGCGGAGCAGTTGACGGCCATGCCCAGGCGAGGCAGATCCGCGCGCAGGCGGGACAATCCCCTGACCAGAATGCCCTCGTGCAGGGCCAGATAGGCGCCGTGTCCGGAAGAAGCCACTTTGACGGCGACCTCGTTAAAAATGTCCAGACAACCGACGAAACGCCGACGGCTGCGGCTGCCGCCAAAAGCGAAAGCGGTCATAAGACCGCGGGTGGGAGAAAGAAAACGGACCCACATATCCGCTTCCTTGAATTTTCCCATATGCAGAAGCAGCACGCGTTCAGAAAATTCCATGCCCTGTGTTCCGATACTCGAGGGAAAGCGGTTTTACCGTTCAAACGGAAGGCAGCGCGGGCGAATCCCGGCTATTCATCCGACCGGGGAAAACTCAAGACCACGCGCTGTCCCGGCCGGCCGGGTTTGCCGATATTTCGCCCGTTATGCTCCATGGTCACCCCGCCGGCATTGCCGAAGATGATTTCAACGGAGTTTTCATAGTTGAGCGAAAGTTCTTCCTTGGGTTGAAGGATATATTCCCGGCCCTTCACGCCATCGGTCCGGAAGCTCACCCAGCAGGGCTCTTCCGCGATAATTTGTAGGTGTTTTTTCCCATCGCGCGTCTGCGCATTTTGCGTTGCCGCGCTTGAGGGGCCAGAAGCGGCAACCCCCGCGGAGGCGGGGGCAGCGATGGTTGCGGAAGAAGTTTGCGGCGTGGCCTGTGAACTATCACCGGGAGCGCGCGCCTGGGCATTGGTTTCAGCCGGTCGGGCGGCTGTTGCCGAAGACGAATGTTCGGACGCGCCGCTTCCATTGTTCGAAGGCGGGGCCGCGTATTTCGAAACAGCCTGCCGAGGTCCGTCGCTGTCCGAGGCGGGCGAGGTTATGGCCGAAAAAGGCGTTTTAACAAGGTTAAGAATATTGTCGCCGTAGTTTTTGGCCACATACCAGCCGCCGGCGGCCAGCAGTCCGAGCAGGACAACAACAAAGAGCAGGATCATTATATTTTTGCCGCTGCCGGAAGACACCTGCAGAGTACGGGTTCTGGGGCCGGGCTCATTACGGGTTTCATCCAGGGATTCCGGAGGGAACAACTCATCAAGGCGCTTGGTCAGTTCCGCGGGGTCATAGCCTACCATTAACCCGAAAGCCCGGATAAAGCTTTTAGTGTAGACCGCATGCGGCAATCCGACCAGCGAGCCTTCCTCTATGGATTTGAGTATGCGCGCGGAAATTTTGATGCGCCCCGCCACGTCGTCAACGGAAAGATTGGCGGCGATGCGTTTTTCCCGAATGGCCTGTCCCAGTTCCTGTAGTGTCATAGACTTCCCCAACCGTTACATGCGGATGTCGATCACAGCTTTGCTGCGCAACTGACTGGTGTATTCCTTAAAACGTTCTTCCAGGCGCGGGGCGCGAATAATCTCTTCGATTTTCGGCGTCGCTTCCTGCAGCGTCAGCGGTTTGCCCTCCGACATCCTGTCACGCCGGATAATCACAAAGCCGCCCTGGGTTCTGAGCAAGGGGGACATCTGTCCGTCCTTCAAGGTAGAAAGCAGTTTCTGCATATCTCCCGGCAGCCTGTCCCAGGGAACGCCCACAACATGCCCTTTTTGTTCGGCCGTTTTATCGGCCGAATATTTTGCCGCCCCGTCCTCAAAACTGAGCGAGCCGGAGCGAAGCTGCTGGTAAATGCCCTGCGCGTTCAGTTTTTCCGGGAGCATGATCAACGAAAAGTCGGCCGTTCTCTGGCCGGAAAATTCGTCCTTGTGTTTGGCGTAATAGTCGTCAACTTCTTCTTTGGTCACAATAACCTTGCGCACGACCATGAAGTTGCTCATGCGCTGGCGCAGCAGGTTGTTGCCCAGGCGCTCCTTGATTATTTCCCGCGTGGTTCCGTCGCGCTTGATCTGGGCGTCGAACTGCGCCGGAGTCATGCCGCTGCGTTCGATGATTTTTTTGAGTTCCGCCTCCACTTCGGCATCGCTGACGGAAACTTTGTACCGCTTGGCTTCCTGGCGGATGAGGATGTCGTTTATCATGGAATCAAGCATCTGGGCCTGAAGCGTGGGCACGCGCGGGTCGTTCGGCGCAATGCGCTGGCGGGCCAGTTCCGCGCCCAGATGGCCACGCAGTTCGTGCAGGGTGATCATTTCCCCGTTCACCACGGCGGCAATCTTGTTCACGGTCATTTCAGCGGCATGAGCAGCGACAAGGCCGCACAGGCTCATAACAAGCACAGCCGCGATTCTGCAAAGAGTGGACAATGTCTGTCTCCCGAAAAAAGTTAGGATAAGCCGCCAGAGGAGCGAAAAGGCGCTGTTCGCGATTTCCGCGATTTCCCTTGGCTCAACTCGTGAGAGGACGCCGGTTCCGGCTTTTCCCGGCTAGAGCAATTCACGAATGAAATGAGTGAATTGCTCTGTAAGGATTTGTCCTCAAATCCTTGCCGCGAAAGAGGCGTAGGCGGGTTTTACCCGCCATTAAGCGACTCTTTCAAGCGTTAAACTCTCTCTAGTGACGCAAGAAAGGGCCGCCGGCGCGCGCATGGCGCGGGACAACTCGTCCGGACAGACCACAGACCGCCGTCGGCATGTCACTTGTAAACCCTTTTGTCGTAATATGCAATGGCGCGCTGACGCGCCCCGGCAGCTTCATTATTTGACGTCCATTGCCGACGGTTTGCCCGGAGGCGTTTCAGGCAGGGACGTTTCAAGGGCGCCGGGCTGTAGCGGACGCTCCGTTCCGTTTCCGGTGGCGGTCGCGTTACGGGCCTTGACCGGATGCGGCGCGGGCGCGGCGGGAGAAGCGCGATCCGCGAGCAATGCCGGAGCAATGCGGATTTCAGCGCGGGCTGTATGCTTACGCACCCAGGCGGCGTAGAGAACGCCCATCTTTTCCTCGGCCAGGGCCTGCTCTACCCGTTTGGCCATTTCCGCGGCTTCCAGCATGGAGGCCGGCGTTTTTTCAATAAGCACAAGGGAGCGGAAGGCGCCGTCAACGGATTTTGCCGGCGAGCCTTTCCATAAGGCAAGGGCGGCAAGTTCCTTGCTCAAATCTTCGGGCAGGCGGTCTTTGCCTATGCGTATGTCGTGAATGGAAACCAGAAATTCCTTTTGCGCCGCCGTGGCATTTTTAGTGGCGACAAAGCTGTTGCGGGCGTTTTCCACGCTTTTTTTGTCAAGGCCGGTAATCTGCATGAAATGCCATTGCTCGGGAATGATAAAATCCGCGCTGTGCGCCGCGAAGTACTGCTGCACTTCATCGGCGGTAATGGTGATTTCCGGCCTGAGCACCTGGGTCAGAAACTGCCGGATCATCAGTCGCCGCCGCAAGCTCTCCCGCCATTCCGAGAGGTTGACGCCCTCTTCCGCCAGCATCAGCTCAAAGGCGTTTTCCGGATAATCGTCGCGAACAAGCTTTTCTTCCGCGTCCAGCAGCCCCGGTTCCAGGGAAAAGTTTTTACTTTCCATGTACTGGCAGATCACCAGTTCCTCGATAATCTGATCCACGACATACCGGTACTGGGCTTGCAGTTCGGCTTCGCTCAGCGGTCTGGCGTCGGGCGACCGGCCGGAAAACTGGTTGATGCGCCTGGTTTCGACTTCGCGATAGGAAATGCCCTGCCCGTTCACCGAAGCAATAATGCCCGGTATGGCGGGGGGAGCCTCGCAGCCCGACAGAAACGGCGGACAAAGCAGAAAAAAAAGGAGCGCCAACAGGCGAAGAGAGGGGGTTTTCGTCACGATGGTCATCCGCGCGGTCGGTCCGGGGTGTTTCGGTCGGCCTGTATATATCCCATCCCCGCGGCTCTTACAACAGAAGCTTTGCGCGCACGTCCTCCCACACGGCATCGGGCGTGATGCGGGTCATGCAGTGATGGTGCCCCAGGGGGCAGGACTTGGGGCCGTGCAGCCCGCAGGGACGACAGTACAGTTCTGTCTCAAACACGGACGCTTGCGGGCCGCGCGGGAAAAAGCCCAGGGACCGGACCGTGGGGCCGAAAATGGCGGTTACCGGCACCCGTTGCGCCCAGGCCAGATGCATGGGGCCGGAATCATTGGTGACATAGCAGGACAGCCGGCTGATATAGGCCGCCAGCAGAGGCAGGGAAAGCCGGCCGGACAGATCGCGCAGGCGGGCTGCTTCGTTCGCGTTCGCGCTGTCCGCTATCTGATCATGGACGGCGCGCGCGATTGCCTCCTCGCCCGGACCGGCGAAAAGCAGCACCTCGGCGCCCAGTCGCAGGGCCCGGCGGCCGATTTCGGCAAAGCCGGACTCGGGCCAGCGCTTGGTGGCCCAGACCGAGCCCGGATGCAGGCCGAGCGCGGGTCCGGTCAGGTCGGCGAAAAAACGCTCCGCTTCCCGGCTTTCCCGCTGGCCGAGCGCTATCTCCGGCCAGGAGAATTCAGGGCCCGGGCCAAGCGGACGCAGCAGTTGCAGCAGGCGCTCCACTTCGTCCAGTTGTCCGAACTTGCGGTCAACCACATGGGTACAGCATAGCCTGGCCAACGCGGCCTGCCGGTAGCCCACGCGCATGGGCGCGCGCGAAGCCAGGGCCAGCAGGGAACTGCGGGCGCTGCCGTGGGCCGATATCCACACATCATACTTCCGCCCGGCCAAATCCCGCCCGAGGCGGGCAAGGCCGAAAAATCCCTTTTCCCGGCCACGCTTGTCATATTCGTATACGGAGGACATGGCGGGATGCGGGGCAAACAGGGAGGCAAGGCCGCCCCGCACATAGTAATCGATCGTTGCTTCCGGATAGCGCAGGCGCAGGCTTTGCACCAGCGGCAGAGTGAGGACGGCATCGCCGAGAAAAGCGGTGTTCCAGACGGCAATACGCTTCATGGCAACACTCTTTCGCCGCTCAAAAGCGCTATCGCCCGTTCAAGCAAAGTAAAGTCGGGAACAAGAAGGTGCGGATGGCCGAGACTCGCGGGCGCGCCGCTTACCTGCATAGAGTCAGCGGACGAATCAAGTCCGAGGCCGCGCGCCGTCTTTTCGCCCTTGCCCGTAAGCACCAGAATGCGGCCGGCCAGGCCGGCGGCCGCGGCAAAACGCATGTCTTCTTCTTTATCGCCGATCATCAGGCTGGCCGCGGCATCAAGTCCGTGGCGCCCTTCAAGGGCCTGCCACATGCCCGTGGCAGGTTTGCGGCAGGCGCATTGCTCTTCCGGCGCGTGCGGGCAAAAAACCATGTCGGTGAAGCGAACGCCGTACGGGGCAAGCAGCGCGGCCAGGCGCTCGTTGCAGGCCAGCACGGCCTCAAGCCCGAACATGCCCCGGCCCACGCCCGACTGGTTGCTGACGAGAAAAAAACGCATCCCCTGCCGGGCAAGGGCGGCGAGCGCATCGCCAACGCCGGGCAAAAGTTCCACCCCCGCCGGATCGGCGAGGTAGTGCTTGTCTTTGATAATGGTGCCGTCCCGATCGAGCAGCAACGAGGAAAACGCTGGCATGGAAGACTTCCTTGTCTCATGGAAACCGTCTGCGCTTGTGGCACGAAGCGGCTGTTTTGGCAAGAAACGTTTACCGGCAGGCGCTGAAAGGGGAATCCCCCAAGGGCACGCTGTTGACGGTGCGCGGCAAGAAAAAATATCTGCATGTCGCCCCCATAACCAACACCCCGGCCTGTTACCACTGCCACGGAACCAGCCAGCCGGTGCTCGGGGCCATGGCGGTGCTGAACGACGTGGAAACCGAAATCGCCGACGCCCGGAACAGCAACATCAGAAATATCGCCGTAACCTCCGTGGGCGGCCTTTTTCTCGCTTTGTGCATCTATTGGTTTATCAGACGGCGCATCATCAACCGGCTGAACGCCCTGGGCAAGACTTCCGACGCCATTGTCGAAGGCGACTTCAACGCCCGGTTCACGGTTAACGGCCATGACGAAATCGGCCATTTGTCCGACAACCTCAGCAACATGCTGTCGTCGCTCAAGCAACTGGGCACGGCCCAGAATGTTCTGCATAATCTCAGTATTCCCTGCACCATGTGCGATCTTGAAGGAAAAATTACCCTTCTCAGCAAACCTCTTCTCGATCTGCTGCAAGATTCCCGCACGGTGGAGGAGTGTCTGGGAACCTCCGCAAGCGTGCTGCTTTATGGAAAGGAAAACCCCGAATCCGTTCTCTCGCGCTCCTTGTCCACGGGCAGACCGTGCCCGAACTGCGGGGAAACTATTGCCAGCCGCCGGGGCGATACGCTTCATGTCCGTTTTGACGCGGCCCCGGTTTCCGATCTGGAAGGCAACCTTATAGGCGTGTTCGCCAGCCTGACGGACCTCACGGCCATTCGCCGGAACGAGGAAGCCGTTCTGGCCAAGAACGCCACCATCAATTCCGCCGCCGCCGAAGCCGGCAGCATCACCAAAGAAATCGGCAGCGCTACCACGGCTCTGGCCCGGCAGGTGGAGCAGACGCGCGAACAGGCGTCCTGACAACAACAGCTTTCCGATACCACCGTAGCCGAGCTTGAAGAAATAAGCCAGGCCATGACCCATAAGGCCCGCAACGCTTCCCAGGTGGCCGGCCAGGCCGGCGACACCAAGGAAAGCGCCGCCCGCGGCGCGGCCCAGGCCGACAGCGTGTGGGCTCCAAAGCCTGCGAATCCTGCCACGAAGATCAGTACGCGAGCTTCATGGCCAATTCCAACAAGGCCCATTCCTGGAAAAGCCTGGAGAAGATGCTGCCGAAACTTACCCCGACCGAGCAAAAAGAATGCGTTGCCTGCCACACCACCGGCTACGGCAAGCCCGGCGGGTTCGTCAGCCTTGAAAAAACGCCGGACATGGCCAACTTGAGTTGCGAATCCTGTCACGGTCCGGGTTCGCTGCACGCGGAAACGGGCGATACCTCGGAGATCCGGCGCAAACCCGACGTCAAGGGCTGCGTAACCTGCCACAACGCGGAGCGGGTGCAGAACTTCAAGTTCAAGCCCATACTTTATCACGGGGGGCATTAACGACTTGCTTTTTTGCGCCGGAATAGATACGGGACTCTTACGCTATGATTTGACACGACGTACCTTAAACATATACCATGAAAAAAGCCGCAAGACGTGTTTGAGGTGACGAAAATTGCCCGTGCCGCGAATTTTGCGCCGAATTCAAGCAGTCAAGGATCTGAACTCATGTCCGTAAAAAAAAATACCGGCCTGTACCTGGGAGCCCTGATCATCTTTCTTGCCGGCGTCGGCTATCTGATGTTCGCGGGCATCTCCGAGAATTCGGTTTATTTTCTTAACGTATCCGAAGCTTTGGCCATGCCCGCCGACAAGCTGCAATCCGCCCGCCTGTTCGGCACGGTAAAAGGCGACGGCATCGCCAGGCTGGAGAGCGGTCCGGGCGTGAAGTTCCAGCTGGAAGACAAGGACAACACCGGAAAGACGCTTTGGGTGGTCTATTCCGGCGCCGTGCCCGACACCTTCAAGGCCGGGGCCGAGGTGATCGTGGAAGGCTCTTTCGCGGACAGGAACGACGCCTTCAAGGCCGAAACCCTCATGACCAAATGTCCTTCAAAATACCAGAAGGAAAACCGCACCTGATATATCTTTCGCCTGAAGCGAATCGCCGGAACGAACGCTTTGGTCGCGTAACCCACTACTACGCCAAATTTTTCTATTACATGAATCCGTTACAGGGGAGCGGGACCGAGGTCCACGCTCCTTTCTTGTATCGCCTGTACGCGCATCGGGCGGATTCACGGCCAGAGGCAAGCGTTTCCTTACTTGCCTTAAGCAGGCGCTCGGGCTATCCTGCCCCACTCTCTGACACTCTTGCCCCTGGTCTTCAGGAGACCCTATGTATTCATACGCCTTCCTGCTGCTCTTCATCGCCTTTTTCATCGCCTGCGCGGCCCCCGCGGTTCTTGCCATTCTCATGTTTTTCAGGCGGCCCCTGCTCGATTCGTCGCTGGAGCACATGGTCAGAATCGCGCATCTCCTGATCACCGGCTGCATGACCGTCAGTTCGGCCATTCTCCTGATGGCCTTCATCAACTGCGACTTTTCCGTGGAATACGTGGCCATGTATTCGGACCGGACCCTACCGCTTTTTTACCGCATAACCGCCTTCTGGGCCGGCCAGGCCGGCTCCATGCTGTTCTGGGCCTGGTCCGTGGCCTTAAGCGGGGCGATTTTCGCCTGCCTGCCCGTTTACCGGCGCCTGAGCACGAATACCCGACTGTGGTACTGGGTGTTCTTTTTCGGCATCATGGCCTTTTTCCTGCTGGTGCTCACGGCCTGGAGCAATCCTTTCGTCACCCTGTCCCCCCCGCCCCCGGACGGACGCGGGCTTAACCCCCTGCTCCAGAACCCGGGCATGATTTTCCATCCGCCCCTGCTCTTTCTCGGCTACGGCGGCTTTGTGGTGCCGGGTTGCCTGGCCCTGGCCCAGGCCCTTGGCGGCACTTTGTACGATCCCGAAGCCGGCCCGCGCGCGGAAGAAAGCTGGGGCATGGCCTCCAGGCCGTTCATTTTCGTCTCCTGGGCCCTCTTGACCGCCGGCATCATTCTCGGCGCATGGTGGGCCTATATGGAATTGGGCTGGGGCGGCTACTGGGCCTGGGACCCGGTGGAAAACGCCTCGCTCATTCCCTGGCTGGTGGCTTCCGCTTACCTGCACACGGCTGTCATTGAAAGCCGGCGCGGCAAACTGCAACGCATCAACGTCTTTTTGATGGCCCTGACCACCATTTCCGCCTTTTTCGCCACCTATCTCGTGCGTAGCGGCGTGGTGGAATCCTTGCACGCCTTTGGCGACGGCGGGGTGGGAACCCCCCTGCTCGTTTTCACCCTGTCAGCGCTGTACATCGCCCTGTTCACGGCCCTGTGCGCCCCGGTGCCGGGAGAAACGGCGCGCCCCTCGGCTCCGCGCATTATTTTCACTCTCGCGGCCGGCCTGCTCATTCCGATTGCCTGCTACCTTGTATACAGCGGCAGCGCCCATGCCGGGCGGTCTCTGATTACCCTGGCAATCGCGTTCCTCCTGGCCTTGATCGTCAACAAAACCTCGTACGCCAAGGCCAGGCACCTGGACGATCTCACCAGCAAGGAAGGTCTGCTCGTGCTCGTGGCCTGGCTTTTGCTGGCTCTTTCCTTCATCATTCTCGTGGCTACCCTGTGGCCGGTCATCATCAACGGCCTCAAGGATATTGCCGGCATGCTCCCGGCCGCGCTGCGCGCCAAGCTGCCGGCCAAACCCATGGGCCTGGAGCCGGAATTCTACAACCGCACCTGCCTGCCCTTGTTCGCGCTGCTCAGCGTTCTGCTGCTGCTCTGCCCCTGGCGTAAATGGAAGGTTACCTGGAAGGGCAGCGGATTTTTCCGGCCCCGGATGCTCCTTGCCGCCCTTGGCGTCACCCTGGCCACGGCGGCCGGGCTTTGGCTGTCCGGCATCCGCCAGCCCGTGGCCCTGCTGGCGGCAAGCTGTTCCGTGGGCGCCACGGCCGGCGTCATCCTGCTTTTTGCCGGCAACAAGGCCCTGCTGAATATCCGGTCCACCCTGGCGGCCCACGGCGTTCATATGGGCCTGCTCATGGTGGTGCTGGGCGTGGCCTTTTCCGGCCCCTACCAGATCAAGCACACCCTGGAACTCAAGCGGCAGCAGACGGGCAATGTTGGCGAATACACCGTTCTTCTGAATCAGCTCTATGAGGGAGAATCGCAGATCGGCCCGGACGGCAAGCCCAACTACCGCTTTTTGGAAGCGGAGCTGTTTATCGGCGACAAAAACGGCAAAATGCTGGGCACGCTTTCGCCCCAGCGCCGGCTTTACGCCAACTTTGAAAACCAGACCTACGCCGAAGTGAGCACCATTTTCAGCCTGGGCAACGAAATTTACGCCACCCTGCTGAGCGTGGACGAACAGGGCACGGCCACCCTGGCCGTGAACGTCAATCCTTTGGTCAACTGGCTCTGGATCGGCGGCATTCTCATGTGCCTGTTCCCCTTCTTCGGTCTGGCCCGCGTGCGCCGGCTGAAAGAGGAGGAAGAAGCTCCCTCCCCGGCCGACGCTTCGGCCGCGCGGGAATAGGGCAAATTACCTTTGAAAAAGTTTATTTGCTCTGGCGGCGCGATAGCGACGCCCGCAAGCGGGCAGCGCAGCGTGCCTTTAGCAAAAGGGCTTCCCTTTTGCGTATCTGAGAAAGGAGTCTTCGTGTTTTGAATTTTTTTTCAGAAACGTGACCGCAAACCAATACAACATTTCAAAGGTAAAAGGCTCTAGCGGGGTCCCCATGTTGCTCGCCCTGGAAAAAGTGACCCGTTTCTACGGGTCGCGCCTCGTGTTCAAGGACGTTTCCCTGGCCGTTACGCCGGGCAGCGTCACCTTGCTCGCGGGCGCCAACGGGGCCGGCAAATCCACTCTGCTCAAAATCATGGCCGGCCTGATCCGCCCGTCCGCCGGCTCGGTGGTCCGGGGCAAGCTGCCGCCCCGGCCGGGGACGGCGTCCGAAAATCCCGCTTCCATCTCGGACAATGACGCGCCCCAGTTGGGCTATCTCGGTCACCAGACTTTTCTTTACCCGGATTTAAGCGCCCGGGAGAATTTGCGCTTCTGGATCTCCCTGAATCAAAAACGATTCTCGGAACAGGCCCTGACCGAGGCCCTTGAGCGGGTGGAGCTTGCCGCCTTTGCCGAGGAAAAGGCCAGGGGGTTTTCCCGGGGCATGGCCCAGCGCCTGAACCTGGCCAGGGTTTTTCTCCTGCGGCCGGACATCCTTTTGCTGGACGAACCCGGTACCGGGCTTGACATCCGCTCCACCGACATTCTGCACCGGGAAATTGCCGAAGCAAAAGCAACTGGCGCGGGCGTGGTCTGGATCACCCACAGTCTGGCCGAGGACCTTGCCCGCGCCGACAGCGTAGCCGTTCTGGCCGACAAAAAGCTGTTTTTTCACGGCAGCGTGGAGCAATACCGGGAACAGAGCAGCCGGCCGCCGCAGACGCTTTTTTCCTCTCCCCGCTTTGCCCGTGGGGGCGAGCCATGCTGAAAGCCGCCCTGCTCATCTGCCGCAAGGATTTAATCCTCAGCTTTGGCCGGGGCAGCGGTTTGCTGCAAGCCCTGCTGCTGGGGCTTCTGCTCATTTTCGTCTTCAGCCTGTCGCTCTTGCCCGGACAACGCATGAGCCCCCAGGGGGCGGCGGCCATTTTCTGGCTGGCCTCGGCGTTCTGCCAGGTGCTCATTTTCAGCACGCTCTATGCCCACGAGGAACTGAACGGACAGCGCCAGGGGCTGATTCTCGCCCCCGCTCCGGTGCAGAGCGTCTGGCTTGGCAAAGCCATGGCCGGCCTCTGCCTGTTATTAGCGGTACAGTCGCTGTTTTTGCCCGCTTCCATCGTATTTCTCAGCCAGACTGTTTCGCCGCTCTGGCCTCTGGGCCTGGGCATCGTTCTTGCGGCGGATATCGGCGTGGCCGCCGTGGGCTCGCTTCTCGGCGCTCTTTCCCAGGGGCAGTCCGCGCGCGAATCCCTGCTCAGTATAATCGTTTTTCCTTTGCTGGTGCCCCTGTTCCTCGGCGGCATCCGCATCGGTTCGGCCGTGTTCAGCGGCTCTCTGGCCGAGGGCGCAAGCTCCTGGTTCGGCATCGCCCTGGCCTTTGACGCCATCTTCACAGCCGCCGCCCTGGTTCTTTTCCCGGCGATTTACAACGCTGAAGAGTGAAGGATGCCTCCGGCGGCTGGGGGAAGGGAAAGAAAACTTTTGTAAAAGCCCGCTCGACCTGAGCGAAGCGAAGGCGAGCTACTACGAAGAAAATTTCCCTTCCCCCAGACCCCCTTCCCTTTCCTTCAAAACTTTTTAGTTTGGATTACAGGCGGAATCGAGGCCACGAAAGGAACGCTTCTCTGAGGTTCCCGGACGGAAGGTTTTAGGTATGACATGATTGTTGCAACGCGGTCCGGGCTGGAGTAGGTTGCTCTCGGACATGGACTTATGACAGGCAGGGATTACGCATCGTGAGCGAACAGGAACTCGTATCCAAACACGACAAGGCCGCCGGGATTGGCAGCGGCGGCGCGAAGGCCTATGCGGCCGCGCCCTGGCTGGCACTGGTCGGCGGTCTGGCCCTGGCTTTCTGCCAGTGGCTTATTTTCGTCTATGCGCCCGTGGAATCCACCATGCGCCTGCCGCAGAAGATTTTCTACCTGCACCTGCCCCTGGCCTGGTGGGGATTGTTCAGTTTCTTCGTGGCCTTTATCGCCAGCATCGCCTACCTGCGCACCCGCAAGTTTCATTGGGACGCCCTGGCCGGGGCCGCGGCCGAAGTGGGCGTGGTGCTGGCCGCGCTGGCCCTTGTTACCGGTTCCATCTGGGCCAGATCGGCCTGGGGCGTCTGGTGGACCTGGGACGCCCGCCTCACCACCACCCTGGTCATGTGCTTTGTCTATGCCGGTTACCTGATCATCCGCACCATGGACATCCAGCCGGCGCGCCGCTCGCAGATCGCCGCCGTGGTGTGCATCGTGGCTTTTCTCGACGTGCCCCTGGTCTTTTTTTCCGCGCGCTTGTGGAGCTACATCCACCCGCCCTCCATTTCTCTTGAGCCGGAAATGAAACTTACTGTCATTGCCTGCGTCGCGTCTTTTGCTCTGCTCTGGGCCGGACTCACGGCCTTTCGCTGGAAGCTGGCCTGCGACGACCGCCGGCTCGACATGCTGGCCGAGGAACGCCTGCTGCGCCAGGATCAACGCTGATTTTCGTTAAAAAAAAGGATTCACCGTATGGATAGCTATGAATGGATACTGTATGCCGGCGCGGCCGTCTGGGTCGGGCTCGGGCTGTACCTTTGCCTTCTCGCCCGCAAACAGGCCGCCCTGTCCCGGCGCATCAGCCAAATGGCCAGCCTGATGGAGGATAATTCATGAGCCGCCCGGCTTCCCCCGCCGTCATCTTTATCGCCGCGTGCGTGCTGTTCGGCCTGGCCGGCATGCTCTTTGTCGCCTTCAGAACAGATCTTTCCATGGTCAAGGAAACCCGCAGCCGGGGCAACGTCGGCGCGATGTCCGAAGCTTCCGCCCCGGAGCAATCGTCCGGCCCGACCGAAGCCGACCTTCCGGCCGACAAGGAGCAGGTTGATGAACTTATGGGGCTGATGGCCAAACTGCGGGAATCTCCCAACGACGCCGACGCCTTGCGTAAAACCGGCGAGATCTTTGTTGCCGCCAGGGACTGGAAACGGGCCGAAGTATTTCTGGGCCGTGCCGTGCTGAGCCGCCCGGGAGACACCCGCCCCCGCTACTTACTGGGCGTCTGCCTATACCAGCAGAACAAGTTTGACGAGGCCTCCAAGGCCTTTGAGGAATTGCTCGTCATCAAGGAAGACCCGTCGGCCATGTACAATCTTGCCATCATTTACAAATATCACCTGGGCAAGAAAGCCGAGGCCGAAGCCCTGCTGCGCAAAATCATCGCCTCTCCCGAGGCCGATGCCGACACCGTCAGTAAGGCCAAAGCGGAGTTATAAGCGGCAACGCGGCCGCCGCGCCCGAGGCGGAGGAATTGCTATGGACCCGATTGCTTTTGTCGCGGAACGGAAAATAGAAGAAGCCATTGAGCGGGGGCTGTTCGAAAACCTGCCCGGCATGGGCAGGCCGCTGGACATTGAGGATATCTCGCACCTGCCGCCGGAACTGCGCATGGCCTATACCCTTCTGAAAAACGGCGGCTATATCGAGAAATTGCCGGAAGCGGGTAACATAGTCAGCACCCGCGAACTGCTGGAACAGTGCCCGGACGAAGGCCAGACCTACGGCAAGATGCAGAGGCTGAAGGTCATGCTCGGCCGCGTCAGGCGCACTCAGGGCGAACGGTCCGCCAAAGGCGGCGCGGACGACACCGGCGCGGAACGCGCCGACACCCCCTATCTGGAAAAACTGCTCACCCGCGTCTAAGGGATTGCGCGGGCTCTCCGTGAGAGTCCTTGTTAAAAAATGCAACGCGCCCCAATCCAGGGCGCGTTGTCTTTTTTACGGAAATGCGTTCCGGTCACGCTGCCGCGACTCAGGCGCCAAACAGCATCATTTGCAACAAGACCTGTTCCAGACCCTTGGAAGACCAGGGAGCAAGTCTCGCGTATTCTGGCGGCTTGGTAGAAAGCGCCCCGCGCTTCTATTTTCCGCGGCACGCTCAAAAGCTCTGGCGGGGTAATTTCGTTGATTGCGCGGTTACCAGGATAAGAAAAGATGTTGCTGGCAATACGCTCAAGCACGTCTTCGGCGTAGCGCTCCGTCCAGGCGGATTTTTTGTTTTCGTGCCATTCCCGCGCTATAGCCTCAAAAGTGTTTTCCCAGGCGCGGGCGGTTACCTTTTTCCGCACGGACGGGTCGATACCTCCGCCAAGCTGTTTCTTGGCGGGGGCACAGGCTTCTCGCGCTTCTTTCAGGGAAAGTCGGGGGATGTGCCGAGGGTAAGAAGTTTTTCGCGGCCTTGAAATCGGTTTTTCAAGCGCCAGCTTTTGGTGCCGCTTGGCGCGGCATACAAAAAGAGGCCGTTGCCGTCAAAGAGCTTTTGTGGCTTGCCCGGTTTGTCAGCGGGGGGGGGCTTTGCGCCACGTACTGCCGTATCTGTGAGGGGCATGGGGGTATACACTCCTGGCAAGGGGTTATATACCCCCGGAAGTACCCCAAAGAAGAGGGCTGTCTATGGATTTTTTGAGCCGAGCCCAGGCGATCTATTTCCGTTTTTCCCTTGCCAGGAAAGGATTTTTAGATCGTGCCGGACTCGGCTGTTTTGAAATCTGGAGCGGGAGACGGGATTTGAACCCGCGACTTCAACCTTGGCAAGGTTGCACTCTACCACTGAGTTACTCCCGCATGGCTTGGTGCACACCTTTTAGTTCACGTATGCGCCAGGAGTCAAGACCAGATATGCAAATTTATCAAATTTCTCATAACAATTGAGTATTGTTAACAGAATATGCCACGACCGAGCCTCAAACCCGAACACGCGGGAACGTACATCAACGGTGGGGGCCTGGTGGGTTCTTTTGCCGGAGTTGATCCACTTCTTCCGGACGCTCCTTATACCGCGACTGTTGGCGATGTTAACGCGAATTTTATCAGTAACCGCGTGGTAGCCAACGCCAATTTGAGCGGCGGGGGCCTGGTGGGGAACTGGTCGTGGAAAGGTGATGTCAGGATCGGCGATATCCGCGGTACCTTCAAAGATAATATTGTCGCGGCAAACAGCAGTTACATGCGTGGCGGCGGTATAATCGGCCTGCGCACGTATACCGGGGAGTCTGTATTGGGCACGGTGAGCGCCTCGTTTCTCAACAACCGCATCACTGTGGGCACCTCGCTGGGCGGCGCGGGGATAATCGGCCTGTATTCGGCAGAGACCTACCAGGGCGATCGCGATAAAGACAAAACATCCACCATCGCCGGCATTGACGGCGCGAATTTTATCAGCAACACGGTCAGAGTCGGCAGCGCCGGCGCGCAAAACGTCTATGTGGGCCTGCGTTTGTCACGCGATTTCCTTGTCGGCAAGAACGGTATGGTCACCCCTGCCATTTACGCCGCCTGGGAGCACGAATTCGCGGACGACAACCTGCAAACAAACGCGCGTTACGCCGGGTATGGGACGAGTTTCGGCATCTCCTCGGGGCAACTGGACAGAGACGCCATGGAACTCGGCGCCGCTGTGAATGCCAGGGTAATGTCGGTAAACGACCTTGAACTCAACCTGATGGGCGGCTATACTATGGAATGCAATCAGGACTATCAGGATCGGCAATTTTATGTCGGGCTTAATGTGAAATTTTAGAGTGCATTCATGTTCTTTTGTCCGAGAGCGGTATTCCTGCCCGCCCCGCATATGGCCCGGATTTCAACCCGAACCTGAACAAACGCAAAAAAAGACGTTCGCCCCACTTTCTCATAAGGAGAATTTTACTGGGACGAACGTCTTTTTCTGACATTTGGAGGCGGCATCCAGATTTGAACTGGAGATGGAGGTTTTGCAGACCTCTGCCTTACCACTTGGCCATGCCGCCGCGAAAAACCGCTATTCCTTATAGCCCCCGCCCGGCGCCGCTTTGCAAGCAAGGGGAGGCAATTCCTGCGCATTTTCATTCCGGTGCAACTGTCAGAACCGTCGTTGCCGGTCGGAATATTCATGGAGCGGGAGACGAGATTTGAACTCGCGACTTCAACCTTGGCAAGGTTGCACTCTACCACTGAGTTACTCCCGCGTCACAGGAAAGGCGTGTTTACGCCACAGAGGCCGGTCCTGTCAAGGGGCTTTCCCCCGCTTGAAGCGAATTTACCCGCACGGCCCGCAAATCCGCCGTTGCCCATGGGCCGGGTTGCCTTCTCAAAGAGCAAACCTGTGGCCTCAATGTCTGCTTTTGCCCGTGACAACCGGAGCAAAATGGCCTTTGACAAAGACATAAAGAATAGTATATGCTGCCATGTAAGCGATTACATAAAAGCGTCCGTTCAAGAACGGACGCCGTTTCGCGTTTTCCGGCCGCCGTTGCGGCCCGCCTTCACCAACAAGAACCATGCCCTTGACCGGGAAAGGAGCTGTATATGGCCCTGGCTTCTGAAAAGACTCTGCTTATAGTCGACGACGAACCCGATGTGCGCAACTTTTTGTCGGCCTGCGCCGAGGACGCCGGCTTCAAGGTCGTTACCGCCGTTGACGGCGACGACGCCCTGGCCAAAGTGCAGAGCGTCAATCCCGATCTCATGACCCTGGACATGGTCATGCCGAAAAAGTCCGGTTACAAGGTTCTCAAGGAACTGCGGGGCATGCCCAAGTATGCCGAACTGCCCGTCATCGTCATCACCGCCCACGCCAACGACGAACTGGGCAGCGAAGACATGCAGAAGCTCTACACCACCCTTTCCGGCCCCAGCGCCCCCAAATTCACGCTGGAAAAGCCGATCACGCCGGCCAAACTCATGCAGGCCATAGCCGACATTCTGGAGGTGGATCTCGCGGCTTCCGCTCCCAAAGCGTCCTCGGCCGCCGACATCAGCGCCCTTCTTGGCGGCGCGGACAAGGACACCCTGGAAAAAGTGCGTCAGCTCCTGGCCAGACAAAACGGATAACATCCGCTCCTTATAGGCCCGTCCGGGGAAGGGTCACTTCCCCGGACGTTCCGGCAAGGTGCGGTTTTTTGCGGCGTCAAGGCGCCCTCCTCCGCCCTTGCTTCAACCTTTGGGTGATGAAGGAGTTTTTTTGTGAGCCACGCATCACTGCTCGAAACTGTCGCGCTTTCCCTATCCAAAAACAAACTGGTCTTCGATATTCTGCCTGTCCCGGCCGCCGTGCTGAACAAGGATCTGGAATTCGTTTACGCCAACAAAAGTTTCAAGCGAACCTTCGGCCCCTGGGAAGGCCGCAAAAGCTGGGAGGTCTACCACAAGGATTTGAAGCCCAGCAAACAGCGCAACTGCGTCCGCGTTTTTGAGCGGAACACCCCTGTCATCAGCCAGGGGGAAGGCGTTGCCCGTTCCGGTCAGGTGCTTCATTACACCAAGTACTCAATGCCCCTGAACGCGGCCGGCACCCAGGACTCGGCCATTCTGGAAATCTGCATCGACAACACCTCGGTGGACATTCTCCGCCACGAGTACCAGTCCCTGTTCGATCTGGTGCCCTGCAACGTCGTCGTCATCGACACCGAACTGCGCATCATCGATTCCAACCAGGCCGTGCGCGACATTTACGGCAACCTGGAGGGCAAATCCTGCTTCGCCATGCTGAAGGGTCTGAAAACGCCCTGCTCCGACTGTATTGCCAAAAAAGCCTTCAACAGCAAAAGCCCGCAGCAGGATCACCATGTCTGGCAGCATCCCAACGGAGAGCTCCGCGATTACCAGGTAACCGCGGTGCCCATTGAGGATGAAAAAGGGAAAGTCCGGGCGATTATGGAAATGGCCGTGGACATCACCGAACTGACCCGCCTGCGCGACGAGAGCGATTTGAAAAACCTCATGTTCGCCAACGTGGTCAGCAATGCCTTGCGCGGTCTGGCGGTCATTGCCGACGACGGCACCATCCCCATCCAGAACCAGGCCCTGACCAAGATTCTCGGCCTGCCGGCCATCGGCGTGGCCGACGGCCAGGATCTTTTCGATCTGCTGCCCGACAAGGTCATGAAAGCCATAGAGAGCGGCGTCGATTCCTTTCTTTTTTCGGAAGTTCTTCTTTTTCCGGAACGGGGGGACGAGGCCGTGCCCGTCAACTTGCAGGGCTCCCGCCTGAAAGTCGGCAGCAAATCCCTGGGGCTTCTGCTCGCCTTTTATGATTTGCGCGAAATAAAAAACCTGGAAAAGGCCAAGATGGAGGCCGAACGCATGGCCGCCGTGGGACAGACGGTTTCCGGCCTGGCCCACGGGGTGAAAAACCTGGTCACGGCCCTGGAAGGCGGCATGTATATGCTGAACAGCGGCATGCAGGCCGGCAAGGTCGACCGCATAGCCCAGGGCATGGACATGCTCAGGCGCAACATCGAGCGCATCGGCGGCTTTGTCAAAAGCTTCCTCAGTTTTGCCAGGGGTCGCGAGATGAGGGTCAGGATGGGCGATCCGGCGGCGGTTGTCGGCGAAGTGGTGGATCTCTATCGCGTCAAGGCATCGCAGCACTGCATAGATCTCAGACTGAACTCGCAACCGGGCGTGGCCCCGGCCGCCATCGATTACGAAGGGCTGCACGAAGGCCTGACCAACCTGGTAGGCAACGCCATAGATTCCTGCCTCATGAGCGAGCAGACCAGGCGGTTTCACATCGACGTCAATTTCTTTGAAAGAGACGACGTGCTCATGTATGAAGTTATTGACAACGGCTGCGGCATGGATGCCGAAACAAGGAAAAGAGTCTTCACCAGCTTTTTCACCACCAAGGGGGAAAACGGCACCGGCCTTGGCCTGCTCATGACCAAAAAACTGGTGCAGCAGCATGGCGGGTCCATTGAGCTTGAATCCGATGTGGAACAGGGGGCGACGTTCCGCATCCGCCTGCCCCGCGCCAGCCTGCCCAAGCCCACGGAAAATGGAGAACAGGCCGTATAATAAACATGCAACTACCAGGAAAAGGGCGGCGTCCGCGCCGCCCTTCTCTTTTCGCCACTGTCCCCTGATGCCGGCTCAGTCTTTTCGTACCTTGAAGGCCAGCATAAGTTGCAGCACGCCGGTGACAATGGCGAAAAAGCCCACCAGCCAGGCAATGGCCAGCACGCCCTCCGGCAACGGCCGGAACAGGATCAGCAGGCCGAAAATAGCGCCGAAAACGCCCGCCAGGGCAAGCAGCCACTCGCCTTCAATGTCCTTGCGCAGGCGGATGGCGGCCGCAATCTGGCTGATGCCGCCGAACAAAGCCCAGAAGCCCACGATGTAGATAAGAACAATGGCGGTGATGGCCGGCCAGACAAGGGTAAGAAAACCGGCCAGGACACCGATGACGCCGAACAGCAAATACGGCCACCAGCGCGCGCCCCGCTTATGCAGACGCCAGCCGGTCATCAGGGCGAATACCCCGTCGGCCAGGGCGAACGCGCCCCAAAGCAGAGCCAGCGACCAGACGGCGGCCAGGGGCCAGATAATGGCCAGAAAGCCGAAAATGAGCGCCGCGGCGCCCCGCAAGGCCACCCATTTCCACTCGCGCTTCAGATGCGCTTGCAAAGTGTTGAGAAGAGGATCCTGCATGGTCTGCTCCTTTTTGGAGTCAGCCTACCATCCCCGCCGATTTCTGTATACATGCCGGATCGAAAAAATACGTTCCCTGCCTTTGGCATGAATGACAATGCCGCTGTTTCGCGCGAAACAGCGGCATTGTCACGGCCATGGGAAGGGGAATTTCCGCGGTCAGGGAAAAGCCGCCCGGACAGGTTCAGCGGCAGTTGCGGCAAATCTCAAGATTGTCGAAGTTGTCGGCAAAATACTCGTAGATGCGATCCAGAAACACCGGTGAGTTCCAGACTTCATTGATGGACTTTTCAGCCACGTTGCCAAGAACCACGGTTTGCCGCCAGTCATGGCAGCAGAGAATCATGTCGCCGTTTTCCACGATATAGGCCTGTTTGAGAAACAAATCGCAATTCCGTTTGCGGCGGCCTTTACCAGGGGAGATCTCCATGACGGAATCGCCGGCCCTGTTATCCATGTTGTGGTCGGTGAAAGCCACTCCCCGTTCGGCCCAGTATTTTGCCGCGCCTTCCAGTTCATGCTCCACCAGCTTGGTATGCACGGTGGTCACGCGCACGCTGGGGCGCTTTTTGCCGAGCTTTTTCCTGAGGGCCAGAAAATAGTCGATATTGCGCATGGTGGTTTCAAAATCCAGATTCATGGACGCCCGGTATGTTTCCGGGCTGTAACCATTAACGCTGAACCAGATCTGGGACAGGCCCGAATCCAGGATTTTGCGGCTCATTTCTTCCGTGAGCAGGGCCGCATTGGTGTTGATTTTCGTTTTGGCGAACGGAACCTTTTTCCGGATAAGGCGCAGAATGTCCGGCATGCGCTTGTCCATGAGCGGTTCGTTGGTCAGGTAGGGGCTTATGCGCCCCACCAGATGGCGCGAGCATTCGCCCACAATCTTGTGGATCAAGGCGTCTTCCATGCGGCCGTGCGGAATAAGCTCCGGGCTCGAGGAATGCGGGCAGAACACGCACTTGGCGTTGCACACGGAAAGGGTCTGGAACTCAACAGCCCGGGGAAAGGCCGGGCGAAACCGCTTGCCGGTCTTGAGCCAGGTGTAGAGTTTGTTCAAATAGCCGGCGCCGCGCGCCGGCATGTAATACTCGGCCATGACTATATTCCCAAAAGTAAGCTGATGAAAAAATTGTCAGAGGAAACACTTTCTTATCTAAAATTTCCCCGGCAACAGCGCTTATGGCCTAATCCGTTCATCTATCGCATTGAACAGAACCTCATTCCCCATGGCGTTAAAGTGCACATCATCGTGAATATAGTACGTGTTCACAACATCACGCACGCTTGATTTCGCTATGGCGTCAAAATAGAACGGATTGACGTCAACAAATGTCGCGCAGTGTTCCCGTTCGCAAAAATCCTTCCAGATGGATACCCCGGGATGCCCCGAAGCATCGTTTGCCAGTTGAGAAGGCCATGGATACACAACCACGGACATTTTTATAGTATGCTTGTCCAGCAGGGTTTTCAAGGTCTTCATATGTTCCAGGGCCAGCGCGATGCCCCCGCGTACGCCGGTTTCTCCATAGCCCGTGTTATCAAAATCCGTGGTCCAGAAGGAGCGCTCGGACAAAAAATCAAGTCCTGGAGTCCCCTGTTTTTTCTGTTCACCGGCTGCGCTGTAGTTGGACAATTTTTTAAAAAAGAAATCGGTCAGGCTGAAATGTTCTTTAAAAAAATCGAGGAAAGACAGCCGCAGCTTTTTTGTCCAGGTCAGTGGCTTAAGCCCGCCCACAGAGCCCGAGTCCGGATATATCCTGTATCGCGTTGCTTCATCCTGAATATCGGAAATATCAGGCAACACCACAAGGTGTTTGAACGTAACCCCCTGCGCGAGCCAGTACTCCACTTTTTTCAGATAGATGCTGGGGCTGTAGCTGCTCACGCCCAGGTTGGCCACGCGGTATTCCGGGTGCTTTGCCGCGTACAGCCCGACAAAGCTCTCTTCGTACGGCACGCCCACCGCCTCGGTATATGAATCGCCTATGAAGGCGATATCAAAATGTGTTTCGGGGCGGTTATCCGTTTTTTGGCAGGAAATTCTGAAGCCATGTTCATCCGTGCAAAGTTCATAATGCAGCGGTCCCCAGAAATCATGCCCTCTGTAATTCGGCTTAAGATCGTGGTGATAGACGGAATGACGCGTTCGGTAGGCATTCACCTTGCCCGGCAGTTCAGGCAATAAGCCGCTGGCCGTGAGAATGCCGTCCACCAAAAGAATGGAAAAGACCGTTATCAGCCCTATCAGAAAAATACTTTTTGCCTGCTTTAAAACACGCATGATCGTCCCGGTCATGGTCAATCCAGCACGTACTGAGTCCGCCAATCAGACTTTTCCGCCAGCGACGGCTGCTCGTTTTTATGCAGCAGAACGTCGCCGAGCACCAGACAATCCATCTCCGTACGCATAAAGCACAGGTACGCGTCGTGCGGTGTGCAGACTACCGGCTCGCCGCGCACGTTAAAGCTGGTGTTCACCAGCACCGGGCAACCGTGCCGCTGCTTGAATATTTCAATGAGGCGCCAATAACGCGAATTGTTTTTTTGATCGACGGTCTGCACTCTGGCGGAATAATCCACATGCGTCACGGCAGGAAGACTTGAACGCACAAAATACAGCCGCTCCCAGATATCACGCTCGTCATAATCTTCCGGCAAAGGATTACGCAACGCTTCCCTCACCGGAGCCACAAGCAGCATATAGGGTGAACGGCTTTGCAGATCGAAAATCGTGGCCGCGTCTTCTTCCAGAACAGACGGGGCAAAGGGCCTGAAGCCTTCACGGTATTTGATTTTAAGATTAAGGCGTTTTTGCATGTCGGCATTGCGCGGATCGCCCAGGATGCTCCGGTTGCCCAAAGCGCGAGGCCCGAACTCCATCCGTCCCTGAAACCAGCCCACGACATTTCCGTCCGCAAGAAGATCGGCAACAGTATCGCAAAGCTCTTTTTCGGAGGAGAACGAGCGATACGGAGCCCGCATACGGCGGCACGTCCGCGTTATCTCATCCCGCGAAAATTCCGGGCCAAGGTAGCTGCCGCGCATGCTGTCCTCTTCGGAAACACTCCGGGGCTGCTCCCGGCCAATGTGCCAAAGAGCCTGCGCGGCGCCAAGCGCGCCTCCGGCATCCCCTGAAGCCGGCTGGATCCATATCTGGTCGAAAATGCCTTCCCGAAGAATCTTCCCGTTGGCGACACAGTTCAACGCCACCCCGCCGGCCATGCAGAGCTGGCGGCTGCCGGTCAACTCACGGGCCGTGCGCACAATCCGCAATACGATCTCTTCGGTCACCATTTGAATGGCCAGGGCCATATCCATATATTCCTGGCCGATATCTTCTTCCTCGCCGGTTCGCGGGGGTATGCCGAAAAGGCGCCGCCAGGCGGGCTCCTCGTACATCCGCAGCCCGGTCGCGTAGGCGAAATAGTCCATGTTCAGCACGTATGACCCGTCGGGACGGATATCAACAAGCTCTCCCCGGATCGCGTCCGCGATTTCGCGCGTGCGCGCCGCGTGGGGATTGCCGTAAGGGGCAAGCCCCATCAGTTTGTATTCGCCGCTGTTCACCTTGAAACCGCAGTACGCGGTAAAAGCCGAATACAGCAAACCAAGGGAATGGGGAAAATGAATCTCGCGCAGAACGGTAATGGCGTTGCCCTTGCCCAGGGCTATGGAGGTGGTGGACCATTCGCCAACGCCATCAAGGGTGACGATGGCGGCCTCATCAAAGGGGGACGGATAAAAGGCCGACGCCGCATGGGAAAGATGGTGTTCCGGAAAATACAACGGGGGCAGCGCGCGCTTGGCTTTTCCCCCGGAGTCGTCGCGCCGTTCAAGCCCGCGCAAGGCTTTTTCCAGCATGGAACGAAGAAAGAGTTTTTCTTTAATCCATACCGGCATGGACATGAGAAAACTGCGAAGCCCCCTGGGCGCAAAGGCGTGGTGGGTCTCCAACAGGCGTTCGAATTTGAGAAAGGGCTTATCGTAAAAGGCAATGCCGCTCAGGTCGTCCAGCGTGATGCCGCCCTCTTCCAACACGTACCGTATGGCTCGTTCGGGAAACGCCGGGTCGTGTTTCTTGCGGCTGAAACGTTCTTCCTGCGCCGCGGCGACGATCGTTCCATCCCGAAGCAGGGCAGCGGCACTGTCATGATAATAGGCGGAAATTCCTAAAATATATTCGCAGTCCTGCATGGCCGTCTCTAAAACAGAGTGTAGATGAATGGAGCTATCGCGCTGCCCGAGGTAAATACAATCAGCACTCCGAAGAACAACAGACAAATAATAAGGGGTAACAGCCAGAATTTTTTGCGAGTACGCAAAAAACCCCATAATTCAGAGAGAAAGTTCATGAATTTCCTCACAAGGCTAAAGTGCCCGTGCTCCCCATATGGAAGAAAGACGCCGACTCGCCGAGCGGTTAAAATACGTTCTTCAAATCTTCTTTTGTATAGGTGTGTTCACGCACAACATACGCCGATTCCTCGCTTTTCTTCCATAACCGCAACCGCAGGCTGTCTTTGCCCATGCACTTGCGGACAAAAGAAACCGGCACCACCAGGCACAAAAAAAGCAGCCCCAGCAGTACGCGGGACATGACGCCGCCCATCACGTGAGACAAGCCGAACCACAGCCGGGCCACCGGACTCAGGCTGTTGGGCAGTATCATGGCATACAAGGCAAAACCGCCGGCAGCATAAACAAAGTTCGTGTTTTTGCTGAAAAACCAGATGAGCAGCAAAAGAAAAAACACCGCCAGAGCAGTATCGCGGCATTGCAGGGGGGTCGGTTTACTCATGGCAAAAGGGAAAGTAGGGGTTACGCCTCAAGGTTTATGCAAAAAAACACGAGCGCGGCTTTCATTGAAATGGCCGAGGGGGGGGTGAGGCTCCCCCCCTCGGCGTATTTCACAACGGCTCTATTCGTCTTTGCCAAGACGGCGGGCAATTTCCTTGGCGGAGGTGCGGCCCGCGCCCATGGCGAGGATAACCGTGGCCGCGCCGGAAACGATGTCACCGCCGGCAAAGACGTTGGGAATGGAGGTTTCGCCGTGCTCGTCGGCTACAATATACCCGCGCTTGTTGAGCTCAAGGCCGGGCGTGGCGCTGAGCAGCACCGGGTTGGCGCCGGTGCCCACGGCCACAACGGCCAGATCCGTCGGCAGGGTGTAGTTGGAGCCTTCCACGGGCACGGGACGGCGACGGCCGGAAGCGTCCGGCTCCCCAAGTTCCATGCGCTGCACCTCAACGGCTGTCAGCCTGCCCTGCTCGTTGCCCATGAAGCGAACGGGCGCGGCGAGCAGCGCGAATTGCACGCCTTCCTCCTCGGCGTGTTCCAGTTCTTCATGCCGGGCCGGTATTTCGGCGCGGGTACGACGGTAGACGATGTGCACCGACTCGGCGCCAAGGCGCAGGGCGGTTCTGGCGGCGTCCATGGCCACGTTGCCGCCGCCGAACACGGTGACGTTCTTGCCGGGGATGATGGGCGTGTCGTGGTTGGGGAAGTCGTAGGCCCGTCCCAGGTTGATGCGGGTCAGGTATTCGTTGGCCGAGAACACGCCGATCAGGTTTTCGCCCGGCACGCCCAGGAAGGTCGGCAGACCGGCGCCCACGCCGATGAACACGGCTTTGTAGCCCTGATCAAAGAGTTCCTGCACCTGGAAGGTCTTGCCGCCAACGTAGTTGGTGACGAATTCCACGCCAAGCTGCTTGAGCACGGAGATTTCTGTGCCCACGATTTCTTTTTTCGGCAGGCGGAACTCGGGAATGCCGTATACCAGCACCCCGCCGAGTTCGTGCAGGGCTTCGAACACCGTGACCGAAATGCCGCGCGCGGCCAGGTAGCCGGCGGCGGTCAGGGACGCGGGGCCGGAGCCGATGCAGGCCACCTTGATGTCCGGATCAGGCAGGGTGCACTCGGTTTCGCCGCCGAGCAAGGATTGGCAGGAACTGGAGGCCAGATAGCTGTCGGCCACAAAGCGCTCCAGACGGCCGATGGCGATGGGCTGGCCCTTGGCCTGGAGCACGCACACTTCTTCGCACTGGGTTTCCTGCGGGCAGACGCGGCCGCAGACGGCGGGAAGGCTGTTGGTGCTCTTGAGGATCTCATAGGATTTCGCCAGATCGCCGTCAGCCAGGGCGCCGATGAATTCCTTGATCGGCACTTCAACGGGACAGCCCTTGACGCACAGCGGCTTTTTGCACTGCAGGCAGCGCTTGGCTTCTTCCTGGGCCTGGCCCGGCGAATAGCCGAGGGCCACTTCGCGGAAGTTCTTGATCCGCTCGCGGGCCGGCTGGCAGGGCATGTCCACGCGCTGTTTGATGGCCTTGGCCGGTTTCTTTTTCGGTTTGTCGCCCAGGCACTCGCAGTATTCACCGTGGGAATGCTTTTCCTGATCCCTGAACGTGCCGAGGCGCTGGCGCAGTTCCATGAAGTCCACCAGATGGCCGTCGAATTCCGGGCCGTCCACGCAGGTGAACTTGGTCTGGCCGCCCACGCTCACGCGGCAGGCGCCGCACATGCCTATGCCGTCCACCATGATGGAGTTCAGGCTGACCGTGGTGGGCATGTTAAAGGGCTTGGTGGCCGCGGCCACGGCCTGCATCATGGGCACCGGGCCGATGGCGATCACTTCGCGCACGTTTTTGTCTTTTTGCAGGCGATCCACCAGCAGTTCCGTAACCAGGCCCTTGTGCCCGTAGCTGCCGTCGTCGGTGGAGATAAGCACTTCGGGACAGAAGGAGGACAGTTCTTTTTCGTACAGGAGCAGATCCTTGGTCCGGGCGCCGATAATGGCCACCACGTGGTTGCCGGCCTCATGGTGACCCTTGGCAATGTGGTGCATGGCGGCAATGCCGGTGCCGCCGCCGACGCAGACGACCGTGCCGACTTTTTCAATGTGCGTGGGTTTGCCGAGAGGACCGCAGAGGTCGGGAATAACGTCCCCTTCCTTCATGCTTTCCAGTACGGCCGTGGTTTTGCCCATCACAAGATACACGATGGAGATGGTTCCGGCCTTCTTGTCGGTGTCGGCAATGGTCAGGGGAATGCGCTCGCCCTTTTCCGTCACTCTGAGGATGACGAAGTTGCCGGGTTTCGCCGCCTTGGCTATCTGCGGCGCATGTATGGTCAAGCGGCTTGTCTGGCCGGGAATGAGGGATTCTTTTTTAAGAATGGGAGCGGACATTATTATGGAACCTCCTGGGTTGTTGACAGGCAAGGAATAGCCCTGGGCCGATCATGGCATTATCGAAAACCCAATTCCTTGGCAAGAACCGGGTATGTTTTAAGGCCGCGCTCCCACACTCGGTTCTGCACGACCCACCAGTCAAGGTCAGCCAGCATGGCGCGCGCCCGCCGCACCCACAGGGCGAGGGTGGCGTCATCCTGAGGCTGACCGTCAACATTTTCAAAAAATTGCGTCCCGTTTTGTCCGGCGCGCTGTCCAGCCGCCGGCTCAAGCCCGGCCAGCAGCCGTTCGCGAACGAGCTTGCCGGCCAGAGCCTTGGCCCGATCCGACAAATGCATGGCAAAAAGGGTTGTTAACTGCGCGCGCTGTCCGTCGCTGACGGCGTCATCGCTCATGGCTTCAACAAGCAGATAGGGCATAAACCCAATCCAGTGCTCGGGGCCGGGCACGTCGTGCTGGGCTTCAAGCCAGGAATCGGTAAGAGAAAGAACGTGCGCGGCCAGGGCCGCCATTTCCGACCGGGTGGCCCGCTCCCGGTTCCGCAAAACCTGGGAAAGCACGAAATCGCGCAAAGGCCGGCCGCAGTCGCGCAAGGTGCGGCGCAGTTCCGCCCCTTCGCCGGCGCCTTCAGGCCGGACGATCATCTCCGCATCGGCAAGGGGCACAAAAGCTTCCCCCGGGCGACGTGTTCGTGAAGGCAGGGTCATGCGCCAGACATACTCCACGCCCATGCGCTCGCGGCTGGTGCGGATCACGGCCGTTCCTCGCCCGTGGCCGTCCCGCTCGGCGGCTTCGGGAAACAGTTCCACGGATACGCTGGGCCAGGCGCACACGGCTGACGATCCCGGCGCGGGCATGCGGCCCTCGGAATCCAGAAGCACGTGGGCCAGCAGGCACAAGGTGGCGGCATCGTCACGCCGGGGGAGCACTTCCCGCACAAAAACGGCCGCCCCGTCGCCCGCTTCGGGCTGATTGGAAACGGCCTTTTCCAGTTCCTTCATCACAGTTTGCGTGAGATCCGGCCCGCCGCCGGCGCGCAGCAGCTCCATGGCGCGCAGGGCAAAAGTCATGGCGTTTTCCGGCTCTATGCGGGCAATGTCGTCAAAAAACCAGGCGCAACTGGCAAAGGAGGCCAGGGCCTGCTCCTGCATGGCCAGCAGCCGCCAGGCCCGGTCGTGGTCGTTGGGCGAGCCCGTGAACCAGGTGGCGGCAAAGACGTCGCTGCGCGAAGGATCGGCCAGCACTTCGCCGTAGGCCGCGAGCGCGGCTTCGCTGTCGGTAAAGCATTCCTTGCCGGCCAGGGCGAAGTGCGTATCCACTCCGGCGCGCATGGTGTTGAGGGCGGCGCGCAAAGGGCCGCGCCAGCGCTGGTTCCAGCCCGGATGCCCGCCGTCGGTGCAGCCGCAATCGCTTTGCCAGCGCTCCACGCCGTGGACGCAGCTCCACGAGGACGGCTCGCGCAAAAGGACTTCGCGGACCGGCGGATGGGCGGCAATATGGGCGGCCGGATTGGTCAGGCGGATGTTGTCGCGTTTGGCGTAGCCCTGCGCCAACACATAGGCCAGAGCCATTTCGCCAAAGGTGAAGTGGTGGCCGTAGGTCTCGCCGTCCGTGGCCAGAGTGAGCAGGGGCGCGGTTCCGTCCGAAGCGGTCAGAGCGTTCGCTTCGCCGACAATGCGTCGCCAGAAATTTTCCCCGTTCCGCAGCAGGCCTTCAAAGGCGATGCCCTGCGACAGCCCGCCGTGGTAAAAAATCGCGGTCATGGCCGCACCCGAGGGCAGAGACACCTTGTACGGTTCGCCCACATTCAGGCTGCCTTCATTAACCGGCCTGGCCTGACCGTCGACAAGAACGGCCCTGGCCTGCCTGGGGGCAAGGATGACAAAGCGGATGCCCTGAGCGGCCAGGCTTTCCAGAGAGGGCACGTCCACGGCGCACTCGGAAAGCCACATGCCTTCAGGCTCGCGGCCGAAATGAAAGCGGAAATCGTCAATGGCCCAGCGGACTTCCAAAGCCCTGTCGCGGGCCGTGGCCAGGGGCATGATGACGTGGTGGTAGACCTGGGCCATGGCGTTGCCGTGCCCCCAACGCGCCTTGCTGTTGGCGTCGCCTTCGCGCATGCGCGCCACCACGTCCGGCGCGGCGCGGCGCATCCATTGCAGCAGGGTGGGGCCGGCGTTAAAGCTGATCCACTCGTAGGCATTAAGGATATCGGCCAGGTTGCCCGTGCTGTCGAGCCGTCTGGCCCAGGCAAGGGGAGCGTAGCTTTCCCGCAGTATCCGTTCGTTCCAATGGCGCATGGGCGCGGCGCTGGCCTCGACCAGTATACGGCCGAGCCAGGGATCTTCACGTGGGGGCTGGTAAAAATGCCCGTGTATGCAAAGAGAAACAGGCACGCACTCTCCTAAAACGCCGCATTGCGCCAAGCCGTTTTTGCTTGGACGGACAGAAATACGTAGCCGGAATACGGCTGGAAGGCCAGAAAAATTTTTCTGCCTGGAGAGAGGCGGTTGTCAAGCCATTGAGCGCTTGCCCGGAACAGGGAAAAGAAGGCTCCGTTGTTTCCTTGTTCACTTTATGATAACAAACGTGAAATAACGCTTTTTTCGCCATTCAACCGGGCCGGCGGCTCACAACCACGGAACTGAAAGCCGGCATGCGCGGCGCTCGTTTTTTTCTCTTCTTTTCATTGCCGCCTATGACAGGAAACCGCCCATGAACTCACGCGCGCTCTACGACAAACTCACCCCGATCCTGCGCCCGCTGGCCCTGCCCTATGCCTTTTTCATGGACCGGCGAAGGCGGATGTACGAGCGCGGCGTTTTGTCCTCGTTCATGCCGCGCTGCCCCTGTGTGGCCGTGGGCAACATAGCCTGGGGCGGCACGGGAAAAACGCCTTTTACCGCCTGGCTGCTCGACTGGGCCGGGCAGCGGGACCTCAAGGCCGTGGTTCTCACCCGGGGGTACGGCGGCAATCCCGGCCGGCAGCCGCTGCTGGTCCGGCCCGACACGCCGCCGGAACAATCCGGCGACGAGCCGCTGATGCTGGCCCGCTCCTTTCCGCAAGCCTCGGTGCTGGCCTTTCCCCAACGGAGCGAATCCGCCCGCTACGCCCAAAATCGGCTGGACCCGGATCTCTTTATTCTGGATGACGGCATGCAGCACTTAAGCATGGGTCGGCACGCGAACATCGTTCTGCTGCGGCCCGAGGATCTGGAGGAACAATGGAACCGGGTCATACCGGCCGGTTCCTGGCGCGAAGGCGCTTCCGCCCTGGCTTCGGCCTCGGCTTTCGCCATCAAGGCCGACGAGACGGAATTCGCCCGCCTCGCCCCAGTGGCGGAAAAACGTTTGGCCGCCTTCGGAAAAGGGCTGTTCAGCTTCACCCTGGCCGCTCATGGGCTCAGGCCGCTGCTGTCCAAAGGGAACAGCCAGACACAAAATGTGCTCCCCGCCTTGCTCGACAGGCATGAATACCAAGATCGCCCCTATATTCTGGTAAGCGGCGTGGGCAACCCGTCCCAGGCCGAGGCGAGCGCACGCGCCCTCATGGGCCGGCCGCCGCTGCAACATTTCGCTTTTGCCGACCACCACCCCTACTCGACCGCCGACGTTCAGGCCATAGTCAAACTGTCGGCCGCGCCTTTGCCTGTCATCTGCACCGCCAAGGACGCGGTCAAGCTCCAACGCTTTGGCGAAGACTGGGGCAATGTGCCCGTGTGGGTTCTGGAAACGGAACTGCGTTTCGGCCCTTCCCTGTTCCGCCAGAGCGGCTTTCCCCAGTGGTGGGAAGACTGGTGGAAGGCGCAAGGCGGGACAGGCGAAAACCGGGTCGATTAAACACCCGGCAGATCAGTCGGGCAACTCCCGAAAGAAACCTACTGCCCGTAGCTCCGACCAGTAGGCCGGTTCGCCCACGGGCGAAACAAAACCTACATGGCCGCCGCAAGCGGGCGTTTCCAGGGTGAGAAAACGGCTTTTGCGCGCCATGTCCGTGGGGAAGCATTCCGGGCTGAGAAAAGGGTCGTTCACGGCGTTCACCAGCAGCACCGGCCGGGCTATTCCGGACAGGAATCGCAGGCTGGAGCTTTTGCGCCAGTAGTCCTCGGCCGAGGCAAAACCGTGCACGGGCGCGGTGTAGCGATCGTCAAATTCCTTGAAGGTACTGATGCTTTCAAGCCCTTCCAGAGGATACAGTTCCGGATAGGCCGCGTGCTTCAGGCGCACTTTTTCGCGCAGGCTTTGCAGAAAGTAGCGCATGTACACGGCGTTTTCCGAACGGGCAAGCGCGCGCGACGACCCTACCAGATCACAGGGCACGGAAAACACGGTCGCGCCTGCCACCTGCGCCGGCACCCGGTCCGGATTTTCACCCAGATATTTGAGCGTCTGGTTGCCGCCCATGCTGAATCCCACCAGCAGCACCCGCCCGTAACCCGCCTTGAGGCACCATTCCACCGCCAGATGCAAATCCCCTGTTTCGCCGCTGTGGTACATGCCGGGAGCCGCGTTCATGCCGCCGCCGCAGGCGCGAAAATTCCTGGCCACGCAGTCGTAACCGAGATCGGCCAGAGCCAGGCACATGCCGCGAATATACTTGCGCCGGGAATCTCCTTCCAGCCCGTGGGAAAGGACTACCGCGCCCCTGGCCGGTTTTTGCCCGCAAGACAGGATGTCCAGATCCAGAAAGTCGTTGTCGGGCGTGGCAATGCGGACCCGTTTGAAAGGGAGCTCCCCCATTTTACGGAACAGGGCCGGGAACATCGTCTGGGCGTGCCCGCCCGGCAGCCAGATCGGCGGTTTGTAGTCGGAAGCGTCAAGATGCGGCATGGCGTCTTCTCAGCGTTGTGAAGCGGCTCGCAAAACGATATAAAGCCGCTATGGAACGAAACGAACGGATATTTGACGTTATCATTCTCGGGGCCGGGGCCTCGGGCCTTATGTGCGCCGCTGTGGCGACCGGGCGCGGCAAAAGCGCGCTGATCATCGATCACGCGGACAAACCCGCCCGCAAGCTTTCTATCACAGGCGGGGGAAAATGCAATCTTACCAACAGGATCGTGACGCCTCACGACTATGTGGGAGAAAACCCGCACTTCTGCCGTTCCGCCCTGGCCGGCTTTACGCCCGAACATCTTCTGACCATGCTGCGCGAGGCGGGCATTGCCGTTGAGGAGCGGGAACACGGGCAAATGTTCTGCCGGCGCTCGGCCGGGGAACTGGTCGATTTCCTGCTCCGGGCCTGCGAACGGGGCGGCTGCCGCCTGGCTCTCGGGGAGAAGATTGTTGCCGCGGAGCGAATTGCTTTCACCGAAAACGCCGACGCTAACGCCATGCCGGCACGCTTTCGGGTCCGCACCCGGACCGGGGTACACGAAAGCCGCAGTCTGGTCATCGCCATGGGCGGCCCGGCCTGGCCGCAAACAGGGGCCAGCGGGCGTGGCTACGAACTGGCCCGCGCCTTCGGACACCGCATCGTGATCATCCGCCCGGCCCTGGTGGGCCTGGTGATGCCCGACAACTGGCCTTTGGCCGGCCTGGCCGGCATATCCGCGCCCGCGTCCGTGCTGGTGCTTCCGCCCTTGGCGGATGCCAGTAAAACAGAGACTTCCGGCAAAAAAGGCAAAAAAAAGAACGCCGAGGTTCTCGCGGCCGACAACCTGGCCCTGCTGTTCACCCACCGGGGCGTCAGCGGTCCGGCCGCCCTTCAGGCCTCCCTGTATTGGCGCAAGGGGTGCCGTCTGCGGCTGGATTTTCTGCCCGGACGGTCCGTGGAGAACCTACTGGAGCAGGCTGCCGGTAAACTGCTCTGTCGCAGCGTAATTCGCCGCCTTCTGCCGGATCGCCTGTGCGACGCCCTGCTCCCGGCCGAACTTGGCGAGAAAAAAATCGCGGAATTGTCCCGCCAGGATCGGGATCGTCTGCACTGCCTGCTCAAAACGCACGAGGTCGCGCCGACCCGCAGCGAAGGTTTTGTCAGAGCCGAGGTGTCGGCCGGGGGCGTGAGCACCGAGGAAGTATCGTCGCGCAGCATGGAGAGCGCCAGGGTTCCCGGCCTCTTTTTCTGCGGCGAAATTCTGGACGTGACCGGACGTCTTGGCGGCTACAACCTGCATTGGGCTTTTGCCAGCGGCAACGCCGCCGGCCTGCATGTGTGAGGAAGCGCCGATTTTTTCCGTCTGGCGTCGTTGCTCGCCCTTTTTGAAGCAGGGCAGGACGGAAGAGTCCAGCCCTGCTTCAAAAAGGACTCGCGCCTAGCCAGACGAAAAAACTCGACGTTTCCCAGGTGTTGCTTGCACATTTTTAGAGAAAAGAGCAAAAGAGTCCGCTGACGTCATCCCCACAAAATGGGGTTTCCAAAGGGGGTCACCCCCTTTGGCCGCCGGAGGCAATAATTCTCTTGGACAACTTCAAAATTAAT
>JAVBOI010000021.1:0-24205 GCA_031550695.1 Desulfovibrio sp. | reverse complement strand
CACGAAAAGCCAGCTTTCGGCCATGCCGTCCCTGGATGTGCTCAGGCTCGGCGCTCCCATTCGCACCGTATACTCCGCCGTCAGATAGGGCATATGCCGGAAGCGATAATGCCGCCCCATTCGCTGCCACAGATCCCAGTCCTCATGGCCGCGCACATAGGGCGCGAAAGCCAGACTGCGCCGCAGACAGCTTTTTTCATGGATCAGGGTGAGCACCGGGGTAATGTTTTTTTGGGCCAGAACCGCCGGGTCAAAATCCTGGGACGTGGGGATATGGCGCGCCACGGTGTCGTAGACGCCCCCGATCAGCTCCTGTTCGGCCAGTATGCCGTCGGTGTAAACCACCTTGTATTGGGACGACTTCACGGCCTTGTGCAGGTATTCAAGGTGCTCCTTGTAAAAAAAATCGTCGTCATCCAGGTAGACGAGGTGCTCGCCCCTGGACAGGCGGATGCCGGTGTTGCGGGCGGCCGAAATCCCCATACGGCGGACGCTGTGTTCCACCGCGACCAGATTCAGCCCGCCGGAAAACTCCGCAAGCACACTCGAAATATCCGTTGCCCCGTCGTTGACGACGATCGCTTCGAAATCCTTGAAGCTTTGCCAGGCAAGGCTGGCCAGGGCCACGCGCAGCAAATCCGGGCGATCGCAGGTGGGAATGATGACGGAAACGGCGGGAGCCTGCTGCATGAAAAAGCCTCCGGAAACCTGTCTCTTTACAAAGGCGTACTGTAACGACAAGTAGCAAAGCCCCCACCGGGGAGCAAGCGGAAAGCGCCCGACAAAAGAGGCGTTTCGAGACAGTCCCGGGGCTGTATGGACAATACGTCCGGTTTGCGGCATGTTGGGCATATCAGGCACAAAGGCAATCAGCCCCGCCGGTTTTCCGCCGCGATCCGCTCCAACCGCGGGCAGGACGGTGGGCGGCGAAGCAACCGCCAAAGGAACACCCGATGTCACACAATGCCGCGCGCGTGAAGGATTCCGGCTCCAGCCTCGCCGGAGGTGTGGTTGTCAAACCGGATGACGGGACTCCGCCCTTCCTTTTTTACTCTCCTCCCGCCATGGAGCTGTTCGATCCGAACAAGCACCTGTCCCAGCCGTTGCGCTCCCATGCCGGGGCATCCGGCGCGCCCGCCCCTCTGCCCTTAAACACGGCCGCCAGACTCAACCCGAAGCTTCTGCTTATTCCAAGGGTCGAAGACTGCCACGCTCTGTGGGATCAGTACGCCATGCTGGACAATATCCGCGCCCACAGCAGCCTGGTGGCGGATATGGCCCACGCCATCGGTCTGCGGGCACGGGAGCGGGGCATCGACGTTTCCCTGGAAGCGCTTCTGGCCGCCGGCCTGCTGCACGACCTGGGCAAAACCTATACCATCGCCCACGGCGGCAGCCACGCCCAATTGGGGGCCTCCTGGGTTATGCGCGAAACGCGCAACGGCCCCATAGCCCAGGCGGTGATGTTCCACGTTCATTGGCCCTGGCCCGAAGACTGGCTGGACGACGACGGTCTGCTGCTGACAGCCGTCACCCTGTACGCCGACAAACGGGTCAAACACGATGCCTTTGTGGGCCTGGACGAACGTTTTGAGGATTTGCACGTGCGCTATGGGACCAGCGCGTATGCCAGGGAACGGATCACGGGTTCCCATCAGCAGGGAAAACGTGTCGAAGCGGCGCTTTCGCGCCGGCTAGGAGTGGATTTGCATGAATATATTGCTGATAGCGGGCGGCTGGTCAAGCGAACGTGACGTCTCCCTTGCCGGGGGCAAGGTGGTGCACAAAGCTCTGGATAAACTCGGCCACACAGTGACGGTCTACGATCCGGCCCTTTCCCTTTCCGGTCTGGCCGAAGCGGTTGCCGGCAAAGATTTCGCCTTTGTCAATCTGCACGGTTCGCCGGGAGAGGACGGCCTCATACAGTCCATGCTCGAACGCCTGGGCTGCCCCTACCAGGGCGCGGGCCCGGCCGCGTCCATGCTGGCCCTGAACAAGGCCGCGGCCAAGGTCTTTTTCGCGGCCGCCGGCCTGCCCATTCCGGAAAGCCTCATGCTGAACCGCAAGCCGGAGCAGGACTGGCAGCCCATTCTGCGCTATCCCCTTTTCATCAAGGCCACCACCGGCGGCTCAAGCCTGCACATGGAACACGTGGCCGGCCCCGACCATCTGTTCCCGGCCCTGGAGCGCCTGTTTGCCGTGGGCACGTCGTATCTTGTGGAAAGCGCGGTTGACGGCGACGAGATCACCTGCGGCGTGCTGGGCGCGTTGCAGGGCGACGAAGAGGTGCCGGAAGCCCTGCCGCCGATTTTGATCAAGCCCTCCACCGGCAAGATTTTTGACTACACCAGCAAATACGCCCCGGGCGGGGCCGAGGAAATCTGCCCGGCGCCCATCACCGCCGAACTGACCAAGCGCATCCAGAACATGGCCCTGGCGGCCCACCGGGCTTTGGGTATTTCCGGCTACAGCCGCGCGGATTTTATCCTGAAAAACAAGCAGGACCCGATGCTGCTCGAAGTCAACACCCTGCCCGGCATGACTCCCACCAGCCTGTTTCCCCAGGAGGCCGCCGCCGTGGGGCTCTCGTTCGAACAGCTCGTGCAGCGCCTCATCGAGCTGGGTTTGGCGCGGCACAAGCGCGAGGCAAGGTGGTAAAAAATGCCGGAGGCAATATGATTCTTGGGCAACTTCAATACTAAAAAGCCGGCGCGGCGCGAAAAACGTCAGGTTTTTGCGCCGCGCCGTGATACGCCGGTCTGCGGGGGGAAGGCATGATAACCAAGATCGCCTGCGGGGCGCTGCACGGGGTGGACGCGTTCCAGGTGGACCTTGAGGCGGACTTTTCCCGCGCCGGAATGCCGGCCTTCACCATGGTCGGCCTGGCCGAAGGCGCGGTGCGGGAAGCGCGCGACCGGGTGTTCGCGGCCCTGCGCAACGCCAACCTGCGCCTGCCTCCGGCCCGCATCACGGTCAACCTTGCCCCGGCGGACCGCAAAAAAGGCGGCAGTTCCTATGATCTGCCCCTGGCCGTCGGCCTGCTTTCCTCGGCCGGCCTGCTGCCTCCGGAGAGCACCGAAGGCTATTTCCTCACGGGAGAACTGTCGCTTACGGGCGAGATCAAACCCGTGGCCGGGGTGTTGCCCCTGGCCATTCTGGCCCGGGATCAGGGGGCGAAAGCGATTATGGTTCCGGCGGGAAACGCGCGCGAAGCCGCCGTGGTGGAAGGGCTTACGGTTTACGGCGTGGAGAGCCTGGGCCAGGTCACGGCTTTTTTCGCCGGCCGTCTGTTGCTTGAGCCCGCGGTTGCCCTGCTGCCCGGCGCGAGCGCGGACGGAGCCAGGGCGTTTCCCCTGGACTTCGCGGACGTCAAGGGGCAGGAGCACGCCAAGCGGGCGGTGGAAATCGCCGCCGCCGGCGGGCACAACCTTTTGTTTCTCGGCCCTCCGGGCAGCGGCAAGACCATGCTGGCCCAGCGCATGTCCACGGTGCTGCCGGCCTTGAGCTTTGAAGAAGCCCTGCAGGTGACCAAGATTTACAGCGTGGCCGGGATGCTCCCGCCCGGCGGCGGCCTTATGGAAGAGCGCCCTTTTCGCGCCCCGCACCATACCATTTCGGAATTCGGCCTTGTGGGCGGCGGCGCTTACCCGCGTCCCGGCGAAGTCTCCCTGTCACACCGGGGCGTGCTTTTTCTGGACGAACTGCTGGAATTCCGCAAGCAGACCCTGGAAGTGCTGCGCCAACCCCTGGAAAACGGCGCCGTCACCATTGCCCGCGCCTCGCAGAGCGTAAGCTATCCCGCCGATTTCATGCTGCTTGCGGCCATGAACCCCTGCCCCTGCGGCTACCTGGGCGATACGCGCCGGGCCTGCACCTGCGGCCAGGCCGATATTCAGCGTTACCGCTCCCGCCTTTCCGGCCCCTTGCTTGACCGCATCGATCTGCACGTGGAAGTGCCGGCCGTTCCCTATGAGGATTTGCGCGCCGAGCGTCCGGGCAAGTCGTCCGAGGAGATGCGCAAAACTGTGGAAGCCGCGCGCGCCCTGCAAGCCGAACGCTTTTGCAAGAGCCGCAGCCGCAGCAACGCCGACCTTTCCGGGCGCGAGCTTGAACGCCACTGCCGCCTCGATCACGCCGGGCACGGGTTTCTGAAAGAGGCCGTGAACAGCCTGAATTTGTCCGCGCGCGCCTATACCCGCATTCTTCGCATCGCCCGCACCATCGCCGACCTGGAAAACAGCCCGGACATCGCGACCCGCCACCTGGCCGAAGCCGTCAACTGCCGTGCCCTGGACAGACTCCGCACGTGAGAAAAAAGCGTCCCCGTCATCGATTCCGCCGCATCCCGTATGAGAACGGATTACCTTTGAAATGTTGTTCCACCCGTTTGAGGGGTCCAGGGGAAATCATTTCCCCTGGTGGGGTCCGGGGTGAAACCCCGGCCGCCGGAGGCATACTTTTCAAAACTACAATGCATCCAGGCGGCCCCCCGGCGCTTGCCTAAATCCGTTTTCTGTGCGCAAATATCGTCAGCCTTTTGCGCCGTTGCCCACGCCACCACACGGGCGGCAGCGCGCGAAAAGGCCGGAACATTTGGTTCCAGATTCGCGCGGCGATGCGCCGTTGTTCGGGGGAGTAGTATGGCTTACTTTCGTTCTTTACCCAACCTGCGGAAAATGCTGGATCTATTCTCGCGCGACGAGCGCTGGTTGATCGCCATCAACGCCGATCCCGACGCCATGGCCTCTGCCATGGCCTTAAAGCGCATCATGAGCCACCGGGTTCAGGATGTGGTCATCGCCAAGGTGAACACCATCACCCGGCCGGACAACCTGGCCATGATCCGCTATACCCGCCTGCGCATGGAACGCTTTTACCCGGGCATACTGCCGCATTTCGACCACTTTGCCCTGGTGGACTCCCAGCCGGGCCATCATCCGGCCTTCAAGGACATGGAGTTTTCCATTGTCATAGATCACCACCCCCTGCCGGAGAAACCGGCCACGTTTCCCTACAGCGAAATCAAACCCGAATACGGCGCCACCAGCACCCTTTTGACCGAATACCTGTACAACCTGGACATCAGGCCGGGAAAACTGCTGGCCACGGCCTTGCAGTTTGGCATAAAGACGGACACGGCCAACTTTGAGCGCCACTTTTACGATGTGGATCTGCGCGCCTACCAGTATCTGAACCGGTTCGCGGATCACGCGCTGCTTTCCCGCATCGCCCGCAGCGAGTTCCATTTGCACTGGCTCGAGCTGTTCTCCAAGGCCTGCACAAACCTCTATTCCATCGGCGCTTCGGGGCAGTATGTGTTTGTCGGCGCGGTGGACAACCCCGACATTCTGGTGAACATCGCGGATTTTTTCATGCGCGTGTTTGAAATCCGCTGGGCGGCCGTGGCCGGCCTGTACGAGGACACGGTGGTGGTCGTCTTTCGGGGGGACGGCATGGCCCGCGACGTTGGGCACTACGCCGGGCAGGTTTTTGGGGCTCTGGGTTCCGCCGGGGGGCACAAATCCATGGCCAGGGCGGAGTTTCCGGCGGCAGTGGCCAAAGGGAAGGATCTGGAGCTGTTCATCTGGCAACAGTTTACCCTTGCCGGGCGAAGCGGCAAAGGCGGCAAAGACGGCGCCGAGCCGGGCCGGAACGGCGACCGGAACGCGCCTTTGCTCCCCGGACCGGAAGCGGAGCCTGCGTCTTCCGCCGAGGACGAGGACGCGGTGTTCGAAGGGGTCAGCTGATCGTTGCCGGAAAGGCTTTCTCGCGCCCGTGGCAGAGTGCCGGGCTCCGGCGTCAGGCCGCTGTTCAGGGCACTATTTGGATGGGAGTGCCCACAGGGGTGCGGGCAAAAATCTCTTCTATCTCCGGGTTGGTAACGGCGATGCAGCCATAGGTCCAGTCCGCCAGGCGATGAGCCTCGCCGATGTCGGCGAACCGCGGGGCCAGGCCGTGGATCTTGATGTCCCCGCCCGGGCTTTTGTTCAGCTTTTTCGCTTGCTTCACATCATCGGCATTGGGATAGGAAATGCCGACGTTCTTGTAATACGCGCTGTTGGGATTCTTGTCGTTGATGGTGTAGTTGCCCTCGGGCGTGCGCTTGTCCCCCTCAAACTGCTTGTGCCCCACGGGATTTTCCCCCAGGGCCACCAGATAGACGCGTACCGGCCTGCCCTTGGCATAGGCGGTAAGCCGGTGTTTGCTCTTTTCCAGCAGCAGGTTGTCAAACAGCAGATCCGCCGGCAGCGTGCCCTGCGGGTACTCCTCGGAAGGGGAAAGCGAGGCCCAGGCCTGGCCCTGCATGGTAGGCGCTCCGTCGTTTTCGCGGTCGTAAAAAATAATTGTCCCCACAAGGGCCAGAAAAAACACGACCAAGCCGCTGAGCAGCAACACCAGCCGGAACAACCGGCGCTTGTTGGGATACTTGTGGCGCGAGGCGTAGTAGCGCATGGCAATAGCATCCTGAAGGCTGCGGTACAGGGAAAATCCCGGGCGCTAAAACAAATTCATTATGAAGTTGCCTAAGAGTCGTATTGCCTCCGGCGGCCAAAGGGGGTGACCCCCTTTGGAAACCCCTTTTGGGGGGTAAGGCGCTTTTACCGCAGGTCAACTTCTTTAAGAGTAAGAGTCGACGGGAGCCCCGTTCAGGAAAGCCCTTCGTGCCACCACCACAATCCGCCACCCCTAATGGGGATTCCAAAGGGGGTCACCCCCTTTGGCCGCCGGAGGCATATTTCTGCTTCCCGGCCGCGTTCACCAGATCCGGCAGCCAGGCGTCAAGAAGCTTTCTGTGGCCGGCGGGCAGCGTGTAGCGGTCGAGTTCGGCCGGATGTACCCAGCGGTACTCAGTGGCCGCGTGCAGCACGGGCTTGGGCGGGAAACCGCCGTTGGCCGGGGCCGCGGCAAAACCGCACATAAAGCAGTGCATGGCTATTCTGTATCGCGTATACGCGTGACGCACAACCCCGAGATAGGCCCTGACGGCCACGGAAAATTCGGTTTCCTCCAGAAATTCCCGCACAATGCCCTGGCCGGGTTCTTCTCCCGGCTCCAGGCGGCCGCCGGGGAACTCCCACAACCCCGCCCACACGCCCGAATCAAGACGCTTCTGGATAAACACCCGGCCTTCGTGCATGAGCACGCCTGAGATGATTTCCAGGGCGGTGTAGCCGTATTTTTTGCCGGGCACGGGCCGGTCCGCGACAATGTTCAACCGCCGGGCCTGGCAAAACCGGGCCAGAGGACAGGCGTCGCAGCGGGGAGCCCGGCCGCAAATCAGGGCCCCCAGTTCCATAAGGGCCTGGTTGAACATGCGGGCCTGCCCCGAAGGAATAAGGGCGGCCGCGATATGGCGGATATAGTCCGCGGCGATTGGGCTTTTTACCGGGGCGTCGATGTCGAAAAGTCGGGCGAACACCCGTTCCACGTTGGCGTCAATGGCCGGAACCGGCTCGTTGCCGGCAATGGAGAGGATGGCCCCGGCCGTGTATTCGCCTATGCCCGGCAGGGCGCGCAGAGAAGCATGATCCAGGGGAAGCTTGCCCCCGTGTCGGCGCGTGATTTCTTGCGCCGCCTTGTGCAGGTTGCGCACGCGGCTGTAATAGCCCAGGCCTTCCCAGAGCTTGAGAGCCTCGTCCGGGTCGGCCTCGGCCACGCTTTGCAGGGTGGGAAAACGCCGCATCCAGCGCTCGAAATAGGCCACGGCCCGGTCCATCTGGGTTTGCTGGAGCATGATTTCCGAAATCCAAACATGGTAGGGATCATACTCCCGTCGCCAGGGCAGGGGCCGCATGTTCCGGCCGAACCAGTCCAGCAAAGCCTCCACCATGGCCAGGTGCTCCGGGGGAATGCCGCCCGGCTCGTCTTCGCGCAGTTCGTGCACGCGCGGCCCCGACGCGCCTTTTCCGGCGGCCGCATCCCGCTTTCCGCCCCGCGCGACGCACGAAGCTGATCGCAATCCGGCGTTTCCCGACGGTGCTTTTTTTCCAGATGATGCTGCCATGGATTACTTTTTCCCGGGCTGCCGTGCCTGTGATTGCTTTTGCAGGCGGTCCAGGGCGATGAGAAGGGATTCGGACAAAACGCGTATGGCCTGGTAGAACGCGAAGAACTGTAAAACCTTATGCAGATCATAGCAACTGGTGGCCCCGTCCTGCCGCAGCTCGGCCATTTTGCTCTCCACCTCGTCCACGCCGATGGTGAGGGCGCGCACCAGATCCGGGACCGGGCTGGCGTAATCGCCGCCGCCAAGATGGCGCAAGATCGCGATAACGGCATCGCCAAGGGCCCGCAATTCCTTGCCGGTCAGCGGATCCTGGCCTTCTTCGTCATAGTCGTTCAGGGCTTCAAGCATGGCGCGCAGGGATTCGGCCGTGCGGTCAAGGGCAGCCACCTGCGCTTCCATAAGCTTGTGCTCGTAGCGGTAAAAGCGCGATTCATGCTTGCGCGCCTTGGAAAGCCGCTCGTGGTTGTTCCAGATTTTGTCCTCTATGCTTTTGAGCATGGTGTAGGGCAACTGCTGCTGGCCGGACAAAAAGGCCGTCAGGATGTCGTCGAACAGGCGGGAGCTTTCCAGAAACTGCAGGCTGAGGTCGGCCCGCAAGGTGTCCATCAGCCGCACCGGCCACAGGAACAGAGAGACCAACAGGGCGCTGCCCACGCCAATGGCTATTTCCGTCACCCGCATCAGGCCGAAGGCAATGGCGTCGGCATAGCCGGACGAGATATGCTGCACGCCGCTGAAGAGCACCACCACCGAGGCTATGGACACGGCGCTGAACAGATTGGAATAGCGGGTAAGGTAGGCGCAGCCGGTGGCGATGAAAAAAAGGGCCACGGCCACGGGCAGCGGCTCTTTGGGCAAAACAAGCAGCAATCCCACGCCAATGGCCGCGCCCAGGCAGGTGCCCGTGAGGCGCAGGGCGCCGGCCTGCAGGGAGTCGGCAATGTTGATCTGCATGGCGATGATGGTGGAAACCACCGCCCAGATGGCATAGGGCGAGCCGATAAGGGCCGACAACCCATAGGCCAGCGCGCAGCCCACGCCCATTTTGACGCCGTAGCGCGCGTACAAGGGAAAAAGCATATCCGAAGTAATTTTCATAACCCGTCTCAGAATGGGAAAAAAAATCCTCTCGTCCCCCCACGAGATTCGAGAGTTACGTCAAAGGCAAAACACCCGCCGTTCCGCGCTCCCTCATACCCTCCAAATAAAAAGTTTTGGAGGAAAGGAATGGGGGGGGGTCTGGGGAAAGGAAAACTTGCTTCGTGGTAGCTTGTCCTCGTTTCACTCGGATCGAGCGGGCTTTTCCAAAAGGTTCCTTTCCCTTCTCCCCAGTTCTTCTCTCCACCCTACCGGCGCAGGCGGCGTTTGCATTCCATGGCCAGCCGGCTCCAGAGAATCGGGTTGACCGGCAGCAGCAGGGGGGCTTCCTTGACGCCGCGCCAGAACTGGATCAGGGCCTGCTTTCTCCGTTCCAGCCGCATAAGGGCATGGGCGCTGCGGAAGCGGGCGGCCTGACGCGCGGCCGGGCTGAGACCCGGAATGCCGAGCATGGCCTCGGCCAGGCGGTGGTTATCCTCTGTCCGTACCATGAGCAGGGCCAGATCGCGCGTGGCCTGTCCGGGATGCACCCGGATGCCGGCCAGAGGGGTCTGAATGCTGGCCGCCTTGCCGCCGCCTTGCAACATGGCCACCCACAGGCCCATATCCTGGGCGTAGGGATAGGCGGCCGGATAGCCGCCGGCCGCGCGGGCGGCTTGGGTGCGAAAGGCGCAGGCCGCGTGGGCGAACTGGTTATACAGGGGCAGCCGGTCGCACAGTTCCCGGTGGCCGGCCGGAAAACGCTCTTCGCCAATCTGGTTGCCGGTTCTGTCTATGTAGATGACGTCGGAACCGACAAGATCGACGTCCGGATGATCGCGAAAAAAAGCCGCCAGCGTTTCAATGCGCCGGGGCATGGCCAGATCGTCCGCGTCAATGATGGCCGTGATTTCCGTTTCCACCAACTCAAGCCCTTTGTTGAGCACGGCGGTCCGGCCGATGTTTTCCGGCAGATGGCGGATGTGCAGACGGGGAAGCGAGCCCGCCCGTTTGCTTTCAAGCTCGGCAAGAAATTCACCGCCGCCGTCCGTGGAGCCGTTGTTGAGCACCAGAAAGGTAAAATCCTTCATATTCTGTTCGAACACGCTGCGCACGGCTTCTTTAAGATAGGGCATGCCGTTGTAAACGGTCATGAGCACGGTAACGGACGGGAGTGGCATGGGTTTTCCCCGGTTGAAACGTATCGGACGGCCGCAATCGCAGGAAACGCGCATTGCGCACGACAGTCCTTTTACACTATCCGCTTATAAAAAGAAAACAAGAGGCAAAGCCGGCGACTTTTGAAGGAGCGGCAACCCCCGATTGGACGTAGTATCCAATCGGGGGTTGCCGGCTATTTCGTTGTCGCGGATCAGTGGCATCCGCCCGTGAAATATTCCTTTGCGCTTCCCGAATCAATCTTTTTTGCAGACCATCACCCGGGCCGGGCGGAGAAGGCGCTCTTTGAGCTTGTAGCCCTTGGACATCAGGGCGCAGACATGGCCCGCCGGGACCTCGGGCGCGTTGGCCATGCCCACGGCCTCATGCACGGCCGGATCAAAGGGTTCGCCCAGCGCGCCGACCACTGCCAGGCCGTGTTTTTGCAAGGCTTCAAACAAAAGTTTGCGGGTCATTTGCAGGCCCACAATCAGATCCTTGCAGGCCTCGTTGTCCCCGGCATGCTGTAAGGCCAGATCCAGGTTGTCCAGAGAGGGTATGATATCCGCCAGCACGGCCTCGGCGGCGAAGCGCACCTGTTCGTCGCGCTCGCGGCTCAGGCGCTTTCTGGCATTGTCCAGTTCCGCCAGGGAGCGCAGGCGCACGTCGTCGGCCTCTTGTTTCACCTGGCATTCGGGGCAGAGTCGGACCACGCACTCGGCCTGAAGGGCTTCTTTGGAAACGCCGGCCAGAAGAGTGTCTTCCTGGCTGGCCTGTCCATGCCCGGCGGGGCCGGCGGCATCGTCAACAAACAGGCCGCCTATGGGGCCAAAGCCCGATCCGCGCCCGGCCGGGCCTTTCTCCTGGCCGGCATAGACCGCATGGCCCTTGGCTGTCTGGCGCTGATGCTGCCCGCTTTCATTGGAGTGCTCGCCGTGGTCCGGCTGCGCGTCGTCTTCCCCTCCATGCGGGCCGTGAGAAGAAAAAGGATATTTTATGCTCATGAGAAATTCCGGCTCCTGGATATTTCGGTTTCCCGTTAGGAGTAAGCACCGCCTTGCCGCCTGTCAAGAACGGCCCGGGCCGGTGCGCCCGGTTCCGCGCGGGAGCGTCCTCTTTATCCGGCCGTCACTACGATACCGGCCGGACCTTGCAACCCCTTTTGGCAAGGTACTGCTTGATCTGGGGGATGGTATATTCCCCGTAATGCACGATGGAGGCGATCAGCGCCGCCGAGGCCTTGCCCTCGGTCAGGGCGTCATACATGTGCGCGGGCGAGCCGGCCCCGCCCGAGGCAATGACCGGAATGCGCACCGATTCGGCAATGGCCCTGGTCAGCGTAAGTTCGTAGCCTTCCTTGGTGCCGTCCGCGTCTATGGAGTTCACGCACAATTCCCCGGCGCCCAGCTTCTCGCACAGCGCGGCCCATTCCAGTGCATCGCGGTTCATGTACGTGCGGCCGCCGTTAATGACCACCTCGTAGCCGGAAGGCACCTCGGCCCGCGGCTCCACCCGCTTTACATCCATGCCCACCACAATGGCCTGGGAACCGAACGCGGCCGCGCCCTCGCTGATCAAATCGGGCCGCTTGACCGCCGACGAGTTGATGGAAATCTTCTCGGCCCCGGCCACCAGCACCGCTCGCATGTCCGCCACCGAGCCTATGCCCCCGCCCACGGAAAACGGAATGGCAATGCTCTCCGCCACCCGCTCGACCACATCGAGAAAAATGCCGCGCCCCTCGGCCGAGGCTGTGATGTCGTAAAAAACAATCTCGTCGGCGCCTTCTTCATAATAACGCCGCGCCGTTTCCACCGGATCGCCGATGTCGACGTTGCCCTGGAACTTCACGCCCTTGGTCAGTTTGCCCGCCCGAACGTCCAGGCAGGGGATGATCCGCTTGCTCAGCATGGCTCAACTCCCTCTGTGTGGTAAAAAGATGCCTCCGGCGGCCAAAGGGGGTGACCCCCTTTGGAAACCCCAACGGGCTCGCGCGATGGGTCCGGCAATTCCAGAAGCTTTCCCGCCGAATGCGCCCCCGGCTGGAACTTATCGCTCCTGGCAACAGTATTCGTAAAAATTCTTCAGCAAAGTGAGGCCCGGCCGGCCGCTCTTTTCCGGGTGGAACTGCACGGCCCAGAAACCTTCCCGCCCATATACCGAACAGAATTCCCGGCCGTGATAGGTGGTGGCTATCACCAGATCAGGGTCAGGTTCCGCATAGTAGCTGTGCACGAAATAGAACTCCGCGTCCGCCGGTATGTCCGTGAACAACAGGCTGGGCTTTTTGAGGCTGCATCCGTTCCAGCCCATGTGCGGAATGCAGACCGGATCGCCCGCTTCGTCCTTGAGCGCCGGATCGAAACGCACGCACCGGCCCTTGATCAGGCCAAGGGTTCGCGCGTCCGCCTCTTCGCTGCGCTCCAGCAGAATCTGGCAGCCCAGACATACGCCCAGAAGCGGCTTGCCCTGGCGCGCCAAATCCTTAAGCACCGTGTCCAGGCCGGTGCGCGTCAGCAAATCCATGGCCTGGCCGGCCGCGCCCACGCCGGGAAAAATCACCCCGGACGCCCGGGCCAGTTCCCCGGCATCGGCCGTAATCCGGGCCGGTATGCCCTGAGAGGCCAGCCCGCGCAGAACGCTCGTCTGGTTGCCCGCCTCATAATCCAATATCGCCAGCATTATGGTGTGCTCCTGAATGGCAGAGAAAGAAAAACGACCTCGCGCGGCCGTCGCACAGTACACCTACACCGTGACGCCAACCCTTTACAAGGGGAGAATACCGCCCGGCTATCGAATTACGCCTATTTTTCCGGCATTACGCCGGAATGCGCCTGGTCTGTCGAGCAGCGGGCGGACGGCGCCTACATGCTTACCAATAACTTTTCGGTCAATTATTGGTATGCCGAAGGCAAAACCGTCACATCCCGCGCAAGGACATCCTTTTGGAGCCGGAACTGGCCCTGGCTGTTGAAGAGTTGAAGAACTGTTCAGCGCGGCAGTGGCGGGAACGCGCGCCCCGGAACAGGAACCTTTTGGCATGGACGGGTGTCTCTTATTACTTCGCCTCTCCCGCGAAGGGGGGCGGCCCGAACGCGGGACGGGTATGGTCGCCTCCCAAGGGGGAGTCCCATGTTTTGTCTGACACAGGTCCCCGATGCCCAGTTTGCTCTGCCCGAGGGCAAAGGACCGTCCCAGGCGGAACCGGCCAAAGCGATGCGCCTGCTTCTTGACCACCTGCGCCGGCCGAAAGCGGAGCCGTCGGGTAAATAAGTTTGCTCTGGCGGGCGTGCGCCTTGTTTCCCGCGACTCAGGCAAAATTTTTTCCCTTCCTCCAGCTCTTATTCCCCCGTCCCGCCTATCCCGAAAAATCGGCGGGCGTTGTTACCGCAGGCGGTCCAGAGCTCGGCGGGCGTTGTGCCGCGGGCTTCGGCCATGGCGGCGATGGTGTAACCGAGGTTGGCGGGTTCGTTGCGTTTGCCGCGCAGGGGTATGGGCGAGAGGTAGGGGCAGTCTGTTTCCACCAGCAGGCGATCGGCCGGGATGCGGGCCACGGCTTCGCGCAGCTCGGTATTGGCGGGAAAGGTGACCGGGCCCGGCACGGAAAGGTGCCAGCCGTTCCCGATGATGCGCTCGGCCATGGCGCTGTTGCCGCCAAAGCAGTGCCAAAGCAAGGGATAGCCGGCGAAGCCCTGGCTTTCGAGAATGGCGAAGGTGTCGGCCTCGGCGTCGCGGCAGTGCACGACCACGGGCAGGGACAGGCGCCGGGCCATGGCCAGCTGCTTGGCAAAGGCTTCTTTCTGAATCTCCGGCGGGCAGTCTTTCCAGTAGAAGTCCAGGCCTATTTCCCCGATGGCCCGGATGCGGGAATCGGCGGCCACGGCCTGGCCGATCTGTTCGGCGATATTGTCGGTGAACTGCTGGGCCTCGGTAGGGTGTATGCCGAGAATGAAATAGATGTGCGGATGGTGATCGAACAAAACCTTACCGGTCCGCCAGGCATCGGGACTGAGAAAAACCTGGATGATCTGGGCCACGCCGGCGGCCGCCGCGCGCGCGATCACGTCCTCGCGGTCAAGGTTGTACTGCCGGCTGTTGAGGTGGGCGTGGGATTCCACGCCCGTGGGAGGCAGGGCCGGCGGAGGATAGAAGGGCTGCGATTTTTTTTTGCTCATGAAAGATCTTGCCTGTACTTGAGGGACTGGCGCAACGTTTCCTTGTCCATGAATTTCACTTCCGCGCCAAGGGGAATGCCCTGGGCCAGGCGCGAGACGCGGATGCGGGCGTGGCGGGCCTGCACGCGGCTGCGGATGTACGAGGCGGTGTTTTCCGCTTCCACGGTGGCGCCGAGGGCAAGAATGATTTCGTGTATTTCGCCCTGCTCAAGGCGCCGGTCAAGGCGTTCCAGTTCCAGCCCGTCCGAGTGCATGTTGTCCAGGGGGGAAAGCAGGCCCCCAAGAATAAGATACTGCCCTTTGTAAAAGCCGCCTTCATCAAGGGTAAGCATGCTGTCCCAGTCCGTCACCAGGCAGAGCGTGTCGCGGATGCGGGAGGGATCGGCGCACACGGCGCAGGGGTTGGTGTCCGAAAGCCCGCCGCAGTGATCGCACAGGTGCAGGTTGTCGCGCAGATCGTGAATGGCCTTGCCAAGGCGCCGGGTTTCGGCCTCCGGCCATTTGAGAAAGGCCATGGCGCAGCGCAGGGCGGATTTGGGGCCAAGGCCGGGCAGGCGCGAAAGTTGGTCCACCACGGCTTTAAGCGGTTCGGGAAGTCGTTGCACGGATATGTTCCAAGTTGTGTTGTTAGTGGGTTTGCGACGCCCGCGGGCCCAAAGGCAAATCAATTTTGAAGTTGCCCAAGAGTTGTATTGCCTCCGGCGGCCAAAGGGGGTGACCCCCTTTGGAAACCCCATTTGGTGCTACAGTATTTTTGCCGTTCGCGAACCTTTTGGGCAATCTCAAAGTTACTATACCCAAATAAAAAGGTTTGAAGGATAGGGATGGGGGTCTGGGGGAAGGGAAAGGAAACTTTCCTTAAAGGTTTCCTTTCCCTTCCCCCAGCTCTTCTCTCCCTAAAAAAGCCCCGGTATCTTCATGCCGCCGGCGAGGGAGGAGAGATCGCGCTCGGCCAGCTCGCGGGAGAGGCGCAGGGCGTTGTTCACGGCCGCGGTAACGAGATCCTGAAGCATGCCCACGTCCTCGGGGTCGACCACGTCTTTTTCTATGGTGATGGAGAGGATTTCCTGCTTGCCGGTACAGATTGCCCGAACCATGCCGCCGCCGCTGGAACCTTCCACGGTTTTTTTGCCCAGTTGTTCCTGAATTTCCGCCATCTTTGATTGCATCGCCTGTGCCTGGCGCAGCAGGTCTCCTATATCCGGCATATCTTTGTTCCTTTTATATTGAGAGGTGAATGAGAGAATGTAAGCTTTGAAATTACCCACTTCAGCCCTACCAACAAAACGGGGATTCCAAAGGGGGTCACCCCCTTTGGCCGCACAGAGCCTGTGTCCGCGACCGGAGGCGATACTATTTTTGGGCAAATCAAAATTGATTTGCTTCTGTGTGCGAATAAGGGTGCTCAGGCCACCGGATCGCAGACCGGGGGAAAGTCCTGCTCTCCGTCGGCGAACAGGGAGGGCAGTTGCCGCATTGCGGCGCTGACCGGCCCCATGACAGCGCCGTTCCACGGCAGTATATCATAAATTTCCCCGGCCGCGGCCACATACAACGCTTCTATGCTGCCATTCTTGCGCAGATGATAGAGGGCCATGCCGGCACGCTGGTCGGTGCGAATGTGGCTGCCGCCAAGGAGCCAGGAGCCGTCGCCCAGAGGCAGGGCGCCGCGCAGAAAGTGGTCGTCCGTGATGTGGATTCGCTCTTCTTCCACCAACAGGCCGTGGGCGTTGTAGGCGAAGCGGAGAAAATCCCCGGTGGCCGAGGCGCAGCAGTACAGGCGGTCTTCGTGCCATACCAGCGAATGGGGACAGGAAAGGCCGCCGGCAAGCACGCGGCCCACGTTGCGTTTGTCGTCCTTTTCCAGCGAAAGCAGCAGACCGTACCCCATTTTCTGCCAGACGCGTCCCGGCGCGGCCACCGTCCTGTAGGGCCGGTAGTTGAAACACGAGGCCACAATGCCGCGCGAGGTGCGGACGAAATCGTTCATGTGGATGGCGTCCGCCGGGATATTTTCCCAGCCTTCCAGAGGCTCGAAGCTGATGGGGAGGCTTTGCAGATCGCCGTATACCAGAAGGCGGGAATTGCCCGTATCCATCAGGCCGACGCCAATGCCTTCAAGGCAGTGGACGCTGTGCAGCAGATTGTCGTGCGGCCCCGGCGGGGAAACCCTGATGATGGAACCGTCCGCGCCCATGCGGGTCAGGGTGTTGTCCGAGGCGATAAGCAGGCCGTCGCCGTCATAGGCCGCGCCGCAGGCCCGCAAACGATCCGCCGGGCAATACCAGAAAGCCTGCCTGGCCGCGAGGTCGTACCCAACAAAGGAAACCAACGAATTGACGCAACTGAGCAAAAACTTCATGGCGTTCTCTCTGGGAGGGGCGGGTATTGGGAAAACAGCCCCTATCGCATCTGCCCGTAATCGACAATTTTCGCCCCAAACTGGGCCTGCATTTCTTTGACAAGAGGATGCTGCATGATTTCGGTCTGCAATTCCTCCCGGCTTTTGCGCGCAACATCCGGGGCCTGGATGTCCAGGGCAGGCACAACGCCGCACCAGGCCGCGAGCAGGCGCTCAAGGGCCTCGCGCGCCTGGGGATCGCGCAGCCGCTCGGCGGAAAAGGTGTCCTGGGCGGTGAGCACGAGAACGTCCCCTTGCCAGCCGGCCCGCGCGCGGCGCAGCAAAGACGTCAGCCAGGTGGGGATGGCAAGCTCCTCGGCCAGGGAAAATACGTCCTGCCAATTAGCGCCGTTTTTCGACAAAGCCGGCCCGAAAGCGGCAACGGCTTCTTTTTCAGCAGCCACGGGGAGGATACCCGCCTGATCGGGCTCTTTCTTGAAAGGGACGGAAGCAGACAGAGAAGGTTGTTCCGCTTCGACACCCATATTCGACGCATCCGGCGCAACGACGAAACCTCCGGCAGGACGATCGGCGGGATCGGCTTGGTTCGGATCGCCGGCTTCACGGCTGCCCCGCAACTCCTGATCCTCAGGAGAAGTCGAAAAAGGCCGCTCGCCGGCGGAAACGGGCCGGCCGTCATCCGAAGAAAGCGGCGCCGCCCTGACCCCGGGGTTCGGCGCGCCACCGGAAGCCACTCGGGCCGGGCCGCCCGGCGCGCCGCCCTCGCTGCCGGAGGTTCCGCTGCGCCGGCCCAAGGCGGAAAGATTTTCCAGGGAAAGAAGGCGCGGCAGCATGGCCAGGTTAAGAAGCAGCAATTCCAGGGCCAGGGCCGGTTCCAGACTGGAAAGCACCCGGCGCTGGCCTTCAAGGGTCATTTGCCAGCAGGCGTGGATATGTTGCAGGGAAAAGTCCCGGCTGGCCTCAAGACAGGCCCTGGCTTCGTTTTCCGGCAGTTCCACCACGGGCAGGGCCGCTTCGCCGGACTGGCGCAGAATGAACATGTTCCGCCACAGCGAAGCCAGCTCGCGCAGAAAAAATCCCATGTCCAGGCCCTGGTCGAGCAGTTCGCGCAAGGTCTGGCACAGAGGCAAGGTATCGCCGGTTCTGAAGGATTCGATCATGCGCATAAAGGCGTCCTGGCCGGCCAGGCCGAGCACCGCCCTGGACGAAGCCTCGGTCAGCCTTCCTTCCCCAAGGGCCAGCACCTGGCCGAGCAGGGACATGGCGTCGCGCACGCTGCCCGCCCCTCGCCTGGCAATCAGGCGAATGGCGTTCTGATCAAATTCCACCCCTTCGCGCCCGAGCACGCCGGCAAGATGATCCACCAGGGAGTTTTCCGGCAGACGCTTGAATACATGATGCTGGCAGCGGCTGATGATGGTGGCCGGAAATTTGTGCGCTTCAGTGGTGGCCATGATAAAGGTCACCCTGGCCGGGGGTTCCTCCAGCGTTTTGAGCAGGGCGTTGAAGGCCTCGCGCGAGAGCATGTGGGCTTCATCTATAATGAAAATCTTGTATCGCCCTTCCATGGGGGCGTAGCCCACCACTTCCTTGAGGCGGCGGACGTCATCAATGCCCCGGTTGGACGCGCCGTCTATTTCCACCACGTCCACAGCCGTGCCCGTGGTCACGGCCCGGCATTGATCGCACTGGTTGCACGGCTCGGCAGTGGGCGCGGTGCGGCAATTCAGGGCCTTGGCGAAAATTCTGGCCAGAGTGGTTTTGCCCACTCCCCTGGTTCCGCTGAAAAGATAGGCCGGCGCGACCTTGCCCTCAAGAGAGGCTCTTGAAAGAATGGTTTTCAGCGTATCCTGCCCGGCAACCTGGGCAAAGGTCTGGGGCCTGTATTTGGCGGTAAGGGCTGCGTAACTCATGGTTTTCCACTACGTTTTCATCCGGTGAATAGGGAATGACGACAAAGGAAGGCTACGGCAAGTGGAGCCTGTAGGTCAATACCTGAAAAAAAGCGCCTCTTGTTATGGGAAACAAGGGTTTGCGCCCAGCTCGCGCAATTGAACCTCCTGCCTTTTTGTGGTAAACAGAATCTTGTTCGGCCCTATTCCAGCAATAGGGCCGATATGTGTTGTCTTATCAAACCAGTGCCGGATATATTGGTTATGTGATTTTTTATGATTCTTCTCAAGAACACGCTACGCCAGCAGCTTGAAAAAGCCTTTCCGAGCCAGGAGCTTGCTCAATGGTTTGATCCGCTTGCAGTGGCTGTTGACGAATCCGGGAAGATCCTGAACGTTTCCTTTCCTCATGCCTTTTTCGGGCAATGGTTTATGGAAACCAGAAGAAAGGCCTTTGAACTTCATGTGACGCCTCATATAAACGGCATGCGGATCGTGTACGAAAACGGCAACGACTCCAACGGAAAAGAGGCCGGCGGTTTTTCTCTGCCCATATTCCCCTGGGCGGCGCATCAGTCTTCGGTTTTGCCCGCTTTCGAAAAACAGGGCTCTGTCGCTGTCGCGGCAAACAGTTCCGACACCCTTTCAGCGGAAACAACCAATTTTCTGCTTGAGCGGCACACATTTGACACGTTCATCGCCAACAAAAAAAATGACTTTCCCCTGGCGGCGGCTCACGAAGCCGTTGAAAAAGCCCTTTGCCCGCCGTATACTCCTTTTGTGATATACGGGCAGAGCGGTTCCGGAAAAACGCATCTTCTCGGGGCCATGGCCAATGCCCTGCTCGCGGCGTACCCGAACATGCCGCTTTTTCACGGCGGCGTGGACTATCTGGATCACATGGTTCTTTCTTCTTCCCGTTTTCCTTCCCTTCTGGAAAAAATCGTTTTTATCGATGACATCCAGCGGGTGTACCACAGTCCGGGATTGCAGGGCGCTCTTGTGGATCTGATTGATATTTTTCATGTTTCGCAACGGCTGCTGGTTCTTTCCGCCGACATCCATCCGGCCGACAGCCCCGGCTTGTCGCCAAAGCTGCTCTCCCGCCTGACCGGTGGCCTGGTAGTGGAACTGAAAAAGCCGGATATGGACGTGCGCAGGCAATACCTGCAGCAAAAAAATGCCGTCTTCAAACTGGGTTTGACAAAAGAACAGCTTGTACACCTGGCCCAGCATCATCAGGATATTCGAAGCATTGACGGCATCCTGACCAGAATTTCCACCTACCGCTCCCTGTGCGCCCCCCAGGGAGGCGATGTTGAAAAATTTTTAGACCATGGGGCGGAAGAACACCCGAACAGACGTTTTCTCACCGCTGATTTCATTCTTGACGCGGTGAGCAAACACTTTTCCGTCAGCAAAGAAAGCATTATCGGAAAAAAAAGAGAAAAATCAGTAGCCCTGGCGAGGCCCGTGGCCATGCTTCTCTGCCGGGAGCTGCTGCACATTTCTCTTGAGCAGGTAGGGGCCATATTCAGCGGCCGGGATCATTCGTCCGTTCTGTATTCATTAAAAAAAATCAGTGAATTACAGAAAAGTAACAAAGATGTGAACATTCAAGTGGCAACCCTGAAGCAAATGTGCCTTACCCGACGGGGATAAAGGGGTAATGTTTCCATATCCAAGAAAACACACGATGCCTGTTTCCACAATGTTCTCATAAAAATCAATAAAAACTCGCGCTTAGCGGGTTTACGAACAAAGAATCAGCCTCTACTACTCTAAAAGGAGATAGCATGTATCTTAAAGTATTTAAAGAAGACGTTATCGAAGGCCTGCAAAAAGCCGCCAACATCATCCCGCAGCGCACGGGAGCGGCGTATTTGCGATCCATTTGGCTGAGAGCGGAAAAGAATACTTTGGAACTGCTCTCCACGGACTCGAATATCGAATTTCGCGGGTCCTACACGGCCGAAGTGATTGAAGGCGGACTTGTGGGCGTGCAGGGGCGCGCTTTTGTGGAGCTTCTTCGCCGCCTTCCTTCCGGGCATATTTCCCTCAAGGTGGACAGCGCCGCTTCGGTGTTGCATATCGAACAGGGGCGGCGCAAATACAAGCTGCCCGTGAATGACGCCACCTGGTTCCAGCAATTTTCCGATTTTCCCGAACAAGGGGCGGTAATGTGGTCCGGGGATTTTCTCCAGGAACTCATTGATCGCATTACCTTCTGCATAGGCGACGAAGGTTCCGACGCCCTGGCCTGCCTGTCCATGAAACGCGCGGCCAACGACGCCATTGAAGTGGCCGGAATGAACGGGCACCAGTTTGCCATGATGCGTTTCATGCACGATGACTTGCGCGCTCTGCTGCCTGAAAACGGGATTCTGATTCAGAAAAAGTATCTCAACGAGCTGAAAAAATGGTTGGGAGGCGACGAAATCAACGTCAATCTTGACGAAAAACGCCTGTTCGTGCGCACGGAAAACAAGGCGGAAAGCCTGAGCCTTCCCCTTTCTTCTTTCCAATATCCCGATTATTCCGTGTTTTTGTCCCGCCTGAACGGGGAAGGGGTATCCACTCTCACCCTCACTCGGGCCGAAGCTCAGGAAGCGCTGCTGCGCATCGCCATTTTCAATTCCGAAAGCAACCGCTGCACCTATTTCAAATTGTCCGGCGAGGAAGCTTTGCTCACGGCCACGGGACAGGACACGGGTTCCGCTTCCGAAAGTCTTGATGTGGAATACAAAGGCGAGATTGAAAATATAGCCTTTCCCACCAGCAATCTGTTATCCATCATGGACCATTACACTTCGGCAAAGCTTCTGCTCACTCTGACCGGACCCGAAGGCCCCTGCGGCATAACCGGGCAGGACGATGCCGAGTATCTTGTAATTATCATGCCCATGAAAATTCTTGACGATGTCAACTTCAGCGAGGAACAGGTCTGATGACCCTTATGGACGCTTCTTCCACCAGCCCCCAAGGAAACTATGACGCTTCCAGCATTACCATTCTGGAAGGTCTGGCGGCCGTGCGCAAACGGCCGGCCATGTATATAGGCAGCACGGACGGCCGAGGTCTGCACCACCTTGTGTACGAAGTGGTGGACAACTCCATAGACGAAGCCATGGCCGGTTTCTGCACCAAGATTACGGTGCGGCTTCATGTGGACGGCAGTTGCTCGGTTTCGGACAACGGCCGGGGTATTCCCGTGGATATCCATCCCAAGGAAGGCGTGCCCGCCGTTCAAGTGGTCATGACCAAGCTGCATGCCGGGGGCAAGTTCGATAATTCATCTTACAAGGTTTCGGGCGGGTTGCACGGCGTGGGCGTTTCCTGCGTGAACGCCCTGTCCGAATTCCTTGAGGTGACGATCCGCAGGGGGGGCTTTCGCTATTCCCAGAAGTATTCGCGCGGCGTGCCCCAGGAGGAAGTGAAAACTCTGGGCGAATCCCAGAACCACGGCACAACCGTTCGCTTTATTCCCGATGATCAAATCTTTGAAACGCTTGAGTTTTCCTATGAAATTCTGCGCAAGCGCCTTGAAGAACTGGCCTACCTCAACAAGGGCCTGGAAATAGAATTTATTGACGAGCGCAGCGGCGAGCAGGAACTGTTTCGCTTTGACGGCGGCATAGAGCAGTTCGTCAAAGACCTGAATCAGGGCGAGGCGGCGGTGCACAGCGTTATTTACGGCTACGGCGAAGCCCAGGGGATCGTGGCCGAATTCGCCCTGCAATACAACGCCGGCTACAAGGAAAACACCCTGACCTTTGCCAACAACATCCGGACCAAGGAAGGCGGCACCCACCTTGCCGGGTTTAAAACCGCGCTGACCAGGGCAATTAACAACTACCTGAAAAATTCCGAGCTGAACAAAAAATTCAAGCTCAGCCTTTCCGGCGACGACGTGCGCGAAGGTCTGACGGCCGTGGTTTCCGTCAAGCTGCCCAACCCGCAGTTTGAAGGCCAGACCAAAACCAAACTTGGCAACAGCGAAGTGGCCGGCATAGTGGGTGGTATTGTCTACGACAAGCTGAATACCTTCTTTGAAGAGCACCCTAAAGACATCAAGCTGATTATTGAGAAGGCCGTGGACGCGGCCAGGGCGCGCGACGCTGCCCGTAAGGCCAAGGATCTGGTCCGGCGCAAAGGGGCGCTTTCGGACAACTCCCTGCCCGGCAAGTTGGCCGACTGCCAGAGCAAGGACCCGTCGGAATCCGAACTGTTCATAGTGGAAGGCGATTCGGCCGGCGGTTCGGCCAAGCAGGGCCGGGATCCTTCAAAACAGGCCATTCTTCCCCTGCGGGGCAAAATTCTCAACGTCGAACGCACCCGTTTTGACAAAATGCTGGCCAACAAGGAAATCAAGGCCCTGATCACAGCCATGGGCGCCGGCATAGGTCTGATAGGCGGAGAAAGCGACATCGATCTCTCCAAGCTGCGCTACCACACCATCGCCATCATGACCGACGCCGACGTGGACGGCGCCCACATCCGCACCCTGCTTCTGACCTTCTTTTTCCGGCAGTACCGGGAGCTGATTGAAAAAGGCCACCTTTTCATCGCCCAGCCCCCGTTGTACCGGGCCCATTCCAGCAAGTTCGAAAAATTCATCAAGGATGACGCGGAACTGAACGCCTTTCTTCTGGAGCGGATCAGCAAGGACGCGTCAGTCAAGGCCGCCAACGGGCACAGTTTTGAAGGCAGGAACATCGTGCGCCTGGCCAAGGATATCGCCTTTATCGGCGCCCGCCTGCGCGATGCGGAAACAGCCGGCATTGCCGAACCGCTGTTCATGGCCTTTCTTCGTTTCCCCACTCTGCTGGAGCCGGTCTGGTTCCACGACGACACTGCCGAATTGGCCCGCTTCAAGGAATGGATAGGCGAAAGCGGCTTTTCCATAGCCCTGGAAGTGGAAGAAACCGAGCTCGAGCAACTGCACCGGGTGGTGTTTGAAGACAGGAACGGGCACCGAACCAAGCTCAGCCCGGACTATTTCGGCTCCAAACTCTACCGCCAGGCCTGGAAAGCCCGCGAGGCCATTGTCACGCAATGCGGCGGCACAGCCTTTGCCATTGTGCGCAAAGAGACCTCCGTTGAGGTGCAGGGGCTTTTCAACCTGCAAAAAACCCTGTTCGAGGAAGCTCGAAAAGGGATCAACATCCAGCGGTACAAGGGCCTTGGCGAAATGAACCCCGAACAGCTCTGGGTCACCACCATGAACCCGGAAAACCGCATTCTGCTCCAGGTCACCATTGATGACGCCGAAGAAGCCAACGACGCCTTTGAGGAACTCATGGGCGACCGCGTTGAGGCCCGCCGCGAATTCATCGAGCGCAACGCCCTCAGCGTGCAGGATCTGGATATTTAAATTGGTTTTGAAGTTGTCTTAGAGCATTTCACGAATGAAATGAGTGAATCGCTCTGCAAGGATTTGTCCTCAAATCCTTGCCGCGAAAGAGGCGTAGGCGGGTCGCGGACACAGGCTCTGTGCCTTGCCCGCCGTTAAGCGACTCTTTCAAGCGTTAAT
>JAVBOI010000084.1:0-10994 GCA_031550695.1 Desulfovibrio sp. | reverse complement strand
CCCCGCTCGTGCCTGGGCGGCAGTTCACGCGACATGCGCTGGGGCTTTTTAATTATGTATTTGTAAGTTAATTGATGTGGGGGTATGGTATAGGAAATTTTACTTAAATTTTTCCTTTCCCTTCCCCCCACACCCCCTATCCCTATCCTTCAAACCTTTTTATTTAGGGGACTGAATAGGGTGGAGCGGCAAAGGCGTTTACTTTGTTCACGCTCCCGGCCGGGAGCGTGTTCCGTGAGAAAGCTCCTGGAATTGCCGCAACAGTCGCGCGAACCCAATGGGGTTTCCAAAGGGGGTCACACAGAGTCTGTGCCCCCGGCCCCCTTTGGCCGCCGGAGGCATCTTTCGCATTTAGCCAGGTAATGCCGCGATGAGACCCGAGACCACAGCGCCGAATCGTCCTCTCCCTCCCGCATTCGTGGCGGACTTGCTGCGCCGGGCCGCCGTGCCGGAGCATTCCGTACTTTTCATGGAAAGCATGTCCGGGGGCAGGGCTTTTTGCGAGGACGGTTTTCTTTTCCTGGCCGCGGACGACTGGCTGATGGGCATAGGGTATCCTTTTGCGGATGCGCCAGGGGAGGGCCGTCCGGAGGAGAACGCGCGGGACGCGGCCGGATACGAGGCCTCGTCCATGGCCTTTGGCGCTGCTTTGGACAAGGCGATCGCCCGGACCGGGGCTGTTTCCTGCTGGGCGGCGGCCCCGCGCCTGCCGGATGCGCTGCGGGATTCTGTTGACGAGCGCGATGTGGTGTATGTGCTGGGGGCGGACGCGGCCGTGCCGGCCCGGTTGCGCGGCAAGGTGCGGGCAGCGGGCGCGCGGCTGTGCGTGACGGAAGATCGCGAATTTACGCCGGAGCACCGGCGGCTGTGGGCGGAATTTCTCGGCCGGGTCTCCATGCGGCCGAACGTGCGCGAACTGTATGCCCGCACCGAGGCCGTCCTGGCGGCGAGCCGGGCTTTGAGCGGTGAGGGCGGGAACGGCGGGAGAGCCGGACGGGACGGGCCGGCGGACGGCCTTGAGAGGCCGCTGCTGGATTTGCGCCTGCTCAGCGCCTGGGACGACCAGGGCCGGCTGGCCGCTTCCCTGCTGCTCGACTACAGCGCCGGGGAGTTCTGCTCGTATATCATCGGCGCCCATTCCCGGCGGCACTACGCGCCCCACGCCACGGATCTGCTTTTCGCCGCCATGCTGGAAGGCTGCCGGCGCGAGGGCAAGCGCTATATCCACCTGGGCCTGGGGGTGAACGAAGGCATTGCCCGCTTCAAGCGCAAGTGGGGGGGCAGGGTCGTTCTGCCTTATGAGATGGCTGCCTGGACCGTTCAGGCCCGCAAGGGAGTTTCGCGGACCGAGCGGGAGATTGTCCGGGCCATGCGCGATCTGCTCGATTCGCCCTGCGAACTGTCCAAGCGCCAGATATTTGAAAGCCTGCCCAGGCAGCGGCCTTTTGCCATGATCCGCGAGGTGCGCAAGGGGAATGCCGTATCCTACTTGTGCGGCACGGCCCATTTTTTCTGCTATTCCTTTTCCATGGCCTTTCAGGAGCTGTTCAAGCCCCTGCACACGATCATCTTTGAAGGACCGCTGGACGAGGGTCTTCTTGGCGCGGTGGAAAAGCACGGCCGCGGCCCCGAGCCCGGAAGCGCGCGGGCCGTTGATTTTCTCGGCGAGGAAGATATTCGGCGGCTTGAAGGCGTGGTGAACGGGCCGCAAGGCTTCTGGCCGCGCCTGTTCGGCTGTGAGCGGCCGCGTCGTACGGACGTGCGCGCGCTGCTGGCTGACACGCGGCCCTGGTTCGCCTTTTTTTCCCTGTGGGCGGCCTATCTGGAAGGCCAGGGCTGGGATCAGTCCGTGGATCTGGAAGCCTGGCACACGGCCAGGGATATGGGCAAGGCGGTTATCGGCATGGAAAGCCTGGAGGAGCAGTTGGAGTCGCTGGAGGTGATCCCGCTCGCGCGCATCACCGACTTTCTACGGCGCAGCCGGCTCTGGCCCGCGTACATGAAGCGCAATATCCACGCCTATCTGGCCGGGGATTTGCATCGTATGATGGGGAGCAGCACCGAGTTTCCCTCGCGCACGGAGCAGGTCATTGACCGGCGGGACGAGCGCTTCAGGCAGCGCATGCGTCCTTTTCTGGAAGCCGGCGGCTGCGCGGTGTTCGTGGGCACGGCGCATCTTGTCGGCTTGCAGCCCATGCTTGAGCGGGATGGTTTTACCGTGCGCCCGGTGTACCCGGCCGTGAGTCTCAAGGCCAGAGCCTGGGCGCGGCGATTGTTGGGCGGAACGCGGACATAGACGACGAAGGATTGGTCTGCCGCTGGCGGAACAGCAGGCCTACACCTTGCCGGAATTGAGGATGGCCTGGTAGCTGCCCAACTTGAGGGGCTTGCCGCGGAACGGCGCTCCGCCCGGCGGCAAACCAGCGTTCTGCCGGCGCAGATCCTCGGGGGGCGTACCCGCCGGGGGGGTCAGGCCGAAAGGTTTGTAGCCCTCGGCAGCGTCTTTGACATCGCCGGAAGCGAAAACCAGCACCTCGCCCTTGGCGGGCGGCTGGCCCGTGCCGGCTGGTTCCGCTTTGGCGGGAGCGGGTTTGGGCGAGCCGGCGGAAACGGTTTTGTTCGTGCTGGCGGCGGGGCCGGCTTTCGAGGCCGGCGCGCTCTGGGCGCTTATGCCGGCGGGAACGGCCGGAGCGGCGGACGGTTTGTTTGCGCTTTCATGGCGTCGTTCCGCCTCTTGGGATGCGGATGCGGCGTGTTTTGCGTCCTCTTCTTTTTTCTGCCCGGGGGCGGGCCCGTTCTGGCCGGAATGGTCGGCCGCCTGGCGGCTGGCGTTGCCGCCTTTAAGCACATGCAGGAAGTCGTTGCCCGTCTGGCCGGTATACGCGAACAGCACACCGTCCGATGAGCGCATCAGGCTCAAGGGGGCCGTGCCGCCGTGGATGCCCACATAGGCCTGGCGACTGCCGGATTCCAGTTTTATCCAACCGTCGTGGGGCTGAGCGGCGGCCGCGTCTTCCCCCGCGGGATGTTGGCCGGCTTTGGGAGCCGACTTCGGCGCCTGCCGGGAGGCATCCGCGGCTTTCGCCGGGTTCTGCTTTGAAGCCGGGGCAGCGGCCACGTCCGTTTTTCCATCCGCGGCGTGCGCCGGGGCGTGGAAAAACGGTATGAGCGCCAGGCAAAGGGAGCAGAGGGCAACGGCGCGGAAAGCATGTCGCATGGGTGCACTTTCCTTGAACCAGGCGCAAGCCTGGAAATATACTGGTCGCCGGGCGCCGGGAAGGCAGGCGGCTGACTCTTTTTTCATTTTCGGCATCGGGCTCGCGCGGATTTTGTCGCGCGCAAAAAGGCGTTCCACAAAAGACGTCTATCCGCGCTTTCATGAAGTTGCAAGAGTGAAATTTACCTATTGCCGGATGTAGATTTTTTTTTCCCGTCTGTCAAGGGCGACGACTTCTGCTGACAGCCGCTACGCTTACAGCAGCAGGGGGGCGGGACTTTCAGTCAAATCGGCGTCTTCTCCGGCAACAGCCGTGGCTTGCCCGAAAAAATTCCTTTGAAAACAGGGGAGAAGATTGTCCGCGACAGGTTGCGCCTATATGTATAATGTAATACACTCGCACAACGCGGCCTTGCCGGCCTATGCGTTTCCCATGCTCCCGCGCTTGTTCGACAACCCTTTTTCCATGCCCGTTATGACTCATACTGAAGCCTTTCCGCAAACAGCCGCCGAACCGTATTGCCTGAACACGGAAACGCACGCCAGACTCAGCAAGGAAGATATCAACGAACTGCCGCTGTTCCACTACACGGGCAGGATCAGTCTGATACGCAACGCGCGGGAACTGGACGGGGCCATGGAGCGCCTGCGCGCGGAAACCGTGCTCGGCTTTGACACGGAAACGCGCCCGAGCTTCAGCAAGGGTAAAAGCCACAGCCCCTCGTTGATTCAGCTTGCCGGAGAAAGCGAGGTTTTTTTATTCCATTTGAAGTGGCTCCCCCTGGGGCCGGAGCTGATCAGCCTGTTTGAAGATCCGGCCGTGATCAAAACCGGCGTGGCCGTGCACGACGACATGCGTTTTCTGACCAAACTTACGCCGTTCATCCCCCGTTCCGTCATCGATCTCAGTACAGTGGCCCGCAAAAACCGCATCGAGAACCACGGCCTGCGCGGGCTGGCCGCCAGTTTTCTGGGCGTGCGCATTTCCAAGAACGAGCAGTGCTCCAACTGGGCCAACAAAGAACTTTCCCCCCGGCAAATCCGCTACGCCGCCACCGACGCCTGGGCCAGCCGCGCTCTCTATCTGCGCATGCTCGAGTCCGGGCTCGTCTTTTCCTGACGACCGTTTCTCCTCCCCCTTGCCTCCCGGCGAAATCGTGCCTATGTATGCCTGATCCGCAGGAAGATCCCGGCGGTTTCTTTTGCGTTCGAGCCGGAAATATGCCTGTCCCTTTCGGCGACCCTCGTTGGTCCGCCCTCTTTGCCACGCCATTTCAGGAGACGCCGCCTCATGCCCACCACCATGACCCCGCGTGAGATAGTGCAGGAACTCGACAAGTACATCGTCGGCCAGACCGACGCCAAACGCATGGTCGCCATTGCCGTGCGCAACCGCTGGCGCAGGCAGAAGCTTGAGCCGCATCTGCGCGATGAGGTGTCACCCAAAAATATCATCATGATGGGACCCACCGGCGTCGGCAAGACGGAAATAGCACGCCGCCTGGCCAAACTCTGCGGCTCGCCCTTCATCAAGGTGGAAGCCACCAAGTACACGGAAGTGGGCTACGTAGGCCGCGACGTGGAGTCCATGGTGCGCGATCTGATGGAAATGGGCGTGTCCCTGGTACAGGAGGAAGAACGCCAGCGCGTCAAGGTCAAGGCGGAAGCCGCCGCCGAAGAGCGCCTGCTGGATCTGCTCCTGCCGTCGCCCTCCTCCAAGGCCGACTACGTGGCCCTGGAAGAAGGCAATGCCCCCGTGCCTGCCTCGCCCGGCACCAGGGAGAAGCTACGGGCCATGTGGCGCGGCGGCCGGCTGGACGACCGCGAAGTGGAGTTGGAGGTGGAAGTCTCCAACGGGCCGCAAGTGGAACTGCTCGGCATGCCCGGCATGGAGCAGATGGGCTCGCAGCTCAAGGACGCCTTTAGCCGCATGTTCCCCAACAAGAGAAAGCGCCGCCGCTTCAAGGTTCAGGAAGCGTATGAAATCCTTGTGCAGGAAGAAACGGAGCGCCTGATCGATCACGACGCCGTGAACGAACTGGCCAGGGAGCGGGTGGAGCAGACCGGCATCATTTTCATTGACGAAATAGACAAGGTGGCCGTGCCGGCCCAGACCGGCCGGGGCGGGGTGGACGTGTCCCGCGAGGGCGTGCAGCGCGACCTTCTGCCCATTGTGGAAGGCAGCGTGGTCAACACCAAGTACGGCATGGTCCGCACGGATCACGTGCTCTTTATCGCGGCCGGGGCTTTTCACGTCAGCAAGCCTTCGGATCTGATTCCCGAGCTTCAGGGGCGCTTTCCCCTGCGCGTGGAGCTGTCCGCCCTGGGCCGGGAGGAATTCCTGCGTATCCTTACGGAGCCGCACAACGCCTTGACCCTGCAATATTCCGCCCTTATGGAAACCGAAGGCGTCAGCCTGGAATTCACCCCCGACGCCCTTGAGGAGGTGGCCGCCTTTGCCGAGGAAACCAACCGGCAGACGGAAAACATCGGCGCCCGCCGCCTGTATACAATCATGGAAAAAATCCTGTCCGACCTGTCCTTTGACGCGCCGGAACGCATCGGAGAGCGCGTGGTCGTGGACAGGGAAAGCGTGCGCGAAAAGTTGGCCGACGTGCGCGAAAACGCTGATTTGACGCGCTTTATCCTGTAAGAGGGTGAGGATGAAGCCAATCTAGTCGAAGTGGGGCTTTGCCCCACGCCCCACAAGGGGGCGCGGCCCCCTTGACCCGCGCATTTGGGGTAAGTTTGTTCTTCATAAAACCAGAACATGGAGGATGATTCCGCGAGAGTCATCCTCCATGTTCTGGTTTTATTACGGATACTTCTTTCTTTTCGTCTTTTTCTCTTCTGGCTTTGCTTTGTAGTGCAACATCAAGGAAGCGCTGAGTTTTTTCGTTTGGCAAGGAGTGAACCTTTTTTCAAGGGAGGCTGGCCTCTTCTGGTCTGCCTTCCTTGAAAAAAGGTGAAGCAACGCCGCCAAACGGAAAAACTCAGCGCTTCCTTAAAAATCTTCCAGAGCCGGCGCGATCATCCAGGGGCCGAGGGCGTTCTGCCCTTGGGAGGCCAAACTGATGCGGGGCTGCTTGGCCGGCAGCAGGGTAACGCGGCGGCCTGCAATGACAAGCCGGTTCTGGGCCAGCCATTGCAGGGCCTGGGGATAGATGCGGTGCTCCAGGGAGTGGATGCGGGGCATGAGGCTCTCCTGGGTATCGTTGGGGCTGATGGGCACCACCGCCTGGATGATGACCGGGCCGTGATCCATGAGTTCGTCCACAAAGTGAACGGTGGCCCCGGTAAAACGGACGCCGTAGTCAAGGGCGTCGCGGGCGCCGTGGGCGCCGGGAAAGCCCGGCAGCAGGGAGGGGTGGATGTTGAGGATGCGCCCGGGAAAGGCCTGGATAAAAGCCGGAGAGAGTATGCGCATGTAACCGGCCAGGACCACGGTGTCGGCTCCGGCCCGGCGGATCTCGGCCAGCATGGCCTGATCGAAAGCCTCGCGGGAAAAAAACTCGCGATGATCCCTGGCCCAGACGGGGATGCCGCGCCCGGACGCTTTTTCCAGCACCGGGGCATCGGTTTTATTGGACAGGACAAGGCATACGCAGGCGTCGAGCCCGCTTTTTTCAATGGCGTTAAGAATGGCGTTGACGTTGGTTCCGGCGCCTGAAGCCAGGGCGGCGATCTGCAAGGTCATAGTATTTCCCCCGTATACATCGTACAGAGTTTATCCGATTATAGCGTCATCGCGGGAGAGTGAACAAGGAAAAAGAACCGCGTCACTCTTTTCTCGGGGATATTTCTACATCCCCAGCGCCCTGTCGAGGCGGTCCAGGGCGTCACGGCGTCCGACAACGGCCATGACGTCGGCCAGATCCGGTCCGCCGGCCGCGCCGAGCAGGGCTACGCGCATGGCCGGACCCACGGCCTTGAATTTCAGGCCGTTTTCTTCCACATAGCCATGGATGCAATGGTGCAGGGCCTCTTTGTCAAAGGGCTCAAGGGGTTCAAGACGTTCGCGCAGAGCGGCCACGTGGGCTTTGCCCTCGGGCGTGAGGGCCTTGACCGTGGCGACCGGATCATACGAAAGCTCCGCGGCCTTGAGGAGCAGGGGGCGCATCTGTTCGGCCAGTTCCGCCAGGGTGCTGGCCCTGGGTTGGTACAGGGGGATGCAGCGGGCCACAAGCGCCTGATCGCCGGTGGAAAGCCCGGCCCGGTCGATGAAGGGCAGCAGGCGGGGCAGCAGATCTTCCGGAGAAGCGGCGCGCAGATGCTGGGCGTTGACCCAGAGCAGCTTTTCCGGGTCAAAGGCGGCCGGCGAACTGTTCAGGCTGGTGCCGTCAAAGTGGGCGATCATGTCTTCCCGGCTGAAGATTTCCTGATCGCCGTGGCTCCAGCCCAGGCGCACAAGGTAGTTGATCAGGGCTTCGGGCAGCAGGCCGTCCTTTTCGTATTCAATGACCGCCTTGGCCCCGTGGCGCTTGGACAGCTTCTGGCGGTCCGGGCCGAGGATCATGGGCACGTGGCCGAACACCGGCAGCTTGGCGCCAAGGGCCTGGTAGATGAGTATTTGCCGGGGGGTGTTGTTCACGTGGTCGTCGCCCCGGATGACGTGGGAAATGTTCATGGTGATGTCGTCCACTACCACGGCGAAGTTGTAGGTGGGCGCGCCGTCGGCCCGACGCAGCACCATGTCGTCCAGTTCGTTCACGTCAAAGGCCACGTGGCCCTTGACCATATCCTCGAACAGCACTTTGCCGGACAGGGGCGCGGCCAGACGCACGGCCCGGCCCGGTCCCGGCCCCAGGCCCAGATGGCGGCAGCGGCCGTCGTAGCGGGGCTTTTCCCCGGCCGCTCTGGCTTTTTCGCGCATGGCCTCCACCTCCTCGGGGCGGCACTGGCACCAGTAGGCGTGCCCGCCGGCCAGCAGGCGGTCGATGTATTCATTGTACAGGTCAAACCGCCTGGTCTGGTAGACGGGTTCGCCGTCCGCGTCCAGGCCGAGCCAGCGCATGGAAGCGAGAATGGAGTCCGTATACTCCTGCTTCGAGCGTTCGGTATCGGTATCTTCAATGCGCAGGACAAAACGGCCGCCATAGTGGCGGGCCATCAGCCAGCAGAAAATGGCCGTGCGCGCCCCACCTATGTGCAGATGCCCGGTGGGGCTGGGCGCGAAACGGGTGACGATCTGGGAAAACGTGGTGGCGGACATGCGAAAGATCCTTTTTAATTTTGCGCGTCAAAGGGGGGCTGCATAGCATGTTTCCTGCTCGGCCGCAACGCGACGCACGGCATCTGTTATCCGCGACCCCAGCCGGGAGCCAAAACAATGAACAACCATCGCGTTCCCGCTCCGTATGCACCCCATTATAAAAAGTTTTGAAGGATAGGGATGGGGGACCGGGGGAAGGGAAAGGGAAATTTTCCAAAAGTTCCCTTTCCCATCCCCCGGCCGCCGGAGGCATTCCTGAAAATATTCGCCTTCACTTCTGCACGCCAAACCCTGGAATATAGGTCTTCTTTTCCAGCCATTTGAGCAGCCAGGTGGCCAGTGTGGTCATGGCCAGGTAATACAGGCCGGCGGTCAGGTAGATTTCGATGTAGTGGAAGGTGCGGGAGGTCAGCTCCTTGGCGTGTCCGGTCAGTTCGATAAAGGTAAGGACGTAAGCCAGGGAGGAGTATTTGATCAGGTAGATGATCTCGTTGCCGCAGCCGGGCAGGGCGCGGCGCACGGCCTGGGGAATGACGACGTACAGGACCATTTCCATGGTGCTGAAGCCCAGGGAGTAGGCGGCCTTGACCTGGCCCTGGCGGATGGAGAGCAGGGCGCCCCTGATGTATTCCGAGTGGTAGGCGGAACTGCAGAGGATAAAACCGAGCACCGCGGCCTGGTAGGCGGAAAAGCGCACGCCCCATTTGGGCAGGGCGTAGTAAAGAAAATAAAGCTGCAACAGCAGGGGCACCCCCCGGATGACGGCCACATAGAGATCGGCCGCGCGGCGCAGGGTCGGGTGGCCGTAAACGCGGGCCGCGCCCACTGCCACCCCGCCCAGAAAGCCGATAACGGCCGAGGGGATGATCAGGGACAGGCTTAAGAGCAGCCCCTGGTTGAGGGCCGGGATAATCCGGTTCCAGAACAGGTCGGCGGTCAGCACGCGCACTCCTCGGCCACCAGCTTGTGGAAGAAAGCCTGGGTGCGGGTGGCATTGCCGGGGGCGAGCAGTTCGGCGGGCGCGCCGCGTTCGATGATGGCGCCTTTTTCCATGAACAGCAGTTCCGTGGCCAGGGCGCGGGCGAATTCCATCTGGTGCGTGGCCAGGATCATGGTCATGCCGCCTTTGGCCAGTTCGCGGATAACGGCCAGCACCTCGCCCACCAGTTCGGGATCAAGGGCGGAGGTGGGCTCGTCAAGCAGAATCACTTCCGGGTCCATGGCCAGGGCTCTGGCTATGGCCACCCGCTGCTTCTGCCCGCCGGAGAGTTCGGCCGGATACAGGGCGGCGCGCCGGGACAGGCCCACGCGCTCAAGCTCCATCATGGCCCGCAGGGCGGCGTCGCGCTTGTTCATGCCCTTGACCTTGACCAGGGCGATGCTCACGTTTTCCTGGGCGCTCAGGTGATCGAACAGGTTGAAATCCTGAAAGATCATACCCACGCGCTCGCGCAGGGCGTACAGTTCGCGCTTGTTGGCGGGGGTCACGGGGGCGCCGTTCAGCAAAAGCGTGCCCTCATCCGGAGGGATAAGGTAGTTGAGGCACTGGAGAAAGGTGCTCTTGCCCGCGCCCGAAGGGCCGATGAGCACCTTCATCTCGCCTCTGTTCACGGACAGGGACACGTCGTTGAGGATAAGCCTGCCGCCGAGGCTTTTGCTGAACCCTCTGGCTTCAAGAACGGCCGGTTCGGAATCCGTATGCGTTGTCATGTGTTGCTTTACAAATGGGTATAGCCGGGAATGCGGAGGGATTTTTCCGCCCAGCGCAGGCTGCGCACGCCCAGAATGGTTATGAGAAAGTACAAAAAGGCCGCGGTCAGGTAAAAAGCGGAGTATTCGGCGGTGCTGGTGGCAATGGCCTTGGTGCGCGACATCAGCTCCATGGTGCCGAGCACGGACACCAGAGCCGAGTCCTTGAGCAGGATGGAATATTCGTTGGACCAGCCCGGAATGGACAGGCGCAACGCCTGCGGCAGAATAATGTGCAGCACCGAGACGGAATCGTGCATGCCAAGGGCGCGGGCCGCCTTAAGCTGGCCGGCGGGCAGGGAATTGATGGCGCCCCGGAAAATCTGGCTCTGGTAGGCGGCGCTGGTCAGTCCCAGCACAATGCACGAGGCGGCAAAGGGCGAGAGATCGATTGGAATGACAAATTCCTTGCCGCCCAGGCTGAAGGTCAGGGGGTTCAACTGATAGACCAGGCCGAAGTAGAACAGGTACAGCAGCACCAGGATGGGCACGCCGCGGAAAAACCAGACGTACAGGCTGATGGCGCGCCGGGTGACGGGGCCGCCGTAAACCTGGCCGACGGCCATGGGCACGCCCATGATCAGGCCCAGCAGCATGGCGCACAGCACGGTGGCTACGGTGATGGCCGAGCCTTCCAGAATGAAGGGCATGGCCCCGAGAACGGTGGAGAGACTTTCTTGCATAGGCGTTCGCAATATCGGGTGACAAGAGGGCGGCGCCGGTCCGGACGCTTTCGCGTCGCGGGCCCCCCCCCGGCGGGCCGGGGGGGGCGGAAAAAGAAATAACACCCACAGATCGAAGGCAGAAAAGGAAGAA
>JAVBOI010000040.1:0-35870 GCA_031550695.1 Desulfovibrio sp. | reverse complement strand
CCCCCCCCCCCCCCCCCCCCCCCCCCCCCCCCCCCCCCCCCCCCCCCCCCCCCCCCCCCCCCCCCCCCCCCCCCCCCCCCCCCCCCCCCCCCCCCCCCCCCCCCCCCCCCCCCCCCCCCCCCCCCCCCCCCCCCCCTCTTCGCCCTACCCCCCCAGATAGGCTTCTTTGACCTGGGGGTTGTGGAGGAGTTCCCGGCCGGGGCCTTGCAGGGCCAGGCTGCCGGTTTCCAGGATATAGGCGTGGTCGGCGATGGACAGGGCGGCAAAGGCGTTCTGTTCGATGAGCAGGATGGTTTTACCGAGCCCGCGCAGGTGTTTGATGATTTCGAACACTTCCTTGACCAGGATCGGGGCCAGACCGAGGGAGGGCTCGTCGAGCATGAGCAGTTCCGGGTTGCTCATCAGGGCGCGGCCCACGGCCAGCATTTGCTGCTCGCCGCCGGACAGGGTGCCGCCGGCCTGCCAGGCGCGCTCGCGCAGACGGGGGAAGAGAGCGAAAACCCAGTCCATATCCTTGCGGACGCCTTCGGGATCGTTGCGGATGTATGCGCCGAGGCGCAGGTTTTCCTCCACGGTGAGGTGGGGGAGGATGCGCCGTCCTTCGGGGCTTAAGGCGATGCCCGCGCGCACCATGTATTCGGGGTTTTTGCCGGCCAGTTGCTCTTTGTCCTTGTACAGGATGCTGCCGGACGAGGGTTTGACCAGCCCGGCAATGGCGCGCACGGTGCTGCTTTTTCCGGCCCCGTTGGCGCCGATAAGGGCCACGATGGCCCCTTTGGGGATAGTCAGCGAAACGCCCTTGACCGCGTGAATGCCCCCGTAATGCACGTGCAGGTCTTCGATCTTAAGCATAGGTCAGGTACTCCTCACCCAGGTAGGCTTCGATGACCTTGGGGTTGTTGCGGATGGCGTCCGGGCCGCCGTCGGCGATGCAGATGCCGTATTCCAGCACCCAGATGTGGGCGCACACGCCCATGACCACTTTCATGTCGTGTTCGATGAGCAGAATGGTCAGGTCAAAGTCCTGGCGGATGTCCCGGATGAGCTGCATGAGCTCGGTGCTTTCCTGCGGGTTCATGCCGGCGGCGGGCTCGTCCAGAAGCAGGAAGGACGGGTTGGTGGCCAGGGCGCGGGCAATTTCCAGCCGACGCTGGGCGCCGTAGGGCAGGGACCCGGCCGGCAACTGGGCGCAGTCCGTAAGGCCGAGGCGGGCCAGAAGATCCATGGCCTGGTTGCGCATGCGGCGTTCCTCGGCCAGGTGCAGGCCAAAGGGGGGCATCCACCACTGGCTTTTCTGGCGCACGTGCCCGCCGACCATGACGTTCTGCAGGGCGCTGGCCGTGCCGAACAGGCGGATGTTCTGAAAGGTGCGGGCAATGCCGGCTTTGCAGATCAGGTGCGGGGGCGTGCCCGTGATGGCTTCGCCGTTAAAGAGCACGGCCCCGTCCGTGGGGGTGTAGAAGCCGGAAATAACGTTGAAGGCCGTGGTCTTGCCCGCCCCGTTGGGGCCGATAAGCCCGGCGATCATGCCTTTGGGAATGGCCATGTCCAGTTCGTTGACAGCGGTTATGCCGCCAAAGCGCATGGTGACGTTTTTCAGTTCAAGGGCGATTGGCGTAGCGTTCATGGCATGCTCACATATCGCCACAGCAGGTAGACGGGCAGGATGAGGTAGCAGAAGATTTTTTTCGGGCTGCGGAAAAAGGCGGCGCTTTTTCCCGGCAGCCCACGGGCAGCGTCCAGGGTCCCGGCCCAGGAAAACTCGCGCATGCCCAACAGGCCGGTGCGGCGGAACAGGATAATGCACATGAGCAGCACCGAGAAGATGACCATGCGCATGCCCGGCACGCCGTCAAAGTCGATGTCGGCAAAGCGCCCGGCATAGTGCTCGCTGAAGGGCAGCCAATACAGCACGGAGTCGAGGGAGATGGGGTTTTCCACAAAGCGCAGCCATTCGAGCATCACCGTGATCACGATGCTGCCCACGATGCTGCCCGTGACGGAGCCAAGCCCGCCGGCCACGACAATCATCAGCACGTTGAAGGTGAGCAGAAAGTTGAACATTTTTGGGTCAATGGTGGAAATAAGCGCGGCCATGAGCGCCCCGCCGACACCGGCGAAAAAGGCGCCGATGCAGAACGAGAGCACCCGGTAGAGAAAGGTGTCCACGCCCATGGTGCGGGCGGCGATTTCGTCGTCGCGGATGGCGCGCAGCACGTTGCCCACGTTGCTTTTGAGCAGGCTGACAATGCAGTACAGGGTGATGAGCAGCCAGCCGTAGTTCCACCACAGGGTGGCGTATTGCGGAATGCCCTTGATGCCCAGCGAGCCGTTGGTCAGCGGCGTGGCGTTGGTGATGACCACCCGGATGATCTCGGCAAAGCCCAGAGTGGCTATGCCCAGGTAATCGCCCCCGAGCCGCAGCACGGGCAGGGCTATAAGCAGGCCGAACAGGGCCGCTATCAGGCCGCCGGCCAGCACGGCAAAGAAAAAGGGCAGGGAAAGATCGGCCAGCATGGGGTGGATCGTTTCAAGAATCCACATGGATTCCTTCTGGTCCGGGGTCAGGATGCACAGGGTGCACACATAGGCGCCAATGGCCATGAATCCGGCGTGCCCGAGCGAGAACATGCCGGTAAACCCGTAAATGAGGTTCAGGGAAATGGCCAGGATGGCGTTGATGGCCACCAGGTTCAGCACCTGCACGCTGTAGGAGTCAAGGTGCTGCTGGGCCAGTTGCAGCAGCCCGCCGAGCATGAGGACGGCGACGGCGGTCAGGCTGAAGTCGCGGGCCTTGGCGTTCATCATATCTTGTCCTCCAGCTTTTCGCCCATGAGGCCCGTGGGCTTCCAGAGCAGGATGACAATGAGCAGCACAAAGGCAAAGGCGTCGCGGTAGCCGGAAAGTTCGGGGAAAAAGGCCACCAGCATGATTTCGATAAAGCCCAGCAACAGCCCGCCGATCATGGCCCCCTGGATGGAGCCGATGCCGCCGAACACGGCCGCGATAAAGGCCTTGAAGCCGGGCAGCATGCCCATGTAGGGGTGAATCTGGGGGTAACGCAGGGCCCACATGATGCCGGCGGCCGCGGCCAGGGCCGAGCCCAGGCCAAAGGTCAGGGCAATGACCTTGTCCACGGAAACGCCCATGAGCCGCGTGGTTTCAATGTCTTTGGAAATGGATCGCATGGCCAGGCCCGGCTTGGTGCGGTAAATGATCCACAAAAGGCCCATCACCAGCACAAAGGACACCACCGGCACGATCAGCGACAGGGGAATGACCCGCACGATGTTGTCCGCGGCGCCGGTTACGCCCTCCAGGCTGAATTTCAGGGGCGTGACCAGGGCCTCGGGTTGCAGCACCGGCCGGGGCAGGCCGGTGAAAATGACCACCCCCAGGCTTTCAATGAGAAACGAAATGCCGATGGCGCTGATCAGGGCCGAGATGCGCGGAGCGTCGCGCAAGGGGCGGTAGGCCACCCTGTCCACGGCGATGCCGATGGCGCTGGTGACAAGAATGGCGAACATGACGGCCAGCACCCAAGGCGGGGTGAAGTCGCGCGGGGCGGCAAAGCCGTAGTAGCAGGCCACGGCCGTGCCCAGGCCGGCGGCAAGCCAGAACCACATGGGCGGGCGTTTGGACACCCCCATGAAGGTAAGGTAAAACACCAGCAGGGTGAGCACCAGCAGCAGCGCGGCCACCCAGGCGGGCATGAAGGCCACGGTGGTGAAAAAGACCAGATAGGCCCCGAGCATGAATATATCGCCGTGGGCGAAGTTGATCAGCCGCAGGATGCCGTACACCATGGTGTAGCCGATGGCGATAAGTCCGTAGAGCGCGCCCAGGGCCAGGCCGTTGCACAGGTGCTGTATGAACATGCTCAGGGTCATGTCCGCAACGGCGTCGTAAACGCGCCGGCCAAAAGCGACAACGGTCTCGGCCCACCACTGGTGCACGGGCACGGCATCCCCGCTTCCTTTCCAGGGAACGTACAGCAGGGCCGCCGCCAGCAGCAGATACCAGAAAATTTTCGCGGCGTTGCGCCGTCTTGTGATCATCCACAATCCTTAAAGCAAATCAATTTTGAAGTTGCCCGAGAGTTGTATTGCCTCCGGCGGCCAAAGGGGGTGACCCCCTTTGGAAACCCCATTTTTCTTGTCTAATTCAGCAGTTGCAAAAAAACGGAGAACGCGAGACCGGCGAAAAGGGGCTTTTCCGTCCTCTTTGACTCCGTAGCGAAACGGGGAGCCGAAGGCGCTTCGGCTCCCCGCGGGAAGGCTACATTTCAGGCGTGACTTCACCCATGTATTCGCGCTTGCCGTTCTTGATCTCGATGATCCCGATGGGCATTTCGGCGTCGTGGGTTTTGTTGATGGTCAGGGGGCCGAAGACCGAGGGCATGCCCTTGGTGGCGGCCAGAGCCTTGGTGATGGCTTCGGCGTCGGCCTTGCCGGCGGTTTCAATGGCCTTCATGAACATCATGTACGAGGTGTACCCGAGGGCCGAGTTCATGTTGGGTTCCTTGCCGGGGAACATCTTGTTCCAGTCGTCCGTGAACTTCTTGGCTTCGGCGTTCATGTTGGGCATGGAAGCGGCATAGGGGAAGGCGGTGATGATGAAGCCTTCCACAGCCTTGCCGCCGATGTTCACCACATCGGGGTTGTCCATGGCGTCGCCGCCCATGATGCGGAAGGTGGCCCCCAGTTCACGGGCCTGCTTCATGATGATGGCGCCTTCGGCGAAATAGGCCGGAATAAAGAGCACGTCGGGCTTTTTGGCGATAATCTGGGTGAGCTGGGCCGTAAAGTCCTGGTCGCCCGAGTTGTAGTTGATGTTGGCCACCACTTCGCCGCCCAGCTTTTTAAAGGAGCCGTTGAAGAAACTGGCCAGGCCCACGGCGTAGTCGTTGGACACGTCCTTCAGGATGGCGGCCTTTTTGGCGCCCAGGGTGCGGAAGGCGTAGGTGGCGGCGCCGGCGCCCTGGTAGGGGTCGATAAAGCAGGCGCGGAAGTAGTACTTTTTGCCCTTGGTGACCAGGGGGTTGGTGCACGAGGTGCCAACGACCGGGGTTTTGGCTTTTTCAGCCACTTCGCCGCCGGCCAGGGCGAGGGAGGAGCCGTACGTGCCGATGATGCCCACCACTTTTTCCTTGGCCGTAAGGCGGGTTACGGCGTTGGCCGCTTCAACCTTGTCGGACTTGTTGTCCACGACAATAAGCTCCACGGGCCGGCCCAGCACCGTGGGCATTTCCTTGTTCGCCAGTTGGATGCCTTCAAGCTCAAGCTGGCCGCCAAAGGCGTTCTGGCCGGTCAGGGGCAGGTAAACCCCAAGTTTGATGGGTTCGGCGGCATACGCGCCGGTGGCGGTGCACAGCAGCAGGGCTGCGGCTGCGAACAATTTTTTCAGCGACATCTGGCTTGCCTCCTGGCAATAAGGTTCAAGGACCGCGTGAACGGCCCGCGCGGCAACAGGCCGCGCCGCACAAGCGCGCGAAAAAAACCTGGCAAAAATCTGGCTGCGCCGCGCCGGCCCGGAAAGCGGGTCGGAAAGCCTCCGCGCAAAACGGTCATGCCGCCGCAGGTTGCACACCCTATCCCCAAGCTATAAACCGAATCAGCGGAACACGCAACCGCCGGAACAACGCGAAACGGACGCGCGGAGCCGGGCGGAACGCGTATTCCCATCAGCCGCGTCCGGATTTGACGGCGGGCGCGTTTCCCGTAATGATGGACTGTCGGGTCGGTTGCGGCCCCGGATTCCGTTCCCGGTCCGGGCTGGTCATCAACACGATAAAAGACTACATTCTTGCGCCGGAACAATCGCGGCGCAACGCTCTCACGGCGGGAGCCCCGCGCGGGACGCGCGTTGCGGATGGCCGCGCCCGGCAACGAAAAGAAACAGCTTGTTCCGAAAAGGAAACACCATGCGCATGACCGTTTTTGGCGGCGGCAGCTGGGGCACGGCCCTGGCCCACCTTATGGCGGAAAAAGGCCTTGAGGTCACCCTGCTGGTGCGCGACCCCGCGCAGGCCGAGGCCATCAACCAGCGGCGCGAAAACCCCCGCTATCTTCCCGGCCTGCCCCTGGCGCCGGCATTGCGGGCGGACACGAACGCCGAATCGGCCCTGGCCGGGGCGGAAATCTGTCTGCTGGCCGTACCCTGCCAGTTTTTGCGCCGCGCCCTGGAAGACGTGGCCCGCTTCATTCCGGAACAGTCCATTCCCGTGTGCGCGAGCAAGGGCATAGAAATCGGCAGTTTGAAGCGCATGTCCGAGGTGGTGGCCGATGTATCGCCGGACTGGTCCCGACGTTACGCCATCCTGTCCGGGCCGTCTTTTGCCGAAGAGGTGGTTAAGGGCAAGCCCACGGCCGTGGTGCTGGGCTGCGCCGATGCCGCCATTGGCGAGCAACTGCGCGAATGCTTTTCCACCGCCACGTTCCGGGTCTATTCCAGCACGGACGTGGTCGGGGTGGAACTGGGCGGGGCGGTGAAAAACGTCATGGCCATCGCGGCCGGGCTTTGCGACGGCCTCGGCCTCGGGCACAACGCCCGGGCCGCCCTGATCACTCGCGGTCTGGCGGAAATGAGCCGGCTGGGCCTGGCCCTTGGCGCCCGTCCGGTCACCTTCATGGGGCTGTCCGGCATGGGCGATCTGGTGCTCACCTGCACCGGGGATCTGTCGCGCAACCGCCAGGTGGGCATGCGCCTGGCCGCCGGGGAATCCATGTCCCGGATTGCCGCCAACATGCGCATGGTGGCCGAAGGCGTGAAAACGACCGAGGCCGTGCGCCTGCTGGGCGACCGTCTTGGCGTGGACCTGCCCATTGCGGACGCCATTGGCCGCGCCCTGGCGGACGGCACGGCCCCGAAAATTCTGGTGCGCGAACTGATGACCCGCGCCCTGCGGGAGGAGTAGCCGATGCCTGTTGTCATGGGAACCGCCGGCCACATCGATCACGGCAAGACCACGCTTATCCGCGCCCTGACCGGCAAGGACTGCGACCGGCTGGAAGAGGAAAAGCGCCGGGGCATCACCATAGAGCTGGGATTCGCCGAACTGCCCCTGCCGGGCGGGCGCTCCTTGTCCGTGGTGGACGTGCCCGGGCACGAGCGTTTCGTGCGCACCATGGTGGCGGGCGCGGCCGGAGTCGATTTCGTGCTTCTGGTGATCGCGGCCGATGAGGGCGTGATGCCCCAGACCCGCGAACACCTGGAAATATGCGCCCTGCTCGGTATCCGCACCGGCCTTGTCGCCCTGACCAAAGTCGATACCGTGGACGAGGATCTCCTGGCCCTGGCCGTTGACGATGTATCGACCTTTCTCAAAGGCACCTTTCTTGACGGCGCGCCGGTGTTCCCGGTTTCCTCCCATACCGGGCAGGGCATGGACGCCCTGGTGGCCGCTCTGGCCGACCTGGAATCCGGCCTGGCCCCGGTCCGCTCCCAGGATCTCTTCCGCCTGCCCATTGACCGCGTCTTCACCCTGCACGGCCACGGCACCGTGGTTACCGGCACCATGATCGCCGGCCAGGTGGGCGTGGGCGATACGGTGGAGTTCTACCCCAGCGGCCTGACCAGCAAGGTGCGCGGCCTGCAAAGCCACGGCGCGGCCACGGAAAAAGCTCTGGCCGGACGCCGCACCGCCGTCAACGTGCCGGACGTGGCCGTGGAGCAGGTGCAGAAAGGCGAGGTGCTCAGTCACCCGGACACCCTTTTTCCCTCCGACCGCTGGGTCATCCAGGCCATCTGCCTGTCGTCCTCCCCACGCGCCCTGCGTCACCGGGCGGAAGTCCACTTTCACCACGGTGCGCGGGAAATGCAGGCCCGCCTCTATTTCTCCGATCGCGACAAGCTCCTGCCCGGCGACTCCTGCCTCTGCGAAGTCCGCTTTACCGAACCCGTGCCCGCCGTCTACGGCGACCGTTGCGTAATCCGGTCCTTCTCTCCCCTGCGCACCGTGGCCGGGGGCGCGGTTCTGAACCCCCTGGGCGTGAACATGCGCCGGCGCGCTCCCGGCTTTGCCGATCGCTGCCGCCTGCTCTCCGGCATCACCCAAGCCGCCGAGGAAGATCGCGTGCTGGCGCAGCTTCTCTGCACCGAGGGCGGCGACACGGGCGTCAGCTTCGCCCGTTTGCGCGTGCTCAGCAACCTGGATTCCAGAGCCCTGGAGAAAATTCTGGCCGCCTTGTCCAACAAGCAGCAGGCCTTCTGCTTTGACAAGGATCAGCGCCTGTTCATGGCCGAGCAGTTCCTGGCCGGACTGGCCGCCGCTTGCGAAGAATCCGTGACCGCCTACCACAAGCGCTACTCGGAAAAGCAGGGCATGAAGCGGGGCGAACTGGCCTCAAGCTGGGGCAAGGGGCTGCCGCCCAAGCTTATTCATTTCGTGCTCGAGCGCCTTGTCAAACAGGGCAAGCTTGTCACCGAGGGCGAATACCTGCGTCTGCCCGCCCATTCCGCCGCCTTCAGCAAGGAACAGGCCCCCTTGGGCGAAGCCCTGCTGGCCGCGTACAAGGACGCGGGCTTAAGCCCTCCCAACAGCAACGAATTGCTTGACAGTCTGAAGATCAGCAAAAAGGACGCCGCCCCGGTGCTGGCCGCCCTGCGCGCTTCGGGCCAACTCGTGCGCGTGGCCGAAGGTCTGTGGTACGCGGCCGAGCACCTGGCCGCGGCCGAAGCGGCCATGCGCAAGTGGCTCGAAACCCACGACAGCATCGACGTGGCCGGCATGCGCGAAGCCACCGGCCTGTCCCGCAAATACCTGGTCGCCCTGCTTGAATACTTCGACGCCCAAAAAATTACCATCCGCGTCGGCGACAAGCGCGTGCTCAGGAAATAAGTGGGAGTGTTGGGAATGCCTCCGGCGGCCGGGGGAAGGGGAAGGAACCTTTTGAGGAAAGTTTCTTTCCCCTTCCCCCGGACCCCCATCCCTATCCTTCAAACCTTTTTATTTGTGGGGTTCGCGGTTGCGGGGAATTGAAAGGGGGCTCGTTTCGCGAGGCCGGGGTATGGGGTGCTTATGCGAATGTTGCGGGAACCGTGAACGTTTTCCCTGAACCAAGGCCTTGTCCCGCTCTCTTCAAACTCTTTTTCCCTTGACCCTTGCGTGAAGGTGGTAATATTCGTATCTTCTCCCGCAGATATCTTTTTAGGTGACTTTTATGCAAGGATGTGCCGCCGTCGGGGTATTCACCGGCCATGGCGGGCCTTGCTCCTGAATAACCTCCTTTTTCCGGAGCGCCGATGTTCAGTCTGATTTTCAAGAAGATTTTCGGTTCCAAAAACGAACGGTACGTCAAACGCAAAATGCAGTTGGTGGCCCGGATTGCCGCCTTTGAACCCGAGATGCAAAAGCTTGAGCCGGCGGATTTTCCGGCCCGCATTCTCGAATGCAAGCGCCGGGTGGCGGAAGGCGAAGCCACGCTCGACGACCTTCTGCCCGAGGTGTTCGCCCTGGTGCGCGAGGCCGGAGTGCGAAGCCTGGGCATGCGGCATTTTGACGTGCAGATGATCGGCGGCATGGTGCTGCACAGCGGCAAAATTTCCGAAATGAAAACAGGCGAAGGCAAGACCTTGATGGCCACCCTGGCGGTGGTGCTCAACGCCCTGTCCGGCAAGGGCGTGCACGTGATCACGGTAAACGACTACCTGGCCAAACGCGACGCCGCCTGGATGGGCACGCTGTATAACTACCTGGGCCTGACCGTGGGCGTGATCGTGCACGGGCTGACCGACCAGGAGCGCCAGGAAGCCTATGGCGCGGACATCACTTACGGCACCAACAACGAGTTCGGCTTCGACTACCTGAGCGACAACATGAAGTTCTACCAGAGCCAGTTGGTGCAGCGCGGGCACAACTTCGCCATCGTGGACGAAGTGGACTCCATCCTCATTGACGAAGCCCGGACCCCGCTGATCATTTCCGGCGCGGCCGACGATTCCACGGATCTGTACCGCAAGATCGACATGCTCGTTACCCGGCTCGGCCCCGGCGATTTCACCATTGACGAAAAAGCCAAAACCGCCATGCTCTCCGACGAGGGCGCGCAGAACTGCGAGCGCATGCTGGGCATAGACAACCTGTTCGACGCCCAGAACATCACCCTGCAGCACCACGTGCACCAGTCGCTCAAGGCGCACCACGTGTTCCGCCGGGATGTGGATTACATTGTCAAGGACAACCAGGTGGTCATCGTTGATGAGTTCACCGGCCGCCTCATGCCGGGCAGGCGTTTTTCCGACGGCCTGCACCAGGCCCTGGAAGCCAAGGAACACGTGAAGGTCGAGGCGGAGAACCAGACCCTGGCCTCCATCACTTTCCAGAACTACTTCCGCATGTACGACAAACTGGCCGGCATGACCGGCACGGCCGACACGGAAGCTGTTGAATTCCATGAAATCTACGGGCTGGAAGTTATTTCCGTGCCCACGCACAGGCCCATGATCCGCCTGGACAAGGCCGACGTCATTTACCGCACCAAGGCGGAAAAGATGGAAGCCATTGTCCAGCAGATCAAAGAGCTGCACAGACTGGGGCAGCCCGTGCTGGTGGGCACCATCTCCATCGAAACCTCGGAGTTGCTGGCCGCCCGGCTGAAAAAGGTGGACATTCCCCACAACGTGCTCAACGCCAAACACCACGAGCAGGAAGCGGCCATCATTGCCGAGGCCGGGCAAAAGAGCAAAGTGACCATTGCCACCAACATGGCCGGCCGGGGCACGGACATTGTGCTGGGCGAAGGCGTGCGCGAACTGGGCGGGCTGTTCATTCTGGGCACGGAGCGCCACGAAAGCCGGCGCATTGACAACCAGTTGCGCGGCCGTTCCGGCCGTCAGGGCGATCCGGGCTGTTCGCGCTTTTTCCTGTCCCTTGAGGACGACCTCATGCGCCTGTTCGGCTCTGAGCGCATTTCCAAGCTCATGGAAACCCTGGGCCTGAAAGACGGCGAATCCATCGAGCACCGGATGATCTCGCGGGCCATTGAAAACGCCCAGAAGCGGGTGGAAGGGCACAACTTCGAAATCCGCAAGACGCTGCTCGATTACGACAACGTCATGAACCAGCAGCGTGAGGTTATTTACTCCCTGCGCCGCGACGCCATTCGCCGGGAAGACATCGAGCCGGCCATTCTGGAGTTTCTCGACAACGCACTGAACGAGCTTTACGAGCCGTATATCGCGGCCAGGGGCAAGCTTTCGGAGGATCAGACCGAATGGCTTATGGGGCGGTTGCAGGAAGTGTTCAACATCCGCCGCCAGTGGAAGGACGATCGCCTGCCCGAGCCGGAAGAAGCCAGGGAATGCGTGCTGGAAAGCCTGGCCAGCATACGGGATACAGCCCCGCATATTTTCAACGACATTCTGCGTTACTTCCTGCTGGAAGAACTGGACCGGTGCTGGAAAGAGCACCTGCTGAACATGGACCACCTGCGCGACGGCATAGGCCTGCGCGGCTACGGGCAGCGCGATCCGAAACAGGAGTACAAGCGGGAAGGCTTTGCCCTGTTCCAGGACATGCTGTACCGGATTCACGAAAACCTGTTCAAGGCCCTCACCCGTCTGCGTCTTCAGGTGACCGAGGCCCCCGATGACGGCGCCGGCCAGGAAGGCCTCCCCGACGCGGAACAGGCGCAGCCCCAGGCCGAGGAAGAATCGTCCGAACAGCAGAGCGCCCCGGCGGACGCAACGGAAGCCGCGCCTTCAAAGCCCCCGGCTTCGCCCTTCAAACACAAGGAGCATCAGTCCTCCCGCCTGTCCTATTCCAGCGGGCAGCAGGTCGGTGCGGACAAAAAAGCTCCGGAACGCCGGGAAGGCCCCAAAATCGGCCGCAACGACGACTGCCCCTGCGGCAGCGGTAAAAAGTACAAAAAGTGCTGTGGCCAGGGGAAATAGAGCAGATTGCTATTGAAGTTGCCAAAGAGTCATATTGCCTCCGGCGGCCAAAGGGGGCCGGGGGCACAGGCTCTGTGTGAACCCCTTTGGAAACCCCATTTTGTGGGTCAGCTACAGTGGAAGCACGGTTGCTTTGCCCTCTTTGGGCCTCTCTGAGCCCGGCCCCTCAGCGCCAACAGAAAAGCCCCCAATCGGGGGCTTTTCTGTTGGCTTTTTTGGCGCGTTGTCCGGGCGCTACATGCCGCCCAGGCGGATGTAGTTGGGGAGATTGAGAAAAATGTCGCGGGTGTAGGTGACGATCTTGTCCATGATCCAGGGAAAGGCGAACAACAGGGCCAGGAACATGGCAATAATCTTGGGCACGAACGCCAGGGTGGCTTCCTGAATCTGCGTGGCCGCCTGAATGATGCTCACAAACAGGCCCACGCCCAGACCGACTCCCAGCAGGGGCAGGGAAATCATCAGGGTCAGCTCAATGGCCTGCCGGGCGAAGCCGACGACGAATTCCGGGGTCATGGCGTTATCCTCGTCATAACAAGAAGCTGTTGACCAGCGAGCCCACCAGCAGGGTCCAGCCGTCCACCATAACGAAAAGCAACAGCTTGAACGGCATGGAAACCATCATGGGCGGCAGCATCATCATGCCCATGGCCAGAAGGACGCTTGAAACCACCATATCAAGGATCAGGAAAGGAATATAGAGCATAAACCCGATGGTGAAGCCGGTTTTCAGTTCGCTGATCACAAAGGCGGCGGCCAGGGCTATAGTGGGCACGTCATCTTTGGTGGCCGGGCGATCCATTTTGGTGATGCTGTAAAAAATGGACAAATCCTTTTCGCGGGTATGCTTGAACATGAATTCGCGCAGGGGCGTTTCCGCCTTCTTGATCGCCTCTTCAAGGCCGATGCGCTCGTCCAGATAGGGCTGAAGGGCGTCGTCGTTGATTTTCTTGCCCACGGGCATCATGATGGCCACGGTCATGAAAATGGCCAGGCTGGCGAGTATCTGGTTCGGGGGCAGTTGCTGCAAGCCCAGGGCCTGGCGGACAAAGTGAAAGACCACGATGATGCGGGTAAAGCTGGTTACGGTCAGCACAATGGCCGGAGCCAGGGAAAGGACCGTGAGCAGCAGGAGGATTTCCAGACCCAGAGACACCTTTTCCGGTTCCGTCTGCCCGCCCGTCAGGGAGAGCTGCAGGTTGGGCATGACGATGTCCTGCGCCGCCTGGGCCGCCTCGGGCCACAGCAGCGCCAGAGCCGGCAGCAGCGCCGCCCCCAGAAGGAGCAGTGCCTTTGTGCCGGTTATGCCGCCGGGCTGCCCCGGCCTTTCAGTCCATCCGTCACGCACCGGTGTATCCTTTTCGCGCCGGCTACCTGGCCGGGCTTTCGCCTTCCTTGCTTTCCCGCAGGAAAGAGGCGAACACGTTGTCCTCGGCGGACGCCTCTTTACCGAAGTCAGGGGCGACGGCTTTTTTAGCGCCGCCGTTTTTCGCCTTTGCCGGCGCGGCCGGACTTGGGGCCTTGCCTGGCTCGTCCTCAAAGGGGAGTTCGGTCAGCAGGGAAATATTCGCGTCGGTCAGGCCGAGCACCAGGCGGCGGTCCAGGCAGCGGACCACGATGATCCATTTCTTGGGGCCCAGCGCCAGCCGGCTTTCCACGCGCATGCCCGCTGAGCCGCCGAGAAATCCGCCGCCCCGGCCGTAGCGTTTGACCAGCCACAGCAAGGCCCAGAGCAGGGCCAGGGCAAAGCATACAATGGCCAGGGCCTCGAAATAGCCGCCCCAGGAAAGGGACAGATTGGAAGCGCCGGAAAGAACCGAAGAGGTGGCGCTTGGCGGCGTTGGCAGGGCGGCGGCGCCCGCGCCGGCCGGCAGAGGACCGCCCGGAGCCGCGGGCAGGGCCGGGTCGGCCTGCTGGGCGGCCAGAACCAGGTTGGCCGGCAGCAAAAAAGGCAGGGCGCATATAAAGCGCCAGGCGGCGCGCAGGGGCGCGCCAAAGCTGTTACCGCGGTTCATCGTTATCCCAACTGCTTGACCCGTTCAATGGGGCTGATGATATCGGTGAGGCGTATGCCGAACTTTTCGTTGATAACCACGGCCTCGCCGCGCGCCACCATTTTTCCGTTGACATACACTTCCAACGGTTCGCCGGCCAGCTTGTTCAGTTCGACCACCGAGCCCTGCCCGAGTTGGAGCAGTTCGTTGATCAAAAGCCGGGTGCGGCCCAGTTCGGCGGAAACGTCCAGGGGGATATCCAGAATGAAATCAAGCTCCCTCCGGCTGGTGTCGGGTCGGGGGGCTTTGGCTTCGTCTGTCAGATCCTGAAAATCCGCCACCTTGGCCTGAGAGGCGAACAGGGCCTGCTCTTTTTCCTTTTTCACGCTGGCCTGTTCGTCAGAGGCCAGGGCGGCCGCCCATTCCGCGGCAAGGGGATCGTCAGCTTCGGCGGCAGCGTTGCCGGCCGGCTCTTCCCCTTCTTCATCTTCCAGGGAGGCGGCCCATTGCGCCGCCAGGGCATCCTGATCCACGTCGTCTTTGGCTATCATGGTTTCTTCCTTTTGCTCCTTGCCGGGCAAGGTCGTTATATCTGTTCCGTCGGACCGGCCCTTTCCGGGCAAAGGCCCCGGCGCCGCGCGGCCCTACTGGATGACCATGTCGGTGATGAATACCTGATACACCTTGCCGGGGCCCAGGATATTGTTAAGCCGGTCGGTGATTTCGCTCTTGAGCATCAGTTTGCTTTCCGTGGTGGCGATATCGGCGTACGATTTGCTGGACAGGAGCATGATGATGCTGTCACGGATGCGGGCGTTTTGCTGCGCAATCTCGTCCATCACTTTCGCGTCGGACACCTCGACGTCAATATTGATTTTGATGAAGCGCTGCCCAAGGGGGTCGGCAAGGTTCACGGTGAACACCGGCAGGGAAGCCGTGCTCCCCATGGGTTTGGCGACCGGGCTGGGCTCCACCTTTTCCACTTTTTTGTCGCCGTCGTGCGCGGGCATGAACTTGTCCTTCAGAAGGAAAAACCATGCGCCGGCCGCGCCGCCGCCAATGAGCAAAAGCAGCAGAATAAGAAGAACCCACTTCAGCTTGCTCTTTTTTTTGGGAGGTTGCTCGTCCGCCATTGCGCGTTTCTCCTTAACTGACTGTTGCAATGCGAGGCGGGGCTACATGTAGCTGCCCACTCGCGGCGTTGTTTTAACCAGAATTTCCACCCGGCGGTTTTTGGCCCGCCCCTCGGCCGTGGTATTGGGGTACATGGGCTTGTCCGGGCCGTAGCCGCTGACGGAAAAACGATCGGGTGGTATTTGCGCTTGCAGTAACTGTTCCAATACCACAAGGGCGCGCATGAGCGAAAGATCATAATTGTTCGTATCGCTCACAGGCGTTGCGTCCGTATGTCCGCTGATGTTGATGTCCGCGTTCACCGCCTGCATGACCGGGGTAAGCACGGCTACCAACTTTTTGCCTTTGTCGTCAAGCTTTGCCGACCCTTTGGCGAACAGCAACCCTTCTGTCAAAACGATGACAACCCCTTCGGGATGTTCAAGGATGGCGAGATTTTTTTCCAGATCGCCGCTGGCCATTTCTGGAGGCAGTTGGTCTAGAGGAAAAAGCAGATCCTTGATGCGGTTTTTCTTTTCAAGAACATTGCGCGGATCCTTGATCAGCTTGACCACGATCTGGATTCGTTCAGGAAGCCGGCCCGGCCCGCTCAGATTAAGGGGTGAAAGATGGCCGGAGTGGGAACTGATGCGGGTGATCGTGGTGGTGTCCATGCTGGACATGCTGAGCAGCAGGACGAAAAAAGCGAGCAGCAGGGTCATGAGATCCGAAAAGGTGATCAGCCAGAGCTGGCCGGGGCCGGCGGGTTTTTGCCTTTTCTCGCGGCGCGCCATTACGGCCTCCCGCCGGGGGCGCTTTCGCCCGGCATATTCAGATCAAACTTGAATCCTTTGTAAAAGTGCTCGGCCTTGGCCGGCTCGCTCTCGCGCAGGGATTCGACTTTTCTGATCCACTCCAGGTTGCGCTTGTCCAGCACCAGGTCCACCCGCCGGTTTTTCTGCCGCCCTTCGGGCAGGTTGTTGGAATAGCGCGGGTGAAACTGCCCGAAAGCTTCCAGGGAAAGCTTGCCGGCATCCATGCCCCGTTCCAGAAAATGCCGGTAGACCGAAAGCGCACGCTGGTAAGAGAGCGTCCAGGTGCTGTCCAGCACGCCAGCTTGCAGAACCACGGTATAGGACGTTTCCTCGTCCCGGCGCGTGGCCGTGTGCCCGGCCACCAGCAGCGGATAGCCGATATGCTGCAGATAGGGCATAAGTTTGTCGAGCAGCACTTCGCCCTGGGGGCTCAGTTTGGTGCTGCCCGGAGTAAAGAGCACCTGATCGTTGATGGACAGGATCTGGACGTATTTGTTCTCCATGAAATCCAGATCCTTTTCCACATCTTCGTAAAGCATGTCCCGCAAGGGCGCGAGATCCTTCTCGGGCAGATCCATGGCCCCCGGCTCGCGAACCCTGCTGTCGTTGGGCTTGCCCAGGGCATTAAAAAGCCGCACCCCTTCGCCGAAGGTTCCGGACACCGAACCGAGAACCACCAGCTTGGTGCGCTCGTCAATAACCGCCATGCTGAGCAGCAGGACAAAGAACGTGAGAAGCAGGGTCATAAGATCCGAATAGGTGATGAGCCAAAGCGGAACCCTGCTCCCACCTTCTCCTGTTTTCTTGCGTCGGGCCATTGCGTTACCCGGTTTGTCTGCGTTCTCTGGGCGGCTGGTAGCTGTTCAGCTTTTCCATGATGATGCGTGGGTTTTCGCCGCGCGATATGCCGAGCACGCCCTCCATCTGCATTTCCATGATCAGGACTTCTTCTTTGGAGCGGTGCTTCAGTTTGCCCATAAGGGGCAGAAATACCAGGTTGGCGAGCACGGCGCCGTAAAAGGTGGTGATAAGGGCAATGGCCATGGCCGGGCCGATGGTGCTGGGGTCGTCCATGGTGCGCAGCATCTGCACCAGGCCGATGACCGTGCCGATCAGGCCGAGAGCCGGCGAGTACGTGGCCATCGCGCTCAAGAGTTCGACGCCGACCTCGTGGCGGGTCGAGATGTTGTCTATCTCCGTTTCCATGATGTTCTGGATCGCGGTTGGCTCAAGCCCGTCCACGGTCAATTGCAAGCCTTTGCGCAGGTAGGGATCGTCGATGGCTTTCACGATCGGCTCGAGGGCAAGAATGCCTTCGCGCCGGGCCCGGTTGGCGTAATCCATGAACTGATCGATAATCATGTTGGACGACGGGGTTCTGCTCACCAGGGCCTTGCGGATGACCGCCCCTATGCGCAGGAATGTGCCCAGCGGGTAGTGGGTGAGGGTGGCCCCGAACGTGCCGCCGAACACGATGAGCATGGCGGGAACGTCAATAAAGCTTGTCGGGGAGCCGCCCAGAAAGAGGGCGGTCATGATCAGGCCGAAGGAAACGACCATGCCGAGAATTGTTGCTAAATCCATACAGAAACTCCGCTGAGTGATGACTGGTCAGGCAACTGTGCAAGCAGGCCGCCCGAATTCAAGGCGACGTGTATTCGCATTATCGGCATATTAGCCAAAGGCTTAAGGAGTATCGTACGCGCGCGCCCCAAAAATATCCGTGCCGACGCGCACCAGGGTGGCGCCTTCTTCTATGGCCGCTTCGAAGTCGCCGGACATGCCCATGGAAAGATGCGGCAGGGCAAGGCCGCAGGCTTTGCTTACCCGGTCGCGCAGTTCCCGCAGCAGGACGAAATAGGGGCGCGATTCCGCCGGGTTTTCCACGTTGGGCGGTATGCACATGAGCCCTTGCGCCCGCAGCCCGCCCATGGCCGCCAGTCCGTTGAGGAGTTCCTCCAGGCTGTCGGGATCGACCCCGGACTTTTGCGGTTCCCGGCCGATGTTTACCTGCACCAGCACCGCCTGCGGGCCGGGGACGGGGTCGCGCAGCCCTATGGGGCGTTCCGCCATCCTGTTGTCCCAGGCCTTTTGCAGAGCCCCGGCCAGCTTGAGGCTGTCCACGGTATGGAGCAGGCCGAATTCTCCGACAACGTCGCGGCTTTTTCTGCTCTGGATGTGCCCGGTGAAATGCCATTCCACATCACTGCCGGGCAGCAGCGCCGCCACCTCGGCCTTTTTGGCCATGGCTTCCTGCACGTAGTTTTCGCCGAACGTGGGGCCGCCCGCCCGCGTTCCGGCGCCGGCCCAATACCGGGCCAGTTCGGCCACCATGTCCGCGCCGTGCAGTTTGGATATCGCCACCAGCCGCACATCCCCGGCCGTCCGGCCGGAACGCTCCGCGGCCCGGAGAATGCGCTCGCATATGGCGTCAAAACGTGTCGTCAGTGAACTCATAGTGTTGTTTACCCGTTAGTTGTTTTGCCGTTGGAGCAGAGTAATTTTGAAGTTGCCCAAGAGTCGTGTCGCCTCCGGTCGCGGACACAGGCTCTGTGCGGCCAAAGGGGGCCGGGGGCACAGGCTCTGTGTTACCCCCTTTGGAAACCCCATTTGGGGTTTGTTTCTTCTCTGGCGTTTTCACTCCGCAACCGACACCGCGAGAGCCAAAACAAAGAAAAACCTCCGGGGATTCCACCCTGTTCCATCCTCCATTATAAAAAGTTTTGGAGGATAGGGATGGGGGTCCGGGGGAAGGGAAAGGGACCTTTTTCAAAAGGTTCCTTTCCCTTCCCCCGGCCGCCGGAGGCATTTCCAAAAAACAGCCAGCCCGCCTACTGCGCGCCCAGGCCCAGGGCGTGGAGGAATCCGGCGTCGTCGATCCAGTTTTCCTTGACCTTGACCCAGAGTTCCAGGTGCACCTTGCGGTCGAGCAGCGCGGCTATTTCCTTGCGGGCGGTCTGCCCCACCTGTTTGATGTTCTGCCCGGCGTGGCCGATGACCATGGCCTTGTGGCTGGGCCGGCCCACGTAAATGACGGCGTGGATGGTCACGTGGGCGCGTTCGACATCTTCTTCCCAGGATTCAATATCCACGGCCGTGGTATAGGGCACTTCCTGCCTGAGGGAGAGAAACAGCTTTTCGCGCACGATTTCCGCGGCCATGAAGCGCATGGGCAGGGTGGAGAGCTGATCGTCGGGAAACTGGGCTTCGCCTTCGGGCAGGGCTTTCTTGATGGCGCCGAGCAGGGCGGGCAAGCCGTTGCCCGTGAGAGCGGACACCGGGAATATTTCCGCCGCCGGCCAGAGGGCGTGCAGCGTTTCCAAGAGGGGCAGCAGGCGGGACTTGTCGCCCAGCAGATCCACCTTGTTGGCGATGACGAAGACCGGGCGCTTCTCGGCCGCAATGGGCTCGCGCAGGGGGGCGATGTCTTTGTCCAGGTATTCCGGCCGCCTTGCGTATAAATCGGCGTCAAGGATGATGCCCAGGGCATCGGCGCTTTCCATGGCCTGCCAGGCGGACTGGAGCATCATCCGGTTCATTTTGCCCCGCAGTTGGTGGATGCCCGGGGTATCCAGAAAGATGACCTGGGAATCCTTGTCCGAAAGAATGCCGGTGATCTGGTTGCGCGTGGTCTGGGGGCGGGGGGAGACAATGGCCACCTTCTGCCCCAGATAGTGGTTGAGCAGGGTGGATTTGCCGGCATTGGGCGGGCCCATCAGGGCCACCCAGCCGCAGGTGAAGGCGTTGTTCGTCATTCGCGTATTCTCGTCATGGCCGGAACGGCGGCCGGGTTGTCATGGGAAAAGGGGGAGGAAAATAAAGGTCAATCTACGTCTTTCAGGGGACGGGGGCAAGAGGCAACTCGCTGCCAAGCCCCACGCCTTGCGGGCTGACGGGCGCGCGATGCGGGTGGGCCTCCACTCCGGCGGCCAGGGTCTGGCGGAACAGCTCGGCGTAGCGCGGGTCAATGTAGTCCGCCGGGCCGAAACAGCGGCCGTCCGGGCGCTGCACGCAGTAGAAAAAAGCGGCCCGCTCGCCCGAGGCCGCGATGTCCGCCATTTCGCGCAGGTGTTTCTGGCCGCGCTCGCTCACGGCATCCGGAAAGGCGGCCACATCGTCTTCCACCAGGGTGACGTTCTTGCATTCCACCCAGAGCGGCGGCAGGCCGGGACCATTGAGCACGGCGTCCAGGCGGCTTTGCCCGCGCCTGGCCTCGGCCTGGAAATGCGTGTACCCGGCGGCCCATGACAGCCTGCCGGCAACAAAGGCCGCGCGCAGCAGGCGGTTGGGAGTAAGGGTGTTCACCCCGACCCAGGCCGCGTTTTCACCGCTCCCCGCACCGGGCAGGCCCACCAGTTCCAGGGTGTACGGCAGCTTGCGGCCGGCGCCGGGCGCGGGGGAGACAAGCGCGGGAACGCCCGGGCGCATCAGCCCGAGCATGCTTCCGGAATTATTGGTATGGGCGTGGCAGAGGCGGCCCTCCAGAATGAATTCGACGATAAAGCGCTTGATGCGGCGCTTGAGCGAGCCCACGACGCAGCCCGGCGGAAAAGGCAGAAGGATGTCGTCCGTCATGTTCCCGGCCGTCTTTCCAGCCGGCGCTTACGGCTGCTCGTCCGGCGGACTGAGCAGGTTCTTTTGTATAAACTCGTCCACGGCGGGCGTATTGCCGGTGATGGAATCAAAGGCCTTGCTCAGGGCCTCGGGCCAGCCGTCCGGGTTGTTGTCGCTCGTATACACCAGAAGCTGCCCGTCACGTTCGATAAGTTCCACCTTGACGGAAACGCCGTTCTGTTCGGTATCGAAAAAATAGTTGCCGAAGTCGTTGAGCATGGGGGTGTTGCCCTTGTATTGGCGGGCGAATTCGTCCGCCGCCTCCCGCCCCTTCACAGGGCCGGCGGGACGTAAGGACAGGGTGAAAAAGCCGGTTTCATGGCAGCGCACGGTGAGGGTGTTGTCTTTTTCCTCGGCAGTGCAGCTTTCCGGCACATCCACGGTGAAGTCCTTGAATTTCTTTTCTTCGGCAAAGGCGAAATCGGCGAGGGAGAGTAACAAAATCGCCGACACAAACAGCTTTCTCTTCATTGCGCACTCCAGGCGTGTGGTAAAGGCAAAAGGCGCCGGGCGACAAAGACCCGGCGGCGCCCGCGATACACCAGCGGGCAGCCGGTTATTTCTTTTTGTACACTCCCTCGACGGTGCCGCCGAATCCGCAGGTGGCGGCCTGCGTGGGGGGAATGATCAGGGAGTCTCCCTTGATCTGGATGGGGACGACAACGTTCGTGCCGCTGCTGTCGCTGGTGACGCGCAAAATGTCGCCCTCCAGCACGCCAAGGCCTTCCATTTCGCAGACCCAGCGCGCATCCGGGGCCGCGGTGCTCACGGCAACATAATATTCCTTGTCGTTGGCCTTGATTTCAACCAGGTTGGCCCCGCTGCCGTAAGAGCCGACAATGGAGGCGCGCTGCCCGGACGCGCCGGCGGTAAGGGGAACAGCGGGCGCCTGAAGCGAGGGCGCGCCCCTGCCTGCCGGCGGCGCGCTCTGGGCGGCCGGAGAGCCTTTGGCGGGCGAGCCTTTGACGGCCGGCGGCGTCAGCTTGGCTGTCTGGCTGTCTGGCTGGCCGGCTGCCTGGCCGCCTGGTTGGCCAACTGTCTGGCCGGGCTGGGCGCCTTTGGCGGTCGGCGCGGCCTGAGCCGGAGCTTTTGCCGGCGGAGCGGGCTGCGGCGCCGTGGCGTTTTTCGCCGGCGCGGCCGGGGCGGCCGGGGCGGGAGGCGCGGCCGGGGTGGCCTGGGCGGCCTTGGGGGCGGCGCCTTTCAGGCGGGCCTCAAGCGCTTCGGCCCGCTTGAGCGTCACCGTGGCGTAGGCGTTGGCAAGGGGGGCGGCATTGGCAAAGGGGCCCGGCCCGGCAATGGCTTTGGCCTCGGCATCGCGCGTGCTGTTGATCCAGACGCGCTGTTCCGCGAGCAAAGCCTGGAAGTCTTGCTTGGGAAGCTGTTGCCGCAGTTGCTTCCAGGCGGCGTTCAAGCGTTGCTCCGCCTGGGCGTAGGCGGGAAATTCCCTGGCGTAGCGGGTGTGGTCCTCGTCCGTCAGAGCCCTGGCCGTGAAAGGCTGAAGCAGCAGGCAGGCGCAAAAGGCAAGTACGGGAAGAATACGCACCGGGGTTCTCCTTGGGATCGAGGTTGCGGAAGGTATGCGATCCGGGTGTTCAGGTGAGGCGAGCATACCGTAAATTCGGGGAAAGTGAAGGGGGAATTTGCAAGGTCGCGCTGAATGAATGCGCCGTAAACAGCATCTTTCGCAAAATATTCTTTTCAGGAGCAACGGCGTCGGGTATTGTGTGCCGGCGTGTCCGGACGAGCAGAATATAGGGCATGCGCGGCTCGAATTTTTCTCAAGGACTTTGTATGACAGGGTTTGAAAAAATTTGGCAGAAGTTCAGTAAAAGTCTGGATAAACGGCTGTATATTCTCAGGCTCATCAAGACAAAGGGCTTTGACATCAGATTTCTGACGGCTTGCGACATCAAGGCCGATTTGCCGGATTTGCTGAAGCGACGGGTGCGCTTTCCGCATCCCGTGGGGATAGTGATTTCCGCGTATGTGAAGATAGGGGACGAAACGAGCATATTGCAGAACGTCACCATCGGCGTGAAAAAAGCGATAACCGAGCACGAGGGAAACTATCCGGTGATTGGGCGCAATGTTACAATTTTCGCCGGCGCGGTCATCATGGGGGGCGTGGAAACAGGGGACCACTGCCTTGTGGGGGCCAACGCGGTCGTTAACCGGAGCTTCCCCCCGTATTCCATAATCGCGGGGGCGCCGGCCAGGCAAATAGGCACGGTTCCTAATGCCGCGCGAATAGCCGCCGCGCGATGCGGACGTCTACCTGCCGACCCGGCTTTTCAACGTTTTCACCAAGCCGTTCTCGCTGATTTCATACAGCCTGTTCACCCAGCGGCGGATGCGCTCGTGCCGCAGCATGAACGAGAAGAGCGGGGCGTATTCATACGGCTCCAGCGCCTCCATACGGGCGAAAGCATCCTCTTCCGGAAACAGCGCCGCGTAATATTTCCAGTAAAAGACCGCCGGAGCGGAAAAAACCTCCCAGGGTTTCTTGCCGGCAAAATGGACGATTTTGCCCCGGTAGTCCCCAAGAGGCAGGGTGGCGTGATCCTCCTGCTCCGTGCGGAAGTTGCAGAACTCCGGCAGAAAATGGTAGGCGTCCGGCCGGCCGTCAAAAAAGGTGTTTGTGGCGCCCTGATCCCCCACGGGGATATTTTTGGTGCGCACAACGTCAAGAAGCCGCTCCGTGTAGTCGGGAATCTCCCGGCGGATTTTTTCCAGGTTCATCAGGAGCACGCCGGCGTTGATGCAGAAATCCGACGTCAGGCCGAGCTTTTTGCTCCATTTCAGACCCTGTTCCCGCCCCATTTTCACCGCGCCCAGAAACTGCCCGGAAACGTCGATCCGAAAGACCTCGGCCACATCACACAGGCAGACAATGTCGCAATCCAGGTAAAGCACCTTGTCTTCCCGCAGCAGGCTGGGGAGCATGGTTTTGTACAGGGTGCCCTTGCCCAGAAAGGACGGCACGTTTTGCTCGGTTTCTTTGGAAATTTCCCGGGCATGGTGCAGTTGGAGCGTTTGCCCGTGCCGGGCGCAAAGATCCTGAAACGCCTTTTCCGCCCCCGGCGTCAGGGTCTCATCATGGATCAGGTGCAGACAGACCGCGCTTCTGGCGTTGTCAAGAACCGAGGCCGCCGTGACCAGGGCGTGCTTGTAATACGTCCCGTTCTTGTCCGTCAGGCATATGGCTACATGGGTCATGGCGTGGAAGGCCCCTTTGCGGCGAACCGCCGGAAGTTCAGGACGGCGCGACCGGCCTTCCGGCCAGAATAGTTTCATAAATTCCGTGCAAGGTCTTTGCGTAATTTCCCATGGTGTGCGGCTCGGCCGCGCGTTTGGCCGCGGCCGCCAACTTGCCGTGCAGTTCCTTGTCGCGCAGAAGCGTCAGCAGCTTGTCCGCAATGTCCCGCGCGTCGCGCCGGCAGACCAGCGAGGCCTCGCTGGCGATTTCCAGTGACGGAACATGCTCCGACACCACGGCCGGCAGCCCGCAGTGCATGGCTTCCAGATGGGCGATGGGCAGTCCCTCGAAATCCGAAGGCATGGCGAAAATGCGGGCGGCCCTGTAAAAGGCCGGCACGTCGTTACGGAACCCGGCCAGCGCCACCCGGTCTTCCAGGTGCAGTTCCGCCACCAGGGCTTCCAGTCTGGGGCGCTCCGTTCCTTCTCCCACCAGAATGAGGGAGGCCCGCTCGCCGGCCTGGCGGATAATGCCCATGGCCCGGATGAGCAGGTCCAGGTTTTTCTGCGGCACGTAGCGGCCGACAGCAACAACATACGGCCCTTCCAGGCCAAAGGCGGCCCGGATGTCCAGGGGCGCGAAATTCAGGCGTTCCGGCTCCAGAGCGTTATACAGCACCCGTACCGGCCGGCCGGCCAGATTGTGATCCGTTTGCACCACCCCGGCCACGGCTTCGGACACAGCCAGATAGGCCGTGGTGGCATAGGACAGCAGTTTGTCGGAAAGCCGGCGGACCATCTTGCGCTCGTGCTTGACGTTCCGCAGATGCACGATATGGGGAATGCCCAGGCCCAGAGAGGCGATGCGGCCGTGGTGGTTGGCCGTGAAATGCATGCTGTGGATGATGTCCGGGGCAAAGGCTTTCAGGCGCTTGCGCAGCCGAAGCGCCATGTCCAGCCGGTGCGAGGCGATGGCGCGCACGGAACCGGCCAGGCATTCCATGTCAATGCCGGCCGCCACATACTGCGGCAGAAGCTCGCCCGTTCCCGACAGGTTGAACACCCGGCCCCGCACCAGACCGCTCTGCATGTATTCGAGATTAAGGTCATAGAGCCAGCGCTCAATGCCGCCAAAAGGCAGCCCGCCAACAAGATACGCTACTTTCATGCCTGCCCCCGCAAGGAGGGCGTATCCTCCCTGTCCATCCTTTGCAAGCGCTTTTTCTCCACCATGGCTTCGGCCAGAGCCGCGATTTCGTCCAGGCCCGCGCCCTTGGGAGTGAAGGGGAGACTCTCCTCCGCCCCGCGCAGGAGCGTGATCTGCCGCGCCATCCCGGCCGAGTCCGAGGGGTCGGCAATAACCCGCTCCGGCGGCAGAAAGGCCGAAGCGCCGGCCCGGTCGGAGCACAGGGTCTTCAGGCCGCAGGCCAGGGCTTCCAGAACCACGTTGCCCAGGGTGTCGTAGAAAGAGGGCAGCACGAACATGTCCAGCCCGTGGTAAAAAGTCCGCATGTCCTCAACCTTGCCGAGAAAACGCACCCGGCCGCCCACGCCCAACGATTCGGCCACCCTTTGGTATTTTTGCGGATTCCTGCCGCCGGCGACATACAAATACGTGTCGTCCGGCAGCATGGACAGAGAACGGATCAGCGGCTCCACGCCCTTAAGGGCGAAATTGGTGGTGGCCAGACCCAGGACATAGGCATCCGCTCCCACTCCCAGCGCTTCTCTGGCCGTCCGGCGTTCCTCCGGCGTCGGCGGATGAAAACGCGACACATCCGGGCAGTTGTAAATGGTGAGCAACTTCTGCCGGTCATTGCCCGGTGCGCCGAGTTGCGGATACATCTCGCTCACCCAACGGCGCACGCTGTCGGAAATGGCTACCACGCAAGGCGTTTGCGTGAACATGCGCTTTTCGATGATCAAGGTCAGCCAGTTGGCCGGCTGCACCAGGCGGGCAAGCTTTTTGCCCAGGCGGGGCAGGCCCTTGTCCCAGGCTTTCTGCGACAGCCGCCAGAACATCTGCAACGGGCCGCCCCCCACCCTGGCGATATCCTGATTCCAGGTTTTGCCCAGGCTGATGCTCAGGTCATACCCCCCGGCCCGGCGAATCTGTTCCGCCCGGATCAGGAACCAGAGCATTTTCGCCACCTTGAGCCCCGGAGGCCGGCCCACGGCAATAACCCGCACCCCGGCCGGGGCCTCGGCTTCCTGCCGGGCGCAGATAAAGTCCACCGCATGCCCGCGTCCCGCCAGTTCCCCGGCCAGGGCATAGCCGTACTGCTCCACGCCGCCGTAGCGGGAAAAGCGGGGCAGCATAAGAACGATGCGGGCCGGTCGCGTGTCGCGCTCGCCGCCGTCTTGGCTAGTTGCCATTATCGTTCTGTTGTTCCTCGAGAGCTTCGGCGCGGCGGAGGAGTTCGTCGAGCTGGATATCCACGCCTATGATGCCGCCGATTTCGTCGTGTTCGTCCGTGACCGGGGCCGAGACCGAGACGATAAGCTTGTCCGTGAACAGGGACTGGTAGATGTCCGTCACGTGGAGCTTGCCGCTTTTCATGGGCACGGTGAACCATTCGCGGGACGAGAAGTCGAAGCCCAGGGGAAGGCGCTCGTAAAGGTCCTTGTATTTGGGGTCGAGAACGGCGCTGGCCAGAAGCCGGCCCTTGTCGTCAGTGAGGTTGATGTACTGGATAAAGGGGTATTCCTGAAGAAACTGCCCCATCCAGGGGTAGTGATCGTTGCCCTGGCCCTTGATGACGATATCCTTGGCCAGCTTGGCGATGATGTTGGCGGCCAGCTTTTTGGTAATGCCCCGGATGCGTTCGAATTCCGAGGGGAATATTTCCGGCATGTAGCGCTTGGCCAGGGAGAGCATCTCCTTGTTGGAGAAGTTGGTGCTGCGGCCGCCTTCGTAGGACTGGAGGATGCGGTTGTAGATCATGCCCACGGCCGGGTGGGTTTTGCTCACCTGCTGGTCGTCGCTTAAGTTGAGAGTCTGGTTGATCCAGTAAGCCACCCCGGCCCGGCCGGACTTGTCGTTGATGATGATGGGCACGGAGCGGCCGAGAATGGTCTTGGTGTCGAAGATGTTGTAGATTTCCTCGTTCTTGGCCAGGCCGTCCACGTGAATGCCCGCGCTGGTGGCGTTGAAGTCCTTGCCGGCAAAGGGATAGTTGTCCGGAATGCGGTAGTCCAGCTCTTTTTCAAAGTACCGGGCGATGGTGGTGATGACCTGGGTATTGGCCGCGTCGTCGTCGCCGGTAAGGGAAATGTACTCGATGACCATGGCTTCCAGGGGAGAGTTGCCCGTGCGCTCGCCAAAGCCCAGCAGGGTGCTGTTGACCCCGCTGCATCCGTAGAGCCAGGCCGTGGAGGCGTTGATGAGCACCTTGTGGAAATCGTTGTGGCCGTGCCATTCCAGCCATTCGCCCGGCACGCCGGCCGCATCCGTAAAGGCCCGCACCAGGCGCGGCACGGAACGCGGCAGGGCCGCGCCCGGATAGGGCACGCCGTAGCCCATGGTGTCGCACAGGCGGATTTTCACGGGCATGCCGCTCTGCTTGGCCAGATCCATGAGCTTGGCCGCCAGGGGCAGGCAGAAGCCCCGCACGTCGGCCCGGGTGACGTCCTCAAAGTGACAGCGCGGCACAATGCCCCATTCCAGGGCTTTGGCGGCCAGGGCCAGATAGTTGTCCATGGCCTTCTGGCGGCTCCAGCCGAGCTTCATGAAGATGTGGTAGTCGGACACGCTGGTGAGCATGCCCACTTCCTTGAATTCCATTTCCTTGGCCAGGCGCAGGTCGTCTATGTTGGCGCGTATCCAGCCGGTGATGGTGGGAAAGGTGTATCCCCTGGAGCGGCAGGCCTCGATGGCCCTTTTGTCCTTGTCGGAATACATGAAAAATTCGCAGGCCCGGATGAGCCCGCTGCGGCCGCCAAGCTCGTGCAGCAAATCGTAGATATGGAGAATTTGCTTGACCGTATAGGGCGGGCGCGCCTGCTGCCCGTCGCGGAAGGTGGTATCCGTGATGAACATGGGATCGGCCGGGCGCGGCTCAACGTAAATGCCGTCAAAGGGCACGCGGCTGATTTTGGTGTAGGGAAACACGTCGCGGAACAGCTCCGCCTTGTCCGTGTTCACCAGGGACAAAAAGGCGGGATTCCGGTTGGGGTGCAGCAAAGGCATTATGGCGTCTCCTCATGGATGATTGCTTTCGTTTTTCCGTAAGGCGTCTGATGGTTCTGTCAAGGATAATCCCGTTGCGGAACCAGGGCAAGGTTTTCGGGGCAGGTTGCGTCCGGCTGTTCCGGGGGAAGATCATTGCGCGAAGAAACGTCGTTGGAACCGTTACTCGTCCCCAGGCGGTCAACGGTCCCTTTCAGGGCCAGGGCGCCGGGGCTGAAGGGGTTGACGGCCAGGGCGGCGTCAACGGCCCGGGCGGCGGCTTCGACGCGGGCGCTTTCCAGCAGGGAATGGGCGGCCTCTATGTGCAGGCGCTCGGGCTCGTCTTTGTATACCGCCCGCATCAGGTGTTCGTGATCTTCGGCAAAAACCGCGCGCGCCAGGTCGTTGTGATCGTGCAGAAAGCGGGCCAGGGGGCGGTGGTCGGCGCGGCCGGCGAAATACAGACAGAAGAGCTTGCGCGATTGCAACAGCAGGTTTTCCAGGCGGACAACCTCGCGGCGCATGCTTTCCACGGTCTGGCTCTGGATATCGAGCAGATCCCGCATCCGCTCGGCCAGTTCGGGGTCATGGACGAGATCGGTCAGGCTTTCCAACTGGGGCGCGTAGTATTGGCGCTGGTGGGCGTCTTCCATGAGTTTGAGCGATTCGTGGAAAATGTAGCCCAGGGTCCAGTCCAGCAGCAGCCCGACCGGCCTTGCCTTGCCCGCGTTGAGGAATATGTGGTGAGCCTTGTCCTTGAGGCGCCAGAGCAGACCCTTGTTGAGGGGTTCGCCCACCATGTTGCGCAGCACAGGAAAAGAAACGGTCCGGGTGGCCGCGAAACGGGCGAACTGCTCCGAAAGCCGGGCCGCTGCCCGGCAGAAGTCCCTCAGCACGTCGCGCTCAAAAGCGGCGTGGTTGTGATGCACCCAGGTCCGCATGGTTATGGTACCGCTCCTTTTGCGTATGGGGTTTCCAAAGGGGCTCAGCCCCTTTGGCCGCCGGAGGCAATAGTTGCTCTTGGACAACTTCACAATTGATTTGCTCTAAAATACTCTCAAAAAAAATATTCGAGCCCGCGTTTTCCGATCAGGGAAGCGGGCAGTCCTCGCCGCAGCAGGTTTTCAAAAATCCGGTGTAGGCGTGCAGGATGCGGCTTTCCTTGTCCCGCTGCCCGGCGTTCAGGGGCGGCAGGGCGTAAGCGGCCGCGAGCCGTTCCACTTCCCTCTGATCGGGAAGAGCGGACAGCCCCCGGGCCAGAATGGTTCCGTCTTTTACCGCGAACAGTTCGGCCTCGCGCATGTCGGTGACCACAGCCAAAGGGCTGGGATGCGGCAGGGCAAGCCGGGCCAGGGCGGTAACTTCGCGCGTATAGGTGTGCACCTGGCCGGGGCAGAACACCACCAGCATGCACAGATCGCCGGAGGCGCAAAAAACGGCGATGTCCGCCAGACGTTCGTGCTGTTCGCCGCCGGCGCTGTAGGCCACGGCATGGCGCGGCCGCAGCAGGGCGGGAGCAAACCCGCGTTCTTCCACCAGGAATCTGGCCAGGGCCTGGCGCAGATCCTCGTAGGTGGTGCGCTCGAGCTGTTCGCCGGTAAGGTAGTCGGCTATGACGCCGCCCAGGCTGACTTCATGCATGCGGCTGCTCCGTGAATCCGCGCGGGCGCCGGCCGCGTTGTCGCCAGAACAAGTCAATTTTGAAGTTGACCAAGAGTCGTATTGCCTCCGGCGGCCAAAGGGGCTGAGCCCCTTTGGAAACCCCGTCTGGGGGGCCGGCCTCTGTGGAAAATCCCAAAATCAATCCGCTCCAGAGGCCGCTAGCGCTTTACCTGAACGCTTTTTCGGGCCTCTTCTTTCAAGAGGGCCCTGGCCACGTTCAGATCGTAAAAAGTCAGGGGGTCCGCCTTGTTGCCGCGTTCCTTGTACATGGAGGCGGCGGCCATGAGCACGTCGTAGGCCAGCCATTCGTGGCGCTCCCACACTTCCGGATGATCGGCGCGCCACATCCGGAATTCGACGCCGGCCGCGCTTTCGCGCACGTAGACCCTGGTTTTGGCATCAGAGGGGTCAGGATGATAATACAGGCCGGTTTCGTCTTTCATCAAAGCGTCCTTTTTACCGTGTAACGTTACTAAGCCCTAATGACGAAATTCGTCCGCGTCAAGGCGGATGCGGCGCAGAAGTTTCTGCAGCGCGACCCGGCCGATGCCCGATATCCTGGCGGCCTCGGAAATGTTGCCGCCGGTAAGCTGGAGCATTTCCTTCATGTATTGATGGGTGAAGGATTCCACGACGTCATGTTTCGCCTCTTTGTACGGTGAGGGGGGGGTCTCTTCCGGCGCGGCGGCCATGCGCCGGCCTTCGCCGAAACGCAGATGGGCCGGCAGCACCGCCGGACCGCCGGCAAAAACCGCCAGCCGGCGCATGAAGTTCTGAAGCTCGCGCACATTGCCCGACCATTCGCGCTGGCACAGGCCGGCGGCCGCTTCCGGCGACAGGCGTTTGGGTTCCATGCCCATTTCCACGCAGGCCCGGGCCAGAAAGCGGGCGGCCAGCAGCGGGATGTCTTCTCTATGCTCCCGCAGGGCCGGGGTGTGAATGGTCAGCACATTGAGCCGGTGGAACAGGTCTTCCCGGAATTCCCCGCTTTTGATCTTTTTTTCCAGGTCCTGGTTGGTGGCGGCGATGATGCGCGTGTCAACGGCCACGGCCTGGCTCGCGCCCACGGGGCGGACCATGCCGTCCTGAAGCACGCGCAGCAGCTTGGTTTGGATGCTCAAGGGGATGTCGCCGATTTCGTCCAGCATCAGGGTGCCGCCCGAGGCCTCCACAAACAGCCCCTTGCGGTTGGCCACGGCGCCGGTAAAGGCGCCCTTTTTATGCCCGAAAAGCTCGCTTTCCAGCAGGGATTCCGGAATGGCCGGGCAATTTACCTTGATAAAAGGCTGGGTTCTTCGGGCGCTGAGCTTATGGATGGACTCCGCCACCAGTTCCTGGCCCGTGCCGGATTCACCCTGAATGAACACGATGTAGCTGGAAGAGGCGACCGCGCGGATGCTGTCCTGCAACAGGCGGATGGCGGGCGAATCGCCGACCAGGCGCGTGTTCTGTTCCGACTGCGCGGCCAGGGCCTTGAGCCGGTTGTTTTCCCCCAGCAGCAGGCTCCGCTGGCGCGCGTTGGCAATGGCCCGGTGCAGTTCCTCGCCCCGCACCGGCTTGGTGAGAAAATCCCAGGCCCCGCTTTTCAGGGCGGTGACGGCCGTTTCAATGCTGCCGTGGGCCGACAGCACGATCACGGAAAGTTCCGGCTGTTTGGCCAGCGCTTCCTGCATCACGTCCAGGCCGTGCATGTCCGGCATGTGCAGATCAAGGAGCAGCAGGTCCGGCGGCAGATCTTCCATGGCGGCAAGGGCTTCCCGGCCCGAAAAGGCCGTGGACACGGCCAGATCGGGAAAATCGGAGGCGATCAGGCGGGCCAGTCCTTTGGCAAAGTCGATCTCGTCATCAACGATAAGCAGGCGTTGTCGCTCACCGGGCATGGTCTTTCTCCGCGCGTTCCGGGGGCAGGGTCACGGTAAAAACGGTCATGCGCGTCTCGCCGTGATCCGGCGGCGGGGAGGCGGCTTCCAACCGCCCCCCCATATCGCGGACCATGCCAAAGGTGACAGTGAGGCCGAGCCCGGTTCCCGCTCCCGGCGCTTTGGTGGTGAAGAAGGGATCGAAGATTTTGCCCATATCTTTTTCTTTTATGCCTGTCCCGTTATCGGACACGGAAATGATCAACTCGCCGACGTCGTTCCGCGCGGCCCTGAGGATGATGCGGCCTCCGTCCGGCGGGGCCGCTTCCTGCACCGCGTCCAGGGCGTTCAGCAGCAGGTTGACGATCACCTGGCCGAGCATGCGGCTGTCCAGACGCGCCAGTCCGAGGGGCCGGGGCACGTCCAGAGTGATGTCCAGGCGGGAGGTGCGCGCCCTGGGCCGGATGATTTCCAGGACCGAGGCCAGCAGCGCCTCCACATCGCAGACAGCCGGGCTGGGGCTGTGCGGGCGGGCGAAATCAAGCAGATCGCGCAGTACGGACTGGGCCTGATCCACATGCCGCAAGATCACGGTCAGGTCGGCGCGGCGCTGCTCGTCAAGGCCGGACTTGCCCAGCAACTCGGCATAGCAGCGGATCACTCCCAGGGGGTTGTTGATCTCGTGGGCCAGACCCGAGGCGAGGCGTCCCACGGCGGCCAGCTTGTCGTTCTGGCGCAGGTGCGACACCATGCGCTTTTCCTTTGTGGTTTCACGCAGGTGGATAACGGTTCTGGACACGCCGGAAGCGCCCGTGCGCAACGGGTACATGCTGACGGCGAAACTGTGCCCGTCTTCAAGGCCAACCTCGTACTGGACCGGAGCGGCCAGATCGGCGTGGTCCGCGTGCCGCGCCTGCATCAGATCGAGCAGGCCGGCCAGCAGCGGGGCGTCGTCCTGGGCAGCGTCCACGGGCGCGTCTTCGCCCTCGGCTTTTTCGTGTCCCAGAAGCCGCCGCGCCAGAGCGCGCGCCGAGGCGTTGGCGATAAGCGGCGCGCCGTCCGGTTCCGTAAGCAGCAGGGGATCGGAAATGCCCTCCACAATGGAATCCAGCAAGGAGTTCTGCCAGAGCAGGGCGTCCAGGGCGTCCAGGTTGTCAAGGGCGATGCCGAGTTGGTGCCCGAAGGCCATGGCGAGCGGGAACTGATCCTGGCGGGGCGCGGCGGCCGCGCGTTCGGCATCTTCCGGGGCGGCGGCTTCCGCTCCCCAGTATAGCCCGAGCAGGCCGCGTGTCTGGCCGGAGGTCTGCACGGGCAGGTACCAGACGCCGGGCAGCAGGGCCGCTTCCCCCTGGCACAGATGGCGGCTCAAGGCCTCCCGTTCGTCAGGGTCCAGGCTGTTTCGCCGGTCTCCGGACAGGGGGGGCCAAATCATGAAATCAGAGCCGGAAAGCCCGCAGGCGTAGACGGCCCTTTGGGCGCTGAAGTGTCGGGCGATCAGCTCCAGCGAGGTTTGCAGCAGTTCCCGCTTTTCCACGTTGCGGTTCAACCCGCTGAGCAGGCGCACGAAAAGCTGCACGTCGGCGCTGCGTTCCAGCACGACCGTTTCCAGATCAACGGTGCGCGCCTTAACCATGCTTTCCAGGTTTTTCGCGTATTCGCTGAGTTGCCGGCGGGCGTTGCTCAGGTGCGTGGCGATCTGCTCGATGCCCCGCACCATGCCTTCAATTTCCTCTTCCCGCTGCAAGGGGGCCAGCAGGGAGTTCTCTTCGTCCCGGAAGAGCCCGCTGTGCAGGATGGCGCCCACGCGGCGCAGGTTCTGCACCACCAGCCTGTTGAAGAAACCCTGCATGAGCAGCAAAAGCAACAGCATGCCGGAGCCGAAAAAGACGGCGAACATGGTGATGGACCGGCCGATGGCCCCGGTGGAGCTTTCTATGGGCACGGAAATGATGTCCAGCCCGGCCAGTTCGTGGGGCTGGCGCCAGAAGCCGCGCGTGGCGCCATACATCCTTAGGAGCACCGCCGGGGCCTTCTCCGGGGCGCCGTGGCAGCGCATGCAGTCGGGGGTAAAATAGACGGGCCGGGCGACGGACAGGTGCTCCTTGCCCTGGACGCGCACGCTTTCTTCTATGCGCGCCAGTTCGGGGTGCTCGGTGAAACGCTCGAAAAAGGCGCGTTCCCTGTCGTTCACCTCATAGTCGGGGTTGCGGGCGTTTTTGGCCACGCGCCGGTAAATGAAGTGGCTTTCTTCCCCGGAAAGGACGCTCAAAATGTGGCGCGTGACGAACGAGGTGGACATGGCCTCGATGATGAACTCGTCGGGCGCGACGGCGTGCGAGACCGCCGGGCGCAACGTATTGCGCACGTAGCTCTGGATGGCCTCAGTGTGGGCGGCCATGAGGTTGGCCTTGGCCCGGGCCTCGGAAATGAAGAGTTCCTGCATGTGGGCCCGCAGGACAACGGAGAAGAAAAGCCCCAGCAGCATGACGACGGCAAGGAGCCCCAGCAGAAAACGGCCTTGGAGGGAATACGGTAGTATGCGCATTGTTTGCTCCAAGTATAGGCATCATCCGCCCGAAGGGCAATGCTGCCCCGACAATGCACCCTGCATACCTGAGTATGCACCATCAGCATGTCTTTATCCATGTAACACGCTTAAATTATTACTCTGCCCCTGGGGGAACGCTTTTTGCTATCTGGCGCTTGTTGATAACCGCCAGTACGGCAAACGGCGTATTGCCCATTCGGGCGCGCCTCATTTCAGCATAAGGAGGAGGAATACATGAGCAACAAAGTCGGGTTAACAGAAGACAAAGTCGCCCTGATGACAGGGACCTTTCTTTTTCTTCTGGCAATGCTCAACGTGGCCGGGATTGATGTTCTCGGCTGGGTGGTCAAGGCCAACACATGGCTCGAATTCAGCAACATTTTCAAGCCAACGTCAAAAGCCTATGGTTTTCTTGGCGGGTTCGGTTCGCTGCTCGTCACCTACGTGGTGATCACCGTTGTGCTCAGCATCGGGATCCGGGCGCTTGGCGACGACGTGCGCAAGTTTGTTAAAGGGTTTACGCTGATATTCTTTATCGCTTACCTGTGCTATGCGGCCGGCAACTTCGCCTACATCGCGGTGACGCCGGACAAACTCAAGAGCGCGGGCATTCCCTGGGCCATGGGCCTGACCGGGGAGGCCGGCTATATCATCGCCCTGCTGGCCGGGGTGTTTGTGGGCAACTTCATGCCCGGTCTTGTGGACAAGATGAAAGAGGCCTGCCGGCCGGAAATGTTTGTCAAGATAGCCATCGTCATCATGGGCGCCGAACTTGGCGTCAAGGCTGGCGAGGCCATGGGGCTTGCCTCCTCCATCATCTTCCGGGGCCTGTGCGCCATCGTGGAAGCTTACCTTATTTACTGGGCCGTGGTATATTACGTGGCCCGCAGATACTTCAAGTTCAGCCGCGAATGGGCCGCCCCGCTTGCCTCGGGCATTTCCATCTGCGGCGTGTCGGCGGCCATTGCCACCGGCGGGGCCATTCGCTCCCGCCCTGTGGTGCCGATCATGGTGTCCTCGCTGGTGGTTGTCTTTACCTGCGTGGAAATGCTTATTCTGCCCTTTGTGGCCCAGCACTTCCTGCACCAGGAGCCCATGGTGGCCGGCGGCTGGATGGGCCTGGCGGTCAAGTCCGACGGCGGGGCCATTGCCAGCGGCGCCATTGTGGACGCCCTGATACGGGCCAAGGCGCTTTCGGCCGACGGCCTGAACTATCAGGAAGGCTGGATCGTCATGGTCACGACCACGGTCAAGATCTTCATCGACGTGTTCATCGGCATCTGGTCCTTTGTGCTGGCCTACATCTGGTGCACCAAGTTTGAACCCAGCGCCGACGGCCGCCGCATGGGCCTTTCCGACGTGTGGGCACGTTTTCCGCGCTTTGTTCTCGGCTATATCGCCACCTTCCTGCTGCTGCTTTTCGTCTGCACGCAGATTTCGGGCGGCCCGGCCATGGGCAAGGCGGTTACCGGAACGATTAACTCCCTGCGCCTGATCTTCTTCGTCCTCACCTTCTTCACCATCGGCATGGTGTCCAACTTCCGCAAGCTGTGGGCCGAGGGCATCGGCCGTCTGGCGGCCGTGTATTGCGTCTGCCTGTTCGGCTTCATCATCTGGGTGGGCCTGTTCATTTCCTGGCTGTTCTTCCACGGCGTGAAGCCTCCCCTGGTGGGATAGATGCAAATCAATTTTGAAGCTGTCCAAGAGTTGTATTGCCTCCGGCGGCCAAAGGGGTTGAACCCCTTTGGAAACCCCCGTTTTGTGGGTCAGGCTCAGGCGGATAGTCTCAACGTTGACTTGCTGTAGTCTTCCGGCAACCATTCCCGCAGTGATGCGAAACGGAGAAAACGATGAAAGAAGCAAATGACGTGAAGTTCCATGAAGAAATCCAAAAGATGGAATACGAGCCGATGAACGAGGTGGAGATCAAGCTGGTGCGTAATTCCATTGCGCTGGGCGTGATCATGCTCGTGGTCTTCTACTTTATCAGCGACTGGCTCTTCCCCGGGG
>JAVBOI010000016.1:0-10112 GCA_031550695.1 Desulfovibrio sp. | reverse complement strand
AGCAATTAACGCTTGAAAGAGTCGCGAAACTTCGGGCAAGGCACAGAGCCTGTGTCCGCGACCCGCCTACGCCTCTTTTGCGGCAAGGATTTGAGGACAAATCCTTGCAGAGCAATTCACTCATTTCATTCGTGAAATGCTCTAAACGGGGCTCCCGCCGATAAACGTCAATCAATATGGGCCACGAGAATATTCTCGTGGCCCATGCTTATTTCAGCCTTCACTACAATTTGTCCATTCCAACGAGAGCCCCGCAACCGGGGAAACTCTCGCATAACCGCAACCGTCGCGTCCCCAATCGGGGTTTCCAAAGGGGGTCACCCCCTTTGGCCGCCGGAGGCATATTCCCGCGCCGCACGGACGTGGCGGACAATCGCCTCTGTCTCTTCCGGCCGGAAGCGGCGGATGTCCCTGTCGGCCCGGAACCAGGTGTTCTGGCGCTTGGCGTAAGCGCGGGTGTTTTTGAACCAGAGGGCGCGGCATTCCTCAAGGCTGATGCGGCCGCCCAGATGGGCGTGCAGTTCGGCGCAACCGATGCCGGACCAGCCCGGCGCTTCCGGGTCGGCACAGCGCTTCAGGGCTGTTTCGGCCTCTTCCAGGGCGCCGGCCCGCAACATGAGTTCGATGCGCCGTTGCAGAATCGGCTCCAACTCGGCCATGGGCAGTTCCAGGCCGATTTTGCAGGCCGCGTGGGGCGATGCCTCCATCGGCCTGGCGTGCCACCAGGAAAAGGGCTTGCCCGTGGCCTGCCAGACTTCCAGGGCGCGCATGATCCGCTGGCGGTCGTTGGGGTGAATTTTGGCCGCGTACGCGGGATCGTGCCCGGCCAAAAGGGCGTGCAGGGCGACGCTGCCTTCCTCATCGCAGCGCTTTTGCCAATGGGCGCTGATGTCGGGCGGAATGTCCGGAATGGGGGCGATGCCTTCCAGCAGGGCCTTGAAGTACAGGCCGGTGCCGCCCACCAGCACGGGCAGCCGGCCTTTTTCGCTCTCCTCGCGGATGGCGGCGGCGGCCAGCCGGGCGTATTCGCCCGCGCCCAGCTTTTCTTCCGTGGGCAGAAAGCCATAGAGCAGGTGCGGGCAGCGGCCGCGTTCCTCGGGCGAAGGCTGGGCCGTGATAAGGGGAAAATCCCGGTACACCTGGCGGGAATCGGCGTTGATCACGCTGACGGGAAAGACCCCGGCCAGGGCCAGGGCGGCGGCGGTTTTGCCCGCCCCGGTGGGGCCGGAAAGGCAGACCATAAATTGCGGCGGAGAAGAATTCATGGAGAAAACAGCGCGGCGGCGCTACTTGTTTGCCGCGAGCGGGTAAGGATAGCCGTATTTTTCCCGCACGCGCGTGTAGACGGAATCCGGCACCAGATCCTTGATGTCGCCGCCCAGGCTGGCCGCGGCCTTGACGATGGTGGAGCTGATATACAGCCACTGGTAGTCGGTCATGAGGAACAGGGTCTGGATGTGGTGCTTGAGCTTGCGGTTCATGAGCGCGAGCTGGAACTCGTACTCGAAATCCGAAACCGCCCGCAGCCCGCGCAGAATGACCCTGGCCCCGCGCCGCTCCACATAGTCCACCAGCAGGCCGGAAAAGGGCTCCACCCGCACATTGGGGTTGTCCGCAAAGACCTCCTGGGCCATGGACACCCGCTCTTCTATGGTGAACAGCGGATTTTTGGGCGTATCGTTGGCCACGGCCACCACCACCATATCGAATATCTCGCAGGCCCGGCGGATCAGGCTGACATGGCCGCTGGTCAAAGGATCGAAGGTGCCGGGATAAATGGCTACTGTCGGTTCGCGTTCCATAAGATGACCCTTGTTTGTCCGTAGGTCCGGTCGGCCAGCAGTTCAAGGTCCGCGTGGGCCTTTTCCGGATCAAAGCGCAGGCGTTCCTCCACCTCGGCGTTGATCACCGCCCCCGGCGCCGCCCAGTAGTTCTTGAGCAGGGCGTTCAGGGTGTGCCCGATCACGTCCATCGAATACGGAGGATCAATAAACACCACGGAAAACGGCGCCGCCGGCCGCTTGGCCAGCACCTTGGCCGCCTCTTCCCGCCGGATGGCGTAGCGCCCTTCCTCAACGCCCAGCATCTCCGCATTGGCGGCGATAATCTTGGTCGCGTAAGGCGCGGATTCCACAAAGCACACGTGGGCCGCCCCGCGGCTCAAGGCCTCAAAGCCCAAACTGCCGCTGCCGGCGTATAAATCCAGCACCCTGGCCTCGGGCCAGACAACGCCCCTGGCCTCCAGCATGGAAAACAGCGCCTCGCGCACCTTTCCCATGGCCGGCCGAAATCCCGGTCCCACCGTGGTCTTAAGGGTCCGCCCCCGGTACGCTCCGGCTATAATGCGCATAAGTAGTGCCTTTGGGTGAAGGGGGGAGTAGAGTGAAGAGGAGGGAGAAGGAAACTTTTGAGGAAAGTTTCCTTCTCCCTTCCCCCAGCGCGTCAGCACTCCCCCCTACAAGTTCGAAATGACGTGCAGGAAGCGTTTGTTGAGGTCCAGGATTTGCTCCTGTATTTCCACCTGGTCGGCCCAGGGTTTGTTCTGGACCTCGGCCAGGCTGGCGCGCAGTTGGGCCAGCTTGCCTTCGGTTTCCGAGAGCAGGAAGTTCCAGTTGACCTTTTTGGGCGCGATGCTTTCGTCTATGCGGGCCACCGGCTTTTTGCCCGGGGCCAGGGTCAGTTCCTCAAGGTAGGCGGGCACGCTTACCGGCAGTTGGAAGCGGTCGCGCAGCAGGCCGGCCATGATGCTCTGGGCTTTTTCCTCGCCGTGGATCAGGAATACCGTCAGTTCCGGCCGCACGAAGTGGCTTACCCATTCCAGAAGCTGGCTTTGCCCGGCGTGGCCGGAGAACCCGCCGATGGTGAATATTTTCGCGGCCACGGCGATATCTTCGCCCAGGATATTGATGCGTTTGGCGCCGTCCACGATTTTACGGCCCGGCGTGCCCACGGCCTGGTAGCCGACAAAGACGACGCTGGCTTCGGGCCGCCAGAGGTTGTGGCGCAGGTGGTGCTTTATACGCCCGGCGTTGCACATGCCGCTGGCGGAAATGATGATGGCCGAGCCGTCCTGTTCGTTGATGGCCCGGGAGTCGTCCGTGGAAGGCGTGTACTTGAGGCCCGGCAGGGACAGGGGGTCTTCGCCGTCCTTGATGAATTTTTCCGTGTCCTTGTCCAGAAAGGTGTGGTGCTTGCGGAAGATTTCCGTGGCCTTGATGGCCAGGGGGCTGTCCACGTACACGGGAATGTTCGGCAGCTTGCCTTCCTTGCGGAGCAGGAACAGGGTGTAGAGAATTTCCTGGGTGCGCTCCACGGCGAATGCGGGGATAATGGTTTTGCCGCCGCGATCGCAGGCGTAGCGGATGGCCTCGGCCAGTTCGTCGCGGCTGGTGTCCTCGTTTTTGTGGTCGCGATCGCCGTAAGTGGATTCCAGAAAAAGGTAGTCCACGGGCATGGCCGGCCGCGAGGGGTCGTTCATGAGCAGGGCGTTGGGCCGGCCCAGATCGCCGGAGAACACCAGGCGGGTGATATTTTCGCCTTCAGTAATTTCCAGTTCCAGAAAGGACGAGCCCAGAATGTGCCCGGCATCGCGGTAACACACGCGTACGCCCGGCTTGGGCTCGAAGAATTCGTTGTAGCGGGCCGGCCGCAGTTGGCGGGTGATGGTCTGGGCGTCTTCCACCGTGTACAGCGGCTCCACGGGGGCGCCGTTGCCGTAACGGGCGCGTTTGCGATTGGCCCATTCCGCTTCCATTTCCTGAATGTGGGCGCTGTCTTCAAGCATGATGGAGAGCAGGTCCATGGTCGGCTCGGTGCAGTAGACCGGGCCGGTGAACTTTTCCTTGACCATGCGGGGCAAAAGGCCGCTGTGGTCGATATGGGCGTGGGTGAGCAGAATGAAGTCGAATTTGGCGGCCTTGTAAAGCCCGGTGTTGACGTTTCTTTTTTCGATTTCCGCGTTGCCCTGGTGCAGGCCGCAATCGACGGCGAAACGGGCCTGTTCGGTTTCTATGACGTAACAGGAGCCGGTAACGGTCTGGGCGGCCCCCATAAGTTGGACTTTCATCAAAAAACTCCGCACAGATGAGTGGTTGTTTCAAGGAAAATAACGGGAAAGCGATACCGCAAAAAAGCCCCGATGCCGTTTCACCCTAACCGCTTTGCCTTTGAACTTCAATGTTTTTGCCGGAATGCGCCCGTCTTGGCAGGGCGCGGGCCTTGTGCTATCGCTAGAAAAGAGGTGAGGGGCCGGTTTGTTCCCCCACTGCCGCGTCTTTCAGGGAGAGTGCCGCCATGGCGGAAGATCACGCCGCAAGCACGGTCATGCTGGACAGACCCGCCGAGGGCGAAACCGCGCGCGTCGCCATACAGGCGGGTTGCGTGTACAGGCTGGGCTTTGAACCGGGCGACTCCACCTGGAGCAACAACGGCAGGGATGTGCTGGTCCATTTCGACAACGGCTCGAACCTGGTGTTGCAGAATTTTCTGCCCGCGGCCGAAGGCGGAAGCCTGTACCTGGAAATGCCGGACGGGGCCGTGGTTTTGGGCAAGGATCTTGTGGACGCCCTGGCCCGTTCTCTGGAGGACTTTCGCCCCAGCGGCGGCCTGGCCTTGCTGGACGAGGGCCATGGCGAGACCGGGCTTTTTTTCGCCGCCGCCCCCGCCCCTGAAGACGGTTCGAAGGCCAGTCAGGAAGCCTGTCCGGAAGCCAGCCCGCCGGAGCCCGACGGTCACGCGTCCGCGCCAATGTTGTTCGCCCACGGCGGCAAGGCCGGCCTGCCGGTTCTGGACGATCTGCTGGACGCTTCCCCCGCCCTCTTTCCGGGCCAGGATTATCACCCGCCCGGTGGCCCGGCGGCGGCGCATTCCGCCCCGCCCCTGACGCCGCAGGCGTCGCCCGTCGCCGGCGAAAACTTGCCGGCAAACGCCCCGGCCGCGCACTCCCCCGCCTTTGCCGATCCCGCCGCCCCTTCCCCTGAGGACGGCCCGGATCACCATCTGCTGGCCCAGCTTTTTCTGCTCTCGTTGTGACCCGGACGCGCCGTTTTCCCGCGCCCGGCCCCTGCCGCTGCCTTGCGCGGCCTCTCTTGGCCGTTGCCCTTGCGGCAAAATGTTTGCGTGGCGGGGCCAAGGCGGGTATACAAAGGCGAGCGCACCGCGGACGGCATCGTCACAAGAGAATTTTTGCCCTCATGACGACGCTTATTCAGGCCGTTTTACCCACGAACAGTCAGAGGAGACTGGCATGAGCCAATCAGAGTTTCTTCCCGCACCGATTACCGCTCAGGACTCGTGGCGCGTCTTCAAAATCATTGCGGAAGCAGTCGAAGGCTTTGAAGCCCTGAGTCAGGTTCAGAACTGCGTTTCCATTTTCGGTTCCGCGAGAGCCCGGCCCGATTCGCAAGTATACAAGGATACCGTGACCATCGCCAGGCTGTTGGCCGAAAACGGCTACGGCATCATCACCGGCGGCGGCCCCGGCCTGATGGAGGCCGGCAACAAGGGCGCCTGCGAGGGCAACGGCGCCTCCGTGGGCTTGCACATCCACCTGCCCCACGAGCAGGACGTCAACCCCTACGTGAAAACGCGCTGCAATTTCCGCTACTTTTTCATCCGCAAGCTCATGTTCGTCAAATATGCCAAGGCCTACGTGGTCATGCCCGGCGGCATGGGCACCATAGACGAGCTTTCCGAAGCTTTTGTGCTCGCCCAGACGCATCGCATCAAGCCTTTTCCCATCGTCCTTTACGGGCGGGATTTCTGGGGCGGCCTGGTGGACTGGATACGCACCGTCATGGTGCGCGACGGCTACATCAGGGAATCGGAACTTGAACTGATGGCGATCAAAAATACGCCGGAAGAAGTATTGCAGCACATCCGGCGGCATTTATAAAGGAACGGCGCATGCCTTCGCATTCCGGCCGCATCGTTCCACCGGCCCCGCCGGGCTGGGAATCATGGGAGGCCCTTATGGCCGAAGCCCTGGCCGAGGCCGGCCGGGCCGGAGCCGCCGGCGAAGTGCCCGTGGGCGCCCTGGTGGTGGCCGGCAACGGGCGCATTCTCGGCAAAGGACGCAACGCGCCGGAATCGCTCAATGATCCTACGGCCCACGCCGAAGTGGCCGCCCTGCGCGCCGCCTGTCTGGCCAGCCGCAACTACCGTCTGGAAGGCAGCGTGCTGGTGGTTACCCTGGAGCCCTGCCTGATGTGCGTGGGCGCCCTGGTTCACGCCCGCGTGGCCGGGCTGGTGTACGGCGCGCCGGATACCAAAGCCGGAGCCGTGGATTCCTGCCTCGACGGTCTGGACCAGCCCTTTCACAACCACCGGCCCTGGAGTCTCGGCAACATACGCCGGGAAGAATGCGCCGCCCTGCTACGCGACTTTTTCGAGCGCCGGCGCGGGTGAGGCGCGGAAAAGAATGCCTCCGGCGGCCAAAGGGGGTAACCCCCTTTGGAAACCCTATTCGGGGTTGCCGGGCGGTTCGGGGCTAAGGATGATTTTGCTTTTGCGGGGCTCCCGGCGCGGCTAGAGCATTTCAATTTTGAAATTATTCACTTAAATCTGCTTAGAAAAATGGGGTTTCCAAAGGGGTTCAACCCCTTTGGCCGCCGGAGGCAATACTACTCTTGGACAATTTCAAAATTGATTTGCTCTAACAGTTTTCCCTTTCACCACATACCTTATGAAACAGACGAAACGAATCCATATCGGCCCGGTGGCCGTGGGCGGGGGCGCGCCCGTGGTTGTGCAGAGCATGACCAACACGGACACGCGCGACGCCGGGGCCACGCTTTTGCAGATACACGGGCTGGCAACGGCCGGCTGCGAAATCGTGCGGGTGGCGGTGCCGGACGAAAAGGCGGTGCAAGCCCTGCCGCGCATCTGCCGCGAATCGCCTTTGCCGGTGGTGGCGGACATCCATTTCAGCAGCGGCCTGGCCGTGGGCGCGGTAGAGGCCGGCGTGAGCGCCCTGCGCATCAATCCGGGCAACATCGGGGGCCGGGCCAAGGTGGACCGGGTGGTGGACGCGGCCAAGGCGCACGGCATCAGCATCCGGGTGGGCGTGAACGCCGGCTCGCTGGAAAAGGCGCTGCTGGAACGTTTTGGCGGTCCCACGCCCGAGGCCATGGTGGAAAGCGCCCTTGGGCATGTGCGCATGCTGGAGGAACGCGGCTTTGACGCCATCAAGATTTCGCTCAAGTCCTCGTCCGTACCGGCCACGGTGGCCGCGTACCGGCTGATGGGGTCGCGCTGCGACTACCCGTTGCACGTGGGCGTTACGGAAGCCGGCACGCTGCTGCGCGGAGCGGTGAAGTCCGCCGTGGGCATAGGCATATTGCTGGCGGAAGGACTCGGTGATACTATCCGCGTTTCCCTCACCCACGATCCGGTGCGCGAGGTGGAAGTGGCCTGGCAGATATTGTCAGCCCTGGATTTGCGCCGGCGCGGCCCGGAAATTATTTCCTGCCCCACCTGCGGGCGCACGGAAATCGATCTGATCGGCCTGGCCGAGGCCGTGGAAGACCGCCTGCGGGGCGTGGGGGAGACATTTACCGTGGCCGTGATGGGCTGCGTGGTCAACGGGCCGGGCGAGGCCCGCGAGGCCGACCTCGGCATAGCCGGGGGCAAGGGCAAGGGGCTGCTGTTCCGCAAGGGCGAGCCGCTCTACCCCGTAACCGGCGGCCGCGAGGAACTGCTCGAGGCCCTGATGCGGGAAATATCCCTGCTGCTCGAAGAAAAACGTTCGCGACAGTAGGGCATTTTAGATCAACTTAGCTTTGAGACTGCCCATTTGCACCGGCCACACAAATGGGGTTTCCAAAGGGGTTCACACAGAGCCTGTGTCCCCGACCCCCTTTGGCCGCCGGAGGCAATACGACTCTTGGACAAATCAACATGAATTTTTTTCAACAACCGCCGCAACATTACTAACCGCATGAGGCTGCAATGCGCTGGAGCACTTACTACATTCCCACTCTCAAAGAAGCCCCCGCCGACGCGGAGGTCATAAGCCACCAGTTGCTGGTGCGCGCCGGCCTGATCCGCAAGCTTACGGCCGGAGTTTACAGCTATCTGCCCGCCGGGCTCAAGGCCGTTTCCAAAGTGGCCGACATCGTGCGCGAGGAAATGAACCGCGCCGGCGCCCAGGAGGTGCTGCTGCCGGCCGTTCAGCCCGCCGATTTGTGGATCGAATCCGGCCGCTGGGAGCAATACGGCCGGGAACTGCTGCGCTTCAAGGACCGGCACGACCGCGACTGCTGCCTCGGCCCCACGCACGAGGAAGTGATCACGGACCTGATCCGGGGCGAAGTGCGTTCCTACCGCCAGCTTCCCTTTACGCTGTATCAGATTCAGACCAAGTTCCGCGACGAGATCCGCCCCCGCTTCGGCCTGATGCGCGGCCGCGAATTCATCATGAAAGACGCCTACTCCTTTGACCGCGACGACTCCGGCGCCGACGTCAGCTACCAAAGTATGTACGAGGCCTACAAACGCGTCTTCTCCCGCCTGGCCCTGAAGTTCCGGCCGGTGGAGGCGGATTCCGGCTCCATTGGCGGCAGTTTCTCCCATGAGTTCATGGTCCTGGCCCAGACCGGCGAGGATACCATTGTTTCCTGCACGGGCTGCGACTACGCCGCCAACGTGGAACGAGCCGAAGTGCTGGCCCCGGAAACGCGCGACGCGACCGAGCCGCCGGCGGTGGAAGAAGTGTTCACCCCGGCCCAGCACACGGTGGCGGAACTGAGCGCTTTTCTGAACGTAGGCGCTGAGTGCATTGCCAAGACCATTCTGATGGACGTGGACAACAAGCCCGTGGCCGTTCTGCTGCGCGGCGACCACGAACTGAACGAAATCAAGCTGAAAAACCGCCTCAATGCCGATACCGTGCGCTTTGCCACGCCCGAGCAGGTAAAGGAATGGACCGACGCGCCCGTGGGCTTTGCCGGGCCCATAGGCCTGGCCGTATCCATGCCCATTGTGGCCGACCACGCCCTTACCGCCGGCCAGGGCTGGGTGGTGGGGGCCAACAAGGCCGACGCCCACCTGATCAACGTCAGCCTGACCCGCGACGTCACGGTTTCCGACTACGCCGATCTGCGCAACCTTACCCCGGACGACGCCTGCCCGCGCTGCGGCGGCAGCATCGAAACCCTGCGCGGCATTGAAGTCGGCCACGTGTTCAAACTCGGCCTCAAGTACTCCAAAGCCATGAACGCCGTGTTCCTTGACGAAAACGGCAAGGAGCGGTTCATTGTCATGGGCTGCTACGGCATTGGCGTCAGCCGCGTGGTGGCCGCCTGCATAGAGCAGAACCACGACGAAAGCGGCATCCGCTTTCCCCCGCCCATTGCCCCCTTTGAGGTCGTGCTGGCCAACCTGGATCTGAAGTCGGCCGAGGTCTGCGCCAAGGCGGACGAGCTTTACGCTCACTTGAAAGGACTGGGCCTGGACGTGCTGTACGACGACCGCGACGAGCGGCCCGGCGTCAAATTTAAGGACGCCGACCTGATCGGCGCGCCCATGCAGCTTGTGCTCGGAGCCAAAGGTTTTGCCCGCGGCATCATCGAAGCCAAAGACCGGCGCAGCGGCGAAAAGGCCGAACTGCCCCTGGACGCCTTTGCCGAAGAGTTCCGTCAGTGGCGCGCCGAAGTCTACCAAGGCTGGGGCATGGCCGCCGAGTAGATAAAAGACGCCTCCGGCGGCCAAAGGGGGTGGCCCCCTCTGACACCCCGTTTGGGGTGACGTGGTGTCGTGGCGGCACGAAGGGCTTTCCTGAACAGGGCTCTCGTCGATATGGTTAAAATATGCAAGGGCCGCGAGAATATTCTCGCGGCCCATATCTTTTTATTCTCCGCTGCAAGCGCTCTATTCCAACGAGAGCCACACGGCCGGGGAAAGCCCCCGCATAACCGCAACCGTTCTTCATCCCCTCCCCCCCCCTCTTAGAGCAATTCACGATTGAAAGAGTAGCTTAACGGCGGGCAAGGCCCGCCTACGCCTCTTTCGCGGCAAGGATTTGAGGACAAATCCTTGCAGAGCATTTCAATTTTGAAATTATTCACTTGAATCTGCTTAGAAAAATGGGGTTTCCAAAGGGGTTCAACCCCTTT
>JAVBOI010000097.1:0-38356 GCA_031550695.1 Desulfovibrio sp. | reverse complement strand
CAGGGCGTGCGTAACGCCAACGACGCCATCTCCCTTATCCAGACCGCTGACGGCGCCCTCGGCGTTATCGACGAAAAGCTGATCCGGATGAAGGAACTGGCCGAACAGGCCGCCACCGGCACGTACAACTCCGACCAGCGTCTGATGATCGAGTCCGAATACCAGGCCATGGCTTCGGAAATCACCCGTATCGCCAACGCCACCGACTTCAACGGCGTGCACCTGCTCAACGGCAACCTGTCCGGCGCAACCCACAGCGGCACCGGCCTGGTGTCCACCGGCAAGCTGAAGGTCCACTTCGGCAGCGGCAACGACTCGGCCGAAGATTACTACTATGTCCAGATCGGCAACTCCACCGCTTCCGCTCTGGGTGTGGGCAACTCCACCAGCACCGACTACAAGGCGTACACGGTATCCACTCAGGCTCAGGCGCAGAAGGCCCTTGAAGGCCTTAACGACGCCATCATTTCCAAGGACAAGATTCGCGCCAACCTGGGCGCCATGCAGAACCGTCTGGAAAACACCGTCTCCAACCTGCAGATCCAGGCTGAAAACATGCAGGCCGCCGAATCCCGGATTTCCGACGTTGACGTGTCCACCGAAATGACGGAATTCGTACGGAGCCAGATTCTCACCCAGGCCGCCGTGGCCATGCTGTCGCAGGCCAACTCCCTGCCGCAAATGGCTCTTCAGCTCATCGGCGGTTAACCCGGCCCAGGGGGGGTGGGGATCACCCGAACGGCCCAAAAAGCAAAGCGGGGCGCGCAAGCGCCCCGCTTTCTGTTTTGCCGACGCTCTGCAAAACCACCTTGACGAAGCGGATTTCATGTTCGCTGTCAGCGCGCTCAGCAAAGCGCGTGAGCGTCCCCGGCGATTTTCAAAAAACCGCCGGGGACGCTCGGTTTTTTCCCGTCACATCAGACAGCGTATACGGCCAGCAGTTCCTCGGTAGTGTCGCGGCGCCGGATGAGCCGGGCTGTTCCGTCGCTTTGGACAAGCACCTCGGCCGGACGCAGACGCTGGTTGTAATTGGAGCTCATGGCATGTCCGTAAGCGCCGGCGTCGAGCACGCCGATGATGTCGCCTTCCCGGATTTCGGGGAGCAGGCGGTCTTTGGCCAGCACGTCGCCGGTTTCACAAATGTTGCCGACAATGGTCTGGAGCATGTCGCCACGGCCGCCTGACGCATCCCGCGAGCCGGGGTAAATTTCCACATCATGGAACGCGTCGTACATCATGGGCCGGGCCAGTACCGAAAAGCCAAGATCCGTACCCGCATAGCGGGTGGGGCCGTTATCTTTCACGGCATGGACCGTGCCGAGAAGCAGGCCGCATTCGGCGGCGATATAACGGCCGGGCTCAATGACAAACCTGCCCGTAAAGCCGGTTCGGGCCACCCAACCTTGCAGCAAAGCGGAAAAGCGGGCGCTCATATCCTGAAGATCAAAAGGCTTTTCGCCGTCATACTTGCGGTAGGGGATGCCAAAGCCGCCGCCAAAATCAATCACCTTGAGGCCGGGGAAGCCGGCAGCGGTTTCCAGCAGCCATTCCGCGGCCTGCAGATAGGGAATCGCGTCCATGAACAGGGAACCCACATGCTGATTCAGGCCGATGAGGTCAAGCGAGTAGCGCTCGATCAAGGCGCGCATGCGGGGAAAATCTTCGGGCACGATCCCGAACTTGGTGTCCTTTCCGGCCGTGATCACCTTCCGGTGATGCCCCGCCCCGATGCCGGGATTGACGCGCGCCATGACAGCGCCGCCGGTGTGCAGCCGGCCAAAGGTTTCGAGCTGGGACAGCGAATCCACGCTCACGTGGGCCGCCGCGCCGGCGGCAAGGGACAGTTCGTCGGGGGAGACGTTGTTGCAGACGTAGCAGATGGAGTTTTTGTCAAAGCCGGCCTGCCGCAGAAGCGCCAGTTCGCCGGGGCTCATGGCGTCGGCAATGAGGCCCTCCTCGCGGACGATCCGCAGAAGGTGGGGGTTGCCGTTGGCCTTGGTGGAAAAGCAGGCGGAAACCTCCGGCTGGGTGACCAGATTTTTCATTTCGCGGCAACGCGCGCGCAGGACGTCTTCATTGTAAACGTACAGGGGGCTGCCGTACTCGGCCACGAGCCGGGCGGGGGAGCTTTCACCAAAAAAACGCAGAGAATCGCTGTAGCGTGAACGAATGGGAGACATGCTTCCTCAACAGTACATTAGCGCGCCACGCGAGCAAGGCGCCGGCCGGCAACGGCGGCGCGGGCGTAACGCGAGATTGCGAAAATTCCGGGCATAACGCGCGGATTTCTAAGTTTACACGTTTGCCCGGTCCTGGCAAGGGGGGACGAAAAACGCGGCGGTGGAACCATTGCAAAAAAGGCGTCGCGAAAAAAACACCAAGAATAAAAAAAACCAAGCGTCGGCTGGAAAAAAGGGGGGAAATCTGATATGCTCGAATAAAGTTTTTAAGATACATGTTTCCGCGTGGCGGCTAAAGAAATCGAGACGATTATGGACAAGACAGCTTTTGCCCGTTTGTTTTCAGGCATTACCTCCGTCAACTTTTCGGTAACCTACTGGGATGGAACAAGCGTCCAATACGGCACGGAACCGCCGACTTTCGCCGTTGTGTTCAAGAAACAGCCGTCCATCCTGGATCTGTCCGGCGATCCCACCCTCTACCTGGGCGAGGCGTACATGCGGGGCGACATCGAGCTTGAAGGCGATTGCGCGGCCATGGCCGTGGCTGTGGAGGATCTGGAAGACGCCGCCGGCGTATCCCCCAACAGCGCGGCGGCTTCCAAGCTCCTCTCGGGCATCGCTTTCGTGGCCAGAACCCTGAAACGGCAAAAGAGCTACATTGCGGCCCATTACGATCTGGGCAACGATTTCTTTTCGCTCTGGCTGGACCCGGCAACCCTCAGCTACTCCTGCGCTTATTTCAGGCATCCGGAGGATACCCTGGATACCGCGCAACAGCAAAAAGTCGAACTGGTTCTGAAAAAATTGCACCTGCGGCCAGGCATGCGCCTGCTGGACATCGGCTGCGGCTGGGGCTGGCTGGCCTTGCGGGCGGCACGGGACTACGGAGTCCGGGTGCTGGCCCTGACCTTGAGTGAGGAACAATTCGCCGCGACGCGACGGCGTTTTGCCGACAACGGCGTAAACGACACGGCCGAGGTCAGGCTGTGCAACTACCTTGAACTTGAAGATAACGAACAGTTTGACCGGGTGGTGAGCGTGGGCATGTTCGAGCATGTGGGCAGGGCTCATCATGCGCTGTATTTTGAAAAGGTCCGGGATCTGCTGAAGCAGGGCGGGCTGTCGCTTCTGCATACCCTGACCAAATTTAAACCCTCGGCAAACAACGCCTGGATTCAGAAGTACATTTTTCCCGGCGGTTATATCCCCACGCCGTTCGAAATTGTCGACCTGCTTCCACAATGCGGCTTTCATCTGCTCAACGCGGAAAACCTGCGCCGCCATTACGTGCGGACGCTCGAACTCTGGCATGAGAATTTCATCTGCCCGGACGTGCTGGATCGGGTACGCACGCGCTTCGGGGAGCCCTTCTGCCGCATGTGGTCGTTATACCTGCGCATGGCCGGGGCTTCTTTGGCCGCCGGCGTCCTGGACGTCCACCAGTTCGTGTTCACCAAGGGCATCAACGACGGCCTGCCCATGACGCTGGAAAGCGTTTACGGCTCCGGGATGCCTTGAGCATTCCCGGCTTCACGGCCATTACCGCCGTTGCTTTGCCCTGAAACCGTTTTCCCGAAAACCGCCTGATCTGAAAAGGGAACGCGCACAGCCATGCGTGTTCCCTTGGCAATTCCATCGGCGGCTGCCGGCGGCAAGAAAAACTCCAGAGCTTCTTGAAAAAAATCTACTTTCGGGCGCTCCCCATGTTTTGAACCACCCACGGCGAGATCTCGGCCAGGCAGCGGCTCAGGGCGGTCTCGCAGGCCGCCACTAGAGCGGCATCGTCCCGGCCGCTGGCGGGAACTTCTATGCGCACGTTCCGCGTGGCCATAATGGATCCGTTGGACAGGTTAAGCAGGCGGAAGCTGGCTTCCAGCACGGCCGTGGGCACTCCTTTAGGGTCTGCGTAGCGCAGCGAAAACTGCCGCAGGTCGCAAAGAAGTTTGGCGTCGGCCATAATGCCCGCGCTTTCGTCGGTTACGCCGCGCAGACTGTTTGTTGCGGTCAGGCCGTCTATGAGAGCCCGTTGAAGAATATTGGGCGCGGGGCTGGTCCAGCGGGCGTCGGCAAGGTAACGGACCTCGCGACCGTTGAACACCAGGGCGATACTGTCGGTATCAATGTCGCGCCCGGCCAGGGGCACGGCAACGACAAGCTGCTTGCCCGAAGGTTTGTCCGCCATCGGGCTCGGCATGGCCGGTTGCAGTTGCAGGCGCGCCGGCGCGGGGCCCGGGTCCAGCATCGAGGCGCAGGCCGACAGGCCCATGGCCAGAACGCAAAGCGCAAGAAGGCGCAGGCGGTTCAGGAATACCGATCGATAATTTACCGATACGTGTCGTGTGGCGTATGGGGAGATCATTTGTTGTCATACTCCTTAACAGGTTCGCCAAACATGAAACGGCGCGGGTCGCTTTCCAGTTTCTGGCTTACGCGGGTCAGCACGTGGACGAGATTGCGCATTTCGACCATAAGCATCCGCGCGTCCGCGAGCCCCTGGTTGCTGAACTGCTTGAGTCCGGGCTCCATGACGCTGAGAGTGGCGTCCAGGCGCTTGGCTATTTTGCTCATGCTTTCGCTGGCGGCCTTGACGTCGCCCATCAGGGCCTTGTTGGCATTGAGCACAAGCAGGTCAAAATCGTGGGCGGCCTTTTCGGCGTTGGCCAGGATCTTGTCGATGGTTTCCGCGCGGTCGGCGATCACCTGGGCAACCGAGGCCATGGAATCCATCATGGTGGTGAAGGATTGGGCGTTGCGCTCGGAAAACATGCGCTCCATGCGGCGCAGCAGAAGGTTGGCGGACGCCAGCACATCGGGCATCTGCGCCACGACCGAGCTTAAGGGCGAAGGCTCGTAATGCAGCTCGCCCACGGCGCCGTCGGGCACTTTCATCAACGGGCTGTTGACCGTGCCGCCGGAAATGGTGATGGCCGAGGTGCCGGTCAAGCCCACCACAATGAGCTGGGCCTGGGAATTCTCGCGCACCGGGGTGTCGGCGGCAATGAGTATGCGCACGCGCACCGCTCCGGGCGTTACCTCGCTGATCTTGATCTGCTCCACCTTGCCCACGCGCACGCCGCTGAAAAGCACGTCGCTGTTCACGGACAAACCGCGCACACTCTCGTTGAAAGAAATGTCGTAGCGCGTCATGGGCACGTCCTTGTCCCGCTTGGCCGTCCACAAGGTAAAGCCAAGCCCGCCGAACAGCATCAGCAGCGTGAACAGGCCCACAAGAATATAATTTGCGCGTATTTCCATGAAAACACCCCGTTACGGATAGAAAAATAACCCGGCCGCTTTTCAGCTTTTCACGACGCCTTGCCAAAGCCCGCGGCGCGGCCGCGCGGGCCGGTAAAATACTCCTGAATCCAGGGCAACTGCACATGCAGCAGATTGGGAATGGTGTCCACGGCATAGATGCGCTTTTCCGCCAGCACGGCCACGCGGTCGCAAATGGCGTGCAGCGAGTCCAGGTCATGGGTCACCATGCACACGGTCAGACCCAGGCTGGCCCGCAGGGTCAGCACCAGTTGGTCAAAGGCCGCCGCCCCGAGCGGATCAAGCCCGGCCGTGGGTTCGTCCAGCAGCAGGATGGCCGGGTCCATGGCCAGAGCCCTGGCCAGACCGGCCCGTTTCTTCATGCCCCCGGACAGTTCGCCCGGATACTTGTCGTAGGCAAAGGCGGGCAGGCCCACAAAGGCCACCTTCATGCGGGCTATGGCCTCGCGCATGCCTTTGGATACGGAAGTGAACTCCCGCAGCGGGAAAGCTATATTCTCCCCCACCGTGAGGGAGGAGAACAGCGCGCCGTCCTGAAAAAGCACCCCCCACTGGCCGCGAATTCTGGCTTTCTCCGCTTCGGAGGCGGTGCTCATGTTCACGTCCATGATGGTGATGGTGCCGGCCGCCTGATGGTTAAGGCCGAGAATGGTGCGCAACAGTACCGACTTGCCCGAACCCGAACCGCCGATCAGGCCCAGAATCTCTCCCCGACGGATGTCGAGATCCAGATTTTCGTGCACCACCTGGCTGCCAAAGCGGTTGGTTATGCCGCGCAGGCTGACGATCGCCTCGAAAGCCTGAGGCGACGCGGAGGAAACAGGTGCGGAACTTGGACTATCCATTGCGCTATATGCCTATTGTGGTGAAGAAAATGGCGAAAACCGCGTCAAGCAGAATAACGATGAAGATCGCCTGCACCACGGATATGGTGGTGAGAAGGCCAACGGATTCGGCGCTGCTGGTGGCCCTGAACCCCTGGAAACAGCCCACCAGGCCGATGGCTATGGCAAAAAACGGCGTTTTCACCATGCCCACGAGAAAATTTTTCAGTTCGGCCACGTTGTGGAGTTCGCTGATGAACGTTTGGAGGTCCATGTCTATGGTGTACCATATGGCGGCGCCGCCGCCCAGCAGGGCCGCTATGTCGGCCACGAACACCAGCATGGGCAGGCAGATCATCAGAGCGACCACGCGCGGCACCACCAGCAGGACATTGGGATCGAGCCCCATGGACAGCATGGCCGCCACTTCCTCGTTGGCCACCATGGCCCCGATCTGGGCCGTGAACGAGGAACTCGAACGCCCGGCCACCACAATGGCCGTGATCAGCACAGCCATTTCCCGCATGACCGTCACTTCCAGCAGCTTGACGGCGAACACCTGGGCCCCGAAGTTGGAAAGCTGCTCCGCGCCCATGTACGCCACCACCATGCCGATAAGAAAGGTCAGCAGGGCCACTATGGGCACGGCCTTTACCCCGGTCTGCTCCATGTGAAAGGCCAGGGCCGTCCAGCGCATGCGATGGGGCCGAAGCAAAAGCTTGGCGGTAATCACCAGAAACTGGCCAAGAAAGCCTATGAGCTGGCCGAGCACGTCTATCTGATGGCAGAGCATCAGGCCGACGGCGTTGGGAACGGCCAGATGCAGCGGAGTCTTTTCTTTCTTTGTGTCCCGGCCTTCCAGACTGAAGCGGGATTTTTCCAACAGCTTGCGCTGTCCGTCGTCGCCGCTGAGGACCGTGCACTCGCCCCCCCGTTTCCTGATATCGTCGGCCGCCAGGTTGATCAGCAGGGCGCCGGCCGTATCCAGGTGCGTGACAGCGGTCAGATCAATCTCTACCCGCCCGCTCGCCTTCCGGACGGCGTCGTGCAGCGAATCTTCCGCCTGGCGCAACGCGTGCACGGTCAAATCGCCGGAAAAGCCCAACCTGTCCCCTGAACCCGTTCGGGTCACGGACAAAGCAAACGGCGTTTCCCGGCGGGAAGACGAAGAAGAGCCCTCGGAGGAGGAAAGACTGGATTCTGCGATCAAACGGTTTCCCCGCTGTGTCGGATCGTTGCGCCGGCGGATTCCTGTTGGCAAACCCGGCGGGTATTTCCCCGGCGGGCAACGCCTTCAACATGTTCACACCCTTCCCGAACCCGAAGGGAACTCGGGCGGCCAGAGCAAACCACGAATAAAAGGAGTGGATTGCTCGCAAGAATCTGTCCTCAAATCCTTGCCGCGAAAGAGACGCAGGCGGATTGCGGACACAGGCTCTGTGCTTTGTCCGCCGTCAAGCGACTCTTTCAAGCGTTAAATACTCCAGGGCGAGCCGGCACACTGGCAGAAGATCCGGCGCGCAAGCCTGGCGGATCGTCTGACCGGCAAAGGACGCCGTTTGTCCTGATCAACTTACGGTATCATCATACCACGGGTCGTCGAAACCGTCGGTCAGCCGGTAGCCCTTCACGGCCAGCCAGCGGACCGGTTCTTCCGCTTCAACCTCGCCGGCCGCGGATTCCGCCCCGGGAATGACGCAACCCGTCACTTCCACATTGGCGTTTATATTGCCCGCCAAACCGACGCCCGCCCCCTTGTGCAGGATGCGGTATTCCGCCCCGTCATCGGTAACCACGGCCACCCTGGCCGCATCGTCCCTGCCGGAAGTCTTCGGCAAAGACTGAACATAGCCGCGAATAGTGAGTACATCCCGGGTGTTCATACGAATTGATCGGTAAAGGGTGGGAAACGGGGGACACCTCGACAGTACAGTCTATGACACGAAGGCATCCCGTTGGCAATAGCCGGCGAAAAAAAAGCGAAAACCGATTGCATCAACGCGCCGCCACAAAAAGTGAAAATATCTTTGCGACGGCGCTCGTCGGACGTTTACCGCCAGGCTTCGGCAAAGGCTTTGCGGAAGCTTTCCTCGTTCACCGCCTCAAAGCCGCCCTGCCTGGGGGTGAACAGCATCATCTGCTGCGCGGCCATGCCGGCGCTCCAGCGGATGGGGGCCATGCACCAGTCTATGGAAGCCCCCTGCAAGGCGGAATTGACGCTTTCCGGCGTCCAGCCGTCGCGCAGGCTCAAGGAGGCGGACAGGCGGGCAAAGTCAGCCCCCAGGCCGGCCCAGAAATCAGGCGCTTCCTTGCCGGCGGCGGCCAGACGGGACTGGAGCTTCTGTCCCGCGGCCGTGGGTTTAGCGCCGTTCCAGGAACCGGGGAAAATGGCCAGCCCATAGTATTGCGGACTTACGGCGCTGCCGCTGGTAAGCCCCTGCTCCCAGAGAGAGGTGCCCATGAGCACCTGGCGCGTTTCATTGTAGTAGAAGAAATTGGGCACTATGGCTTCCATGTTCTTCCAGGTATCGGGCAGGAAAATCGCCTGAAAGGCCGTGCCCGAGTTGTTGGCGCTCACCAGTTGGCTGGCCGCGGCCATCCAGTTGTTGGAATCGCCCGGAACGTACGAGGCCTTGAAGACCTTTTTGCCGCCCATGGCACCGGCCCGCTCTTCAAACAGAGACGCCATGCGCTGGCCGAAGTTTTCTTCCGGATAGAACACCCCGTAGCCGCTTATGCCCAGGCCCGAGGTAAAGGCGAGCAGCGTGTCCACCTGGTCCCTGGCGCTGGAAAAGAAGCGCCAGGCCACGCGGCCTTCGTCGCCGGGTTCAAGTCCGGGCAGAAAGGCGAACATCGCCCGGCGCGAGGTCAGGCCCTGGGACTTGGCCTTGACATAATCGTCCCGGCGCAAGGGGCCGCCAATGACCGCCGCCTCCTTGGGCAGGCCGTCAACTTTGGCCACCCAGTCGGGCTGATCCGAGTCAATAACCACCAGGGACACCTTGTTGCCCGAGGCCGACATTTCATCGCACGAAGCCTGGGCGCCGGCGATTATTTTCGCGGATACGGCCGCGTATTGCCCGCCCTGGGGCAGCACCAGCACCACCGGCCGGCCGGCAATGGGGCCGGAGGGAATCGCCTGCCCCGACACCTGGAAACTGAGGCCGCTTTCCTGCGGCAGGCCCTTGAACAGCGAGGGATCGGCAACGCTGATCTGCTTGCTCAAGGCATCAAGAGCCGCCTCGGCCTCGGCCCGCGTGGCCGGATTCTGCGCCTGGCGGCGCAGCTTGTCGATCAGAATGATGCTGTAGGGAAAACGCCCCTGGTTTTCCGGCGTGGGCGCGGAGGCCACCAAAGCGGCGGCGGCGGCGGAAGCCCGGTTCAGTTCCACGGCCAGCCGGGCCTCGATCAGGGCCTTGTCCGCCTTGTTCTGGGCGGAAGCGTAAATATTTTCCATAGCCGCCAGGCTTTGCTCCAGCTTCCCATCCTCCCACTGGCGCACGCCCAGAACTATGCCGGCCATGCTGCGTACCAAAGAGGAACGGGAAGCGTCCTGGTACACCTCGTTGGCGCGGGTGCGGGCGTCATGGGACGACAGGCCGCGCAAAGCCTTGCACCAGGCGTCCTGCCATTCCTTGCGCCCGTCGGCGCCGGAAGCGGCGGTTCTCCAATGCTCAAGGCCGGTGACGGCAACGCTGGGATGCTTGTTCTGCAAGGCGGCGGCGGTCAGCAGACGGCCGGCCTCGGCGCTGTCCGGCTTGCTCAGGGACTTGTCGGCAACAAGCCGCAGGGCAATAGCCTCGGCAGTGCCAAAATCGCCCTTGCCAAAGGCGCTGCGCCCTTCATCCAACGGGCTGAGCCTGGGCGGCGGGGGCGCGCCGCCGCTCTCGTCGCCGCCCGGCAGCACCTGCTTGATGCAGCCGCTCATGCCCGCCGCGAAAAGGAAAAGACCGCACAGCAAAAGACAAAACGATACCAGGGATTTGGGTGAAGAAGTCATAGGCGTTCATTGGGCTTGACGGTTACGCGCGAGGCAGGCACCGTGCGCGGGGGATTTGCAGTGCACATGGTAATACGATGTATCGCCCTATAATGTATCGTGCTTCCACCCCTATTGCAACCGTTGCCTGCCCCGGCCCGCAAAATGCGGGCGAAAACAGGCGCGCACACCCCGCCGCAGGCGCTTCTCTTGACTTTTTTCACTTTTAGCTACACCATTAATACCAACTATTGCACCATATATTTGAGAACTCCCTTCTCAGCACGATATTTTTGCCGAGGCCTTCATGTCACAAACACGAATGACAAAACAACGCGCCGTTATCCTTGAGGTTCTGCGCAGCGTTCATTCCCATCCCACCGCGGACGAGATCTACGGGATGGTGCGGAAGAAGCTGCCCCACATCAGCCTGGGAACGGTTTACCGCAACCTGGAACTTCTGACCAATGCCGGAGAAATCACGCGCCTCGATCGCGCGGGCATTCAGAAGCATTTTGACGGCAACACCATGCCCCACCACCACGTCCGCTGCAAGCAATGCGGCAAAATAGGCGACATTTTCCCGCCCGCCGCCGTTCCCGCCATGAGCAGCATCCGCTCCGAGGATTTCACCATCCACGGCATGGAAGTGGAGTTTATAGGCTTGTGCCGCGATTGTGAAAAAAAAGCTTCCTAGGGGCTGTATCTCAATACTCGCCCTGGCCTTTTGACCGCTCCTTTCTGTTTTTGTCGGACAACGGAGCCGGAGCCGCCCTGCGGCTCCGGCTCCGGCCTTTCGATCCCGGCCCCGCCTGGCGGGCCGCAAACAAGCAGCACTATCAAAGCAACCATGCGTATTCTCGATCTCGGCCTCATCGCCTATGCCAACGCCCGGGCAATGCAGGAACAAGCCCTGCGGCGCGTGCTGGACAGCGGCGAGGAAAGCCTCTTTCTGCTGGAGCACCCGCCCGTCATCACCTTCGGCCGCAACGGGGGGGAGGAAAACCTGCCCTTTGACCGGAACTTTTTCGCCGCGCGCGGCGTGGATATAGTCGCCAGCACGCGCGGCGGCAACATCACCTGTCATTTTCCCGGCCAGCTCGTGGCCTACCCGATCATGCGCGTGGACAAGCGCCCCGGCGGCCTGCGCCGCTTTTTCGCCGATCTGGAAGAAGCCGTCATCCGCACCCTGGCCCATTTCGGCCTGCAAGCGACACGCATGGACAACCGCCCCGGCGTCTGGGTTCGTGGCCGCAAAATCTGCTCCATCGGCATCGCCGTCAAACACTGGGTGACCAGCCACGGCCTGTCCCTGAACGTGGCCCGCGATCTCTCCCTGTTCGATCTGGTCACGCCCTGCGGGTTGCCGGGCGTTCAGGCCACCTCCCTGCACCGGGAGATGGACGACGATGCCGTGGACATGGCCGCTGTCAAAGCCGCGTTCATCCACGAGTTCCACAAGCTCTTCCCGGCCGGGAAAACCGTTTCACCCTCCCGAATCACCAAAAAGGAAGACTCCCCCCTGCGCCTGCCCCCCTGGCTCAAACGCCCCCTGCCCACCACCCGGACCTTTTCCCAAACCCGCTCCCTGGTTGAGGGCCTCAAGCTGGCCACGGTCTGCAAGGGGGCCAAGTGCCCGAACATCCATGAATGTTTCTCCGCCGGCACGGCCACCTTCATGATCCTGGGCGAACGCTGCACCCGCAACTGCGCCTTTTGCAACATCAAGCCCGGCCTTCCCGGCCCGCCCGATCCCGGCGAAGCCGACCGCGTGGCCAAGGCGGCGGCGGAACTGGGCCTGCGCCACGTGGTGATCACCTCGGTCACGCGGGACGACCTGCCCGACGGCGGGGCCGGGCACTTTGCCGCCGTCATGGAAGCCGTGCGCCGCCTGCTGCCGAACAGCAGCATTGAGGTGCTCATTCCGGATTTCAAAGGCTCGGAGCCGGCTCTGGCCACGGTCATGCGAGCGCGGCCCAACATCATCAACCACAATGTGGAAACCCACCCGGCCCTGTACGGCCGCATCCGCCCCCAGGCCGACTACCATCAAAGCCTTGAATTGCTCCAACGCGTGCGCGCCGGCGGAATAACCGCCAAAAGCGGCTTCATGGTCGGCCTGGGCGAAGACGACGCCCAGGTGCGCGAGTTGCTCCGCGATCTCAAGGCCGCCGGCTGCGACATGGTCACCATCGGCCAGTACATGCGGCCCAGCAAGGCCCACCCGCCGGTCAACCGCTACGTGCACCCGGACTCCTTCGCCGAATACGCCCGCTGGGGCAAAGAAGAAGGCATCCCCCACGTCTTCTCCGCCCCCCTCGTCCGCAGCAGCTACCAAGCCCGCGAACAGATGGAGGAGGGGGAGGGGTAAAGAGCTGGGGGAAGGGAAAGAAACCTTTTGGAAAAGGTTCCTTTCCCTTCCCCCAGACCCCCATCCCTTTCCTCCAAAACTTTTTAGTTGGGGATGGATGGGCAGTGCCTCGAAGACGGTGTTGCCCCCGCGAAGTCTATTGCGCCTAATCCTGTTTCCCCTACTTCTTGCCACGCTCCGTGCGCCGGGCGTTCCCGCTGTACCGCGACCGTTGCCGCAATTGAGGGGGTCCGGGGGAAATCATTTCCCCCGGCGGGTCCAGGGCGGAGCCCTGGCGGGGTCCAGGGGCTGAGCCCCGGCCCCTACTTGGCCACGGACATCATGAGCTTGATGCGGTTGATCTGGTTGGCCTCGCTGGCGCCGGGATCGTAATCCACGGCCGCGATGTTGGCGTCGGGGAAGCGGTGCTTGAGCTCCTTGAGCAGACCTTTGCCGGTGATGTGGTTGGGCAGACAGCCAAAAGGCTGCATGCAGAGGATGTTGTTCACGCCGGATTCAAGCAGCTCCACCATTTCCGCGGCCAGAAGCCAGCCTTCGCCGGTCTGGTGACCAAGGGATATCAGGCCTTTGGCCTTGTGGCGAAGCTCGCGGAAACGCTCGGGCGGGGTAAAGCGCTTGCTGCGCTCAAGGGCCACGCGCATACCCCAGCGGCAGAGCTCCAGAAAGCCGATGCTGAGCAAGCCGGTGGCGTAGGCTTTCCAGGTGCCGGCAAGGTGGCGGTAGTTAAAAACGCTGTCGTAGAAGGAATAGAGCACAAAGTCCATAAGATCGGGCACCACGGCCTCGCCGCCTTCCTGCTCCACGACTTCAGCGGCCCGGTTGTTGGCGTCCGGGTGGTATTTGAGCAGGATTTCGCCCACCAGGCCAACGCGGGGCTTTCGTTCCTCGGTGACCAGGGGCAGGGTATCAAAGGCCTTGACCATGGCGAACATGGTGCGTTCGTAGCGTATGGGGCTGCCGCTGACGATCACTTCGCGGCCTATTTCCGTCCATTCGTCGGCCAGAGACCTGGCGCTGCCGGGCACCAGTTCGTATGGGCTGACCCGGTGCAGCATGCGCATGAGGGCGTCGCCGTAAAATCCGGCGATGATCACCCGGCGCAGAAGCCGGCCAGTCAGGCGAAAACCCGGGTTTTTCTCCAATCCGCTCATGTTGAAGGAAATGATCGGAATATGCTCCATGCCGCAGTCCACCAGGGCCTTGCGCAAAAAGGCGATGTAGTTGGTGGCCCGGCAGCCGCCGCCGGTCTGGGAGATCATCACGGCGATCTTGTCCGTGTCATACTGCCCGCTGCGCACGGCGTGCAGCAGTTGCCCCACCACTACGATGGCCGGGAAACAGGCGTCGTTGTTCACGTACCGCAGCCCCAACTCAATGGCGTGGCGTTCCACGGTGGGCAGTTGCGAGACATTGTATCCCTCGGCGGAAAAAATGGCCTCGAGGAACCGGAAATGGATGGGTGAAAGCTGGGGCACAAGAATCGTGTGCGTGTCGCGCATGGCCTCGGTGAACGGGGGCGAGCCTTTGTACACGTTCACGGGCGCGGGCTCATCCTCGTGGCCCGTGCGCTCGCGCAGAGCGGCCAGCAGGGAACGGATGCGGATGCGGGCCGAGCCCAGGTTGTCGCCTTCATCCACTTTGATCTGGGCGTAAAGGCGGCCCTTCATGGTGACTATTTCTTCAAGCTGATCCGCGGTGATCGCGTCCAGGCCGCAGCCGAAGGAAACAAGCTGGAGCACGGCCAGGTTGTCCGTGTCCGCGGCATAGGCGCCGGCCCGGTACAGGCGGGCGTGGTAGGTCCACTGGTCCACCACGCGCAGAGGGCCGGGATCGGGCATGAGGTGGGCCACGGAATCCTCGGTCAATACCCCCATGCCGCAGGAATTGATCAGTTCGGCAATGCCGTGATGCACTTCCGGGTCCACGTGATAGGGGTGGCCGGCCAATACGATGCCGAACCGGCCGCTTTCGTGCAATTCCTTGAGGGCCTCCTCGCCGGCAAGGCAGATGTCGGTGTTGCAGGCGTCCATTTCGGCAAAACCTAGGCGCACGGCTTCTTCCAACTCGGCCTGGGGAATGTCGGCAAACAGGGGGATGTGGCGCAGGCGCTTGGCCAAAACGTTTTGGTTCAGGGGCAGAAAGTGGTGGATGATCGGGATGTTGGCAGCGGCCAGTTCGCCGATGTTTTTGGCCAGCAGTTCCGGGTAGCCGATGACCACCGGGCAGTTGAAGTTGCCGGCCTGGGTGCTGAAATTCTTTTGCTCAAAGGGAAGGCAGGGGTAAAAAATGCAGTCCACCTTGCGGTCGATCAAATCCAGTATATGGCCGTGAGCCAGCTTGGCCGGATAACAGACGGTCTGCGAGGGGATGGTGCCGTACCCCTTGAAGAACAACTCCTTGGACGAGGGGCGGGACAGTTCCACGCGAAAGCCAAGGGCCGTGAACATGGTGAACCACAGGGGGTAGTTCTCGTAAATATTCAGGGCGCGGGGAATCCCCACCACGCCGCGCCAGGCTTCACGCTCGGACAGGGGCACGTAAGGATCGAACAGGCGCTTGTATTTATAGGCGAAGAGGTTGGGCAGATCCTGCGGGGTCGCGCCGGCGCCGCGTTCGCAGCGGTTGCCCGAGGCGAAGCGCCTGCCGTCGGCAAAGGTGGAGATGGTGAGCAGGCAATGGTTGGTGCAGTGGCGGCAGCGAGTCGTCCTGACCTTAACGTTGAACCGTTTCAGTTCTTCCGGGCCAATGAGGGTGGAAGGCTCTTCCGAGCCCTTCCGTTCGCGGGCCAGCAGGGCGGCGCCGAACGCGCCCATAAGCCCGGCCACGTCCGGCCGGACCACGGGCCGGCCCAGTTGCAGCTCCAGAGCGCGCAGCAGGGCGTCGTTGATGAACGAACCGCCCTGGGCGACCACGTGTTCGCCCAATTCTTCCAGATTGGTGATTTTCATCACCTTGTAGCAGGCGTTGCGCACCACCGAATACGACAGCCCGGCGGCGATGTCGCCCACGTCCGCGCCTTCTTTCTGGGCCTGTTTGACCTTGGAATTCATGAACACGGTGCAGCGCGTGCCCAGATCCACCGGATTGCGCGCTGCCAGAGCCGCTTCCACAAAGCGGTCCAGGGGCATGTCCAGAGATTTGGCAAAGGCTTCAATGAACGAGCCGCAGCCGGCCGAGCAGGCCTCGTTGAGCTGGATGCGGTCAATGACGCCGGCGCGGACGCGCATGCATTTGATGTCCTGGCCGCCGATGTCCAGAATGTAGCTGACCTTGGGCAGGAAAAATCTGGCCCCGGTAAAGTGGGCCACGGTTTCCACTTCGTCCACGTCGGCCCGCAGGCCGGCGGCCAGAAGGCCGCTGCCATACCCGGTTACAGCCGCGCCGCGAATGGTGAAACCCGGCCTGGCCGTGGAGTAGATTTCCGACAGCACGGCCACGGCCGCTCTCAGGGGATCTCCCAGATTGGGGCCGTATGAGGAATAGAGCAGCCGGTTTTGCGAATCGATAAGCGCGGTCTTGATGGTGGTGGAGCCGCTGTCAATGCCGAGCCAGGCATCGCCGCCGTATTCCTCGAGAGGAAAACGTTCCAGACTTTCCCGGGCGTGGCGGGTGCGGAATTCTTCGCGTTCCTCTCTGGAGGAAAACAGGGGCGGCAGATGCTGCTGCCGTTCGCCAACATCCACCCGTTCCAGAATTTCAAGTATGTGGTGCAGAAGATTGGGGGCCGGGATATCGGCCGGGGGAACCACCGCGTTCGCAAAGGCAAAGCCGGCATCGAAATATCCGCCGCAGCTGCCGCCCGCAATTTCGACAGGACCGGACGAACCTGTCCCCGCTCTCGCGGTCACGGGTCCGGGACCGACCAGTCCGTCCGTAAGAATGGGCACAGCCGAAGGGCTGTAGCAGGCGTCTCCGGAAGCGGCCGCGCCGTAAGTGACAGGTGTTCGCGACAAGGCGGGAGCGGCCTTGTCCTTGCCCGTAAGGGGGGCCAGGGCGCGTTCCCGGGCCTTGCTCTGGGCGAACAGGGCCGCGCCCATGGCCACGAAATATTCGGCGTATTCGGGGAACACGGCGTGTTCGGCGTCCAGCTTGAGGGTTTCCACAAAGCGTTGGCGCAGGGAGGGCAGGAACGCCAGAGGACCGCCCAGAAACACCACCTTGCCGGTAATGCTGCGGCCCCGGGCCAGGCCGCTGATGGTCTGGTTGACCATGGCCTGCATGATCGAAGCAGCAATGTCGTTGCGGGAACAGCCTTCATTGAGCAAGGGCAGAATATCGGTCTTGGCAAAGACTCCGCACCGGGAGGCTATGGGGTACAAGGTTCTAAAGTCGCCGGCCAGTTCGTCCAGCCCATCGGGATCGGTATTGAGAAAGGCGGCCATCTGGTCAATAAAGGCCCCGGTGCCGCCGGCGCAGGTTTCGTTCATGCGCTGGTCCGGGCCGCCGGTGAAAAAGGTCAGCTTGGCGTCTTCGCCCCCAAGTTCAATGGCCACGTCGGCATCCGGAATGCGGCGGCGGATGCAAAGCCCGGAGGCCACCACTTCCTGCACAAAGGGCAGGTTCACTTCCTCGGCCAGAGTAATGGAGCCCGAACCGGTCAGGGCCACGTGCCAGAGGGCGTCGGGCAAAGCGGCCATGGCTTCGCGCAGCAGTTGCGCCACAGTGGCCCGCACCTCGGAAAGGTGCCGCTGATAGCGCGAAAAAAGAATTTCCCCCTGCTCGTCAAGAACAATGGTTTTAACAGTGGTCGACCCCACGTCCAGCCCTAAAAAGACAGCGCTCGCCGCCATAGCTCTGTTTTCCTTGCCTGAAGCCGCACTAATCACAATTTTTCGCTGACACGGAAAATGGCCCTGTTTCTTCGTATTCCTCTTGTTATGGGACAAGATGCAAAATTACACAAGCCCCGGCAGGAAGATGCCAACGCGCGGGCATTCCTGAACGATGGCTCAGGGATACCCGCGCGTTGGCATGCGGAAAGAGGTGCGTTTCCGAAAATGACGCTTCAAGAGCCGGCCGCCTAAAAGTGCCCGGCAAGCATTCCGGACCGCGTTACTAGGCGTCGTCGCTCGCGGCCGCTTTTTTCGTTTTGCGGGAAGCGCTTTTGGCCGCGCCCGTTTTTGCCGTTCTTTCAGCGGCGCTTGCGGCGGGTTTGGTCACTTTTTTCACGGTGCTTTTGGCCTTTTTCACCGCCTTGCCCGCGCGGGAAACCAGCTTTCTCTTTTCCGGGGCACCGCTTTCGGAAAAAACAGGATCAGTCCCGCCCGAGGCGTATTCTTCCGTCAAGTCGGGATTTTCGGCCCGGTTGGTCCGCCAGGAAACTTCTATCTCAAATTTGGCCCGCTCTTCACTGACCTTGGCCTCAACCTCCAGATCGATGACGCGGGGAACATCCAGTTCAAGGGCCTCGTCGCTCTTGTGGATTTTCAGATGGCCGTTCTTGAGCCCTTCGACCAGCGCTTCTATAACACCGGCCACGTCCTCACGGGTGAGCCGAGTGGTGAACTCCAACACTCTCTCGCTCATGACATCCTCCCAAAAGTATTTTCAGGTTTGAGACGCCCCCGTCCGCCTGGCGGGTAATCCCGACGCCGAGCTTCCGTCCCCACGTTGGCCGCGGCAATTTTTGGGTTACGCGGCGCGCTGACGTGCCCTAATGCTGGCCGGCCCATGCCGAGCCATGACGCACAACCACACGTCATTCTTCAATACTGGCAAAAAAGCCTTTCATCACGATACGCTACGCCGGCGGCGAAGGCAAGAGGGAAACGAAAAACAAGCGCTCGCAAGGCACGCTCCCCGTGGTTTTCCGGGCCGCTCGCGCGAACCCGCCCGCTCAAGATGAGCGCGCCCTTTTTGGGGGGTAACGAAAAAGACTCGCACTTGTCTTTTCCCCGCAAATTTGCTCCACTGCCCGCATCGGCAACGCCAACCCCTCAGCGAGGTCCGCATGGGTTTCTTTTCTTCCATCCGCAAAATATTCGGGGGCGACTCCAGCCCCAAGCAAACGGCGGACACGGAATCCCGCGTCGAACAGGCGCCGGATACCCCCGCCGCGCAGCCCCTCTCCCCGGCGGCAGAGCCTGCCGCTCCAATGCCGGCCCCTTCCGCCCCAACGCCGGCTCCTTCCGCCTCGGCGGAGCAACAGACGCCCGCCCCTTCCTCAGCGGCGCAACAGGCGCCCGTTCCTTCCCTGACGCCGGAACAGACCGCCATGACCCTGGCCCTCAGGCGGGCCGAACCGCGCCTGTCCGCCTGGCTGGCCGTGGTTCTGGACGGGGTGACAAAGGCCGGCGATCTTCTCTGGGAGCGGGTCGGCTTTTTGCTCGCTTCCCTGGAAGCTCCGCCGGAGGAAATCGACGCTTTTATCAAAAAGTTCCGCCTCTGGCTCGAAGATATGGAATACGATCGCCTGGAGGATTTCCGCTCCGAACTCCAGTACCGCCTGGCCCTGGCCCTTGACCTGGAAGACGAAGAGGATGAGCGCAGCCGCCTGATGATCAAGCTGTCCGAGGGCCTGGCCAAAACCCGCGAGCAGATAGCGAAAAACCTCAATACCCTGTTCCTGGCCGGCCGGACCATTGACGCCTCTTTCTGGGAAGAGCTGGAGGAAATCCTGATCATGGCCGACGTGGGCTTTGAAACCGCCCACGGGCTCACCGAACGCCTGCGGCGGCGGGCCATGGTGGAGGGCATCCGCGAAGCCGCCGCCCTGCGCGACGCCATGCGCCTGGAACTGCTGAAACTCTTCAAGCCCGTGCGGCGCATCAGCGTGGTCAACCCACCCGAGGTCATCCTGGTCATCGGCGTCAACGGGGTGGGCAAAACCACCACCATTGCCAAGCTCTGCCACCGGGCCGTGCTCCAGGGCAAAAAAGTCCTGCTCGTGGCAGGCGACACTTTCCGGGCCGCGGCCACGGAACAGCTCGAAATCTGGGCCAAACGCGCCGGCGCGGGCTTTTACGCCAAAGGCCACGGGGCCGACCCGGCGGCCGTGGCCTACGAAGCCATCGACGCCGCCCTGAGCCAAGGCTACGACACTGTGTTCGTGGACACGGCCGGACGCCTGCACACCAAAACCAACCTCATGGAAGAACTGGTGAAAGTCGGCCGCGTGCTCGGCAAGCGCCACGCCGGCGCGCCCCACCGCACCATCCTTGTGCTGGACGCCACCACCGGACAGAACGGCCTGTCCCAGGTCAAGCTCTTCAACCAGGCCTGCGGCATCGACGAACTTATTCTTACCAAGCTTGACGGCACCGCCAAAGGCGGCATAGCCGTGGCCGCGGCCATGCAGTTCGGCATCCCCATTTCCTTCGTCGGCCTGGGCGAAAAAATGGAAGACCTGCGCCCCTTTGACGCCCAAAGCTACGTCACCGCCCTGCTCGGCCTCGACGAGCGGGGGGAGTGAGGAGACGAACGCCGCCGGCGGCCGGGGGGAACGAAAAAAACCTTTTAAGGAAAGGTTATTTTCCTACCCCCCGGACCCCCCATCCTTGTTTCCAAATCTTTTTATTTTGGGGCACAACAGATTGGATACGCTATGGTTTCCGCCTTGGCGTGCCGCCGCTTCAATAAACCTGAAACCTGACTTTATGACATCATAAGTGCCATTAATGGAGAAGCTTTCATGATGCGGGCAATTCTTGCGGCGCTCGTCGCGTTTTTATTTTTTGTTTCGCCCGCGGTTGCGCGGGCGGGTTTTCTGCAAGAGCGGATAGAAGCGCTGCTTGCGACGAAAAAGGCCACGGTCGGAGTGGCCATTCGCGGTATTGAGGACGGGTATTCGCTGAGTGTGAACGGCAACGCGCGCTATCCCATGCAGAGCGTATTCAAATTCCACATCGCCCTGGCCGCGCTCCATCAGGTGGACGCGGGCAAATTGCGCCTGGAGCAAAAGGTTTCGGTCACCAAAACTGATTTGCGGCCGCGCACCTGGAGCCCAATCCGGGACAAGTATCCCAAAGGAACCGACAGCCTCACTCTGGCGGAGGTTTTACGCTACACCGTGGCCGACAGCGACAATATCGGCTGCGACATCCTGCTGCGCCTGATCGGCGGCCCCGAGGCAGTGAACGGCCATATGCATGAGCTTGGCGCGCGGGATTTTTCAATCCGCTTCAACGAAGACGAGATGCACCAGAAGTGGGAGCGCCAGTTTGACAACTGGACGACTCCCGACGCGGCAGCCGCGCTTTTGGTCGCATTTGGCAAAAGGGAGTTTCTGGAACAGGGCAGTTTCGATTTTCTCTGGCGGGTCATGCTGGAAACCTCCACCGGCGCCGGCAGAATTCGCGGACGCCTGCCGGCGGGAACCCCGGTGGCGCACAAGACGGGCACTTCCGGCGCGCGCAAGGGCGTAACGGCGGCTGTCAACGATATCGGCATTGTGACCCTGCCGGACGGACGCCGCTTCGCCATTGCCGTTTTTGTTTCCAACTCAAGGGAAAACATCTCCGTCAACGAGGCCATCATAGCGGACGTCGCGAAACTGGCCTGGGACTACTTTGTGGGCGAAATAAAATAGAAAGACGGCGGCCCCGTTCAAGCCCGCCCTCATGGGCAGCCCGAATGCGGGAGCCACGTTTTCCGGAAAACTTTCGAGCCGGAGCATCCTTTCATAGCCCCAAATAAAAAGTTTTGAAGGGAAAGGAGAGGGGGTGTGGGGGAGAGAAAAGGGAAACTTTCACAAAAATTTCCCCTTTCCTCTCCCCCACTCTCTTCCCCTCTACCGCGCGGCGGCGAAGCTGTTGCGGCCCGAGGTTCCGGTGATGTCGAACCAGTATTCGCGCGACACCGGGCGGGAAAGTTTCAGGATATCCGGGGAGGCCCGTTTGGCCAGGGGAAGGTTTATCGCCTTTTGGTACAGCGCGGGCGCCATCTGCTCGGACAGCACGCGCGCCTGGCCCCGCCAGACGGCGTACATTCTGTCTTGCCGCACGCCAATGGTGCGGGAATCGGTACCGTAGTCCACGACAACGTAGCGGTTTCCCTGGGACGGGGTCTCGGAAAATTCCAGTTCGTTGCGGGTGCGGACCAGAAGGCTCTCCAGGGGAACAGTGTTCGCATAGGACTGCCGCTGCCCGACCGGAGCGGCAAGAACAAAGGCCTCCGCCTGGCGGAAGCCCCAGCCACCGCTGATGGAAAAGGCCTGCCGGCCAAGGACGCCGGGCAGGCGTTGCGTCGGCGTTCCGGCAAGGGCCAGGACGGGCTGGTCCGGAAAGCGGCCGGCCGGCTTGGGCAAACCGGTGTTTTTAGCCGCGCAGCCGCTGAGCAGGACGAGGCAGAGCAGAAGCAAAACGCGATGCGGGCGACGTGGCATGGAAACATCCTTTGCGTTGGTCGCATCGTATTAAAGGAAAACCTTGTCGCGGGCAACTCCCTGGTTGGGCCAAATATGGAGGTTTTCCGGCCCGGACGGCCGAATCTCCCCGTACGGACGGGAGCCAAGGTCGTTCTGTTCCGGCTTCAGGTATTTCGCGGCGTAGCGCCGCGGGATGTCTGTCTTGATAAACAACGCGTACACGTCTGGATCAATGTGCTTGCGCCGCCTGAACCCTTCCATGATATCCAGCGATTCCCGCAGGGTTTTGCTTTCCTTGTACGGCCTGTCCCAGGCGGTCAGGGCTTCAAATATGTCGGCCACGGCCATCATGCGGGCGCCCCAGCTCATTTGCTCCCGTTTGAGACCCCTGGGATAGCCCCGGCCGTCCATGGTCTCGTGGTGCGCGCCGGCGATTTCCGGAACCCCGCGCAGGTGCTTGGGCAGGGGCAGCGCTTCCAGCATGACGATCGTCCGGGTTATGTGATCGTTGATTTTGTAGCGTTCTTCCTCGGTGAGCGTACCCCGGCGGATGCTCAGGTTATACAATTCGCCCCGGTTGTACAGAGCCCGAGGCGGCGTCACTTTGAAGCCCCAGGGATTATCCGGAGCCAGAGCATCTTTTTCGCCCCGTTCTATGATGTGCTCGGGGTTGTCCATGAGCAGCGCCTCTTGCGCGGGCGCGGGCGGGACAGAAGTGCGATCCATGCGCGCCCTTTCGTCGCGCGAAACCCCCAGGCGCTTGTCAAGGGTGCGGACCCAGGTGCGTTTTCCAATGGCGGCAAGGCGTTCCAGCGCCGCTTCGTCCATGTGTTCGCCGCCGGCGTTGCAAGCGGCCACAAAGGCGAAATCCTCGTCCAGAGCGCTCCATTCTTTTTCCAGTTCCTGTGTCTCCCTTTCCGGATCGTTTCCGTTGAGTGTGGCGCGCAGCGCCGCTATTTCCGCATCACGCTTGAGCACCTCAAAACGGGTGCGGATTTCATGAATGCGGTCGTTGATGGTTTCCAGCTTGGTGGCCTTATCCATCACGTATTCGGGCGTGGTCACCTTGCCGCAGTCATGCAGCCAGCCGGCCAGCTTGGCTTCCTCCCAGCCGCTTTCATTCAGGGAAAACTCCTTGAACGGCCCTTCGCGCTCTTCGCAGGCGGCTTCCAGCAGCATCTGGAAAATGGCGGGCACGCGCTCGCAATGGCCGCCGGTATAGGGGGATTTGGCGTCAATGGCTCCGGCGATAATGTGTATAAGGGCGTCGCGTAATTCGGTCTGACCTTTGATCAGGCGCTGGTTTTCCAAGGCGATGGCCGCTGTGGCGGCAAAGGATTCAATGAAGCTCACCTCGTCCATCCGGAATCCGGCCCGACCGGGTTTCATGGCCTTGCATACCACGAGCACGCCTATATGCTCGTGCATGCGATCGTGCAACGGCACGCAGACTGCGTCAATTTTGGTCACCTCGGGATCGATGAAGCCCGGAGCCAGGTGGCTCATGCGGCTGCGCCGGTCTTTGCGCGAGATCGAGGTCACAAGGGTCGCGTTTTGCGACAGGGCCTTGTAGCTGTCCGGGGTTACGTTCGTTTCCCGCAGTTCCGCCAAGGAGGAGCTCGTCATTTTTTCCCCGTCAAGCAGCCAGCAAACGCTGCCCTGATCAAGGAGGACTTTCTTTTCCTCGTCCAGAAGCGCTACCATGCCGCCGTCGGCCTGGACCAGCGACAGGATCTCCTTCAGAACGCGTTGCAAAAGGGCGTCGAAGTCGCGCTCGCTGCTGATGGCCTGGGTGATGGTCAACATTTTTCTGATGCTGCCCTGGAGATGGCGCATGCTCCTGGCCAGGGCATGGATTTCGGAGATATCCGATCGGATGGCGCTTTTTTCGTCCAGCACGAATTTTCGCAGGTTTCCGGCTTTTTCAGCCAGAGAGGCAAGGGGACGGGCGATACGCCTGGATGCGAACCAGATAATCGGGAGGCAAACGATAAAGATGCCCACCATGGCCAGAACGGAATAGCGCAGAAACTCCATGCCCTCGGACAACAAGTCGTCCTCCGGAATGGCCAGGGCCATGGCGTACTGCGCCTTGCCGTTAAAGTCAAATTCTTCCAGGGAGACTTCCCAATTCCGCTCTTTGCCGTCGAAGCTGATCCCCCGTCCCCGTTCTCCCCTCAGGTAAGCGTGTGCCGCCCGGCGCAGGATAGGGGGAAGATCCTCCACGGTGCGCATTCTGACGTCGTCCTCGTCCCCGGTAAGCATGGCGCCCGTGCTGGCGAGCAGGGTTCCGTCAGCCCGAAGCAGGGCCAAATGCGAATGCGGGGTAGGCAGTTCGCGCCGTAAAGTGTCGGAAAGCTGCCGCACCGTGATGTCCATCCCGACCACGTTTCTACCGTCATAACTTTTTTCGGAGAAAATTATAACGGGCAGTCGGGAATAAAACAGAAACTGGCTTGTTTCCGTATAGGATTCCGACCGCAGGGCAGCCCGAAACCAGGGACAGAAGCGGGGATCGAATCTTTTTTCCCGTTTGGCCGGGCGGCGCAGAAGAAGCTTCCTATCATGAGTATAGAACAAATGCTCGTGTCGGCTCCCCTCCGATTTGCGGGTGATGCTTGATACCAGAAAAGCGGTTTCCGGCGGAGCATCGTAGGCCTGCCGTTCCTGTTTCACCCCCAGGTGGCGGACCATGAAAAAATCCCCGTTTTCATAGCCCACCATAATGCCGCTGACGATCAGGTAATTGTCCAGCAGCGTGGTCAAAACGGGTAAAAAACGCAACCGTTCCTCAAGCGTGCGGCAGTCATGCAGGGGACTCCGAGTAAGTACGCTGAGTATGGGCAGCACCGGCTGGCGTATGCTGTGCACAAGTTCACTCTTGATGATCCGGGTCAAATCGTCGACTTTGTCTCTAACGTCGAGATTATTGGTCACCACCACCACGCGGTAGCCTATTCCGGCCAGAATCAGGCCGGTCAAGAGCACAAAAGCGGCAAACATCCCCCCCAGATGTCCCTGAAGCCCGATTCGCCAGGGCGTTTTGCCCGGAGTTTTGGGAGTACCCATGGTCCCTCCCTTTAGCCATTATTATGGCGGTTGCGCTTTATTGGCCCGCTCAAGCGGTCACAGAGGCAGAATTTGTCGACCGTATTTTTCGGTAATCACATGGCGGCTGTCTCACACAGGGCAAAAGCGCCGCGCAGGATGGCCTCGTAACCGGCAATAGTATTGAGTTCTCAGTCTGGTTAAGGAGAATGCCTGGAAAGGCCAAGACCAGGAGATTCTTCGCAACGCTGTAAAAGGCAAAGTGGAGAACTCTGGTTGAGTATATCCGGTTTTTCGCCTTGAATCCAGACTCAGGAGAAAAAAAATGCTTCTTTTTGAAAAAAATGAAATAACATGCCATACAGTAAATTGAAATTAGCAAATGCGCGGCAGTTGCTCGCCTTCAAGCATGCCAAGCAGACGCCCGCCGCCCAGGCGCGTTCGCAGCAACACCCGCCCGGCGCGGGTTCTGTCGCCGGGGGCTTCCACCCGGCCCACGGCGCGGGCGTCGCGGCCTTCGGCAAAGCGGCGCATCACCGCCAGGGCGGCCTCGTTTTTTTCCTCGGGCACAATGCAGATCAGCTTGCCCTCGTTGGCAAGGTAAAGCGGGTCAAGGCCCAGCACCGAGCAGCCGGCCGCCACCCCCGGCCGCACCAGAATATCGGCTTCGCGCACGGCGCAGACCACTCCGGACTGGGCGGCTATTTCGTTCAGGGTGGTGGCCAGTCCGCCCCGCGTCGGATCGCGCAGCACGTGGATATCCCCCACTTCCAGCACCAGGGCTTCGACCATGCGATTGAGCGCGGCCGAATCGCTGGCCACGCCGGCGTCAAGGGACAGCCCCTCGCGCTGCGACAAAATGGTCAGGCCGTGATCACCCATGCTGCCGGAAAGCAGAATGGCGTCCCCCGGCCTTGCCCCGCTGCCCGAGGGCGCGGGCCGGGCAATTACCTCGCCGATTCCGGTGGTGGTGATGAACATTTTGTCCGCGGCCCCGCGCGGCACCACTTTGGTATCCCCGGTCACAATGCGCACGCCGGCGCTCCGGGCCGCTTCGCCCATGCTTTTGACCACCCGCTCGAGCAGGCTCATGGGCAAGCCTTCCTCCAGAATAAAGGCGCAACTCAGAAACAGGGGACGCGCGCCCATCATGGACACGTCATTGACCGTGCCATGCACCGCCAGGCTCCCGATATCGCCGCCGGGAAACTCCAGCGGGTCCACGGTGTAGCCGTCCGTGCTCATGGCAAGGGGGCCGGAAATCTCCAGCAGGGCCGCGTCGTCCATGGCCGCCAGAATAGGGTTGTCAAAGTGCCGGACAAACAACTCCGACACCAGCCGGTGCGCCGCCTTGCCGCCGCTGCCGTAATCCAGAAGTACGCGGGGTTCGCTCATGGGTGTGTGTGCCTCCGGTGGCCGGGGGGAAGGGGAAGAAAACTTTTGAGGAAGGGGGGAGCACCCCCGCGTTTCCTTCCCCTTCCCCCCGGACCCCCCATCCCCATCCTTCAAACCTTTTTATTCGTGGGGCTTGAGAAAAAGGGCTTTTTGCGGGTTTTCCTTTTATGAAAGGATAGTGTTGTTTCGCTCTCGAATGCGGGCGCTGAGGCCAGTTCTCGGCTAAGGTCTCCGGCCGGGGTTGAGTTCCTTGTCGTCGGCTTTGGGGGCCACGGCCCGGACCTTGTGATCCACGATAAAGGGTTCGCCCGGCTTAAGAGTGGTTTTCCAGCGGTAGACCTTGGCCCCGCCGTGTTCCGGCGGGTTCACCGCCTGGTCCGGCTTGGGCGAGGATTCCGCCGTGATGACGACGGCTTCGTCAACGGTGTCGGGCACGGGATCTTCCAGCAAAACCTCCACCGGCTTGGCCCTGGTGCTCTTGAGGGTGATCTGCCAGTGCCAGGACAAAGTCTGATCCTTGCTGATAAAGCCTTGTTCGCCGCTGCTGCGGTTCAAATCCCGCACTGTGGCCGTAACCTGCGGGTCGGAGCCGAGGAAGATGAAACCCTTGTCGCCGTTAAAAGAGAACGGCTGCTGCCCGACGGAAACGCCGTCCACGGAAAACTGGGCCGGGCCCGGCGGCAGCTCAATGGCCGAGGGCAGGGACAGTTCGGCGGTCAGGAATCCCCTGGGGTTGGTGACGGGCCGCAGGGTGTAATAATAGCGGGCCTTGTACGTGTCCGTGGCCAGGGACAGGCGCACCGGCGTCTTGTGCTCGATGCGTTGTTTGCCCAAACTCCACAGGCGGAAGGTGGAACGCTCCTCCTGCGTGGGCGCGGGCGGCGGGGCGGCTCTCATGTCGGCATTGGCGGCCATGGGAAGCTGGTTCACGGCCATTTGGCTGGGGCTCACGGTCTCCATCTCTCTGGCAAATCCCGCCTTGGCGTTGTATCTGACTTTAGGCGCCAAAGTTATCAGCCAGGGATGGACCGGGATCGGCCTGAGGGTTCTGTCCCGGCGCAGGGTGGAGACATAGGTGTCCACCCCGGTCCAGGCGAAGCCGGAAAGCTGACTCACGGCCACGTCCTGGGCGATGGTCAGGCTCTCTTTGTCCGGCTGGGCGGACAGGCGGTAGCTCAGGGAACAGCCGGCCGGCAGCGCGTAGCCGTAGCGCAGGCGCGTCTTGCCCTCGCCGGACCAGGGCACGACCACGATTTCGCCGCCTTCTTTCTGGTCAAAGTTGCGCAGGGCGGTTTCGGCCCTGGCCAGGCGCAGGCGGGTATCTTCAAGGGCGCGTTGTTGCTTGTCGCGATCCAGGTGCAGGCCGGGAAGAAGCTGGGCAAAGGAGGCGTCGAGCTTGGACAGATCGTCGGGCGTGCGTTTTTTCCCTTTGCCGGGCCGGGTTTCTTCCCCGGAATCGTCGGGACTGTCGGCCCCCCATTGCTGGGCCAGGGCTTTTTGCCACAGTTCAAGACGGGCCTGGGTGGCGGCCAGGGCGCCTTCGCGCTGGGCCGCTTCCTGGGCCAGGGCCACGTATTTTTCCAGCAGAGCGCGGCGTTCGGGCGAGGTTTCGTTTTCCGGCAGGAACGCGCCGCTGGGCAGGGGCTGGGAGCGCCGGGCGGCCAGGGCGGCTTCGCGCTCCTCCTTGTCCAGCCAGAAATAGCCGCCGGCAGGCAGGCCGTTGACGGAAACAAGAAAAGATTCGCGCTCCACACCTGGAGGAAGCACGAGCATGAAGCCGGAGCCGCCGGCGGTCAGCGCCTCCGGGGCCAGGTTTTCCTCAACGGCCACCTGGACTTCGCCGGGATAAAAAATAACCGTCGAAGGCTGCGAAGGAAGGGGATTCCAGGCCAGAGCCGTTTTCGTCAAACCAGAAACAAGAGCCGCGCACGCAAGAACAAACAAGGTTGAACGCAAAAACAGGCGCATAGGTCCTCCTGTGCGGTTGCCAGGCTATTGCGGGAGCCCGAACAAAGCGCGACTTCCCATATGTATCCACCCCTTTCGCCCCCCATTATAAAAAGTTTTGAAGGAAAGGGATGGGGGGTCTGGGGGGAAGGGAAAGGAAACTTTTTCAAAAGGTTCCTTTCCCTTCCCCCCAGCTCTTCATCCTCCACCTCCGCCGGCCCGTATTTTTTCAATCAGGGCTGTTGTAGAGAAGCCGGGGATAAGGGGGAGGGAGAGGACGGTTCCGCCGTCCGCTTCCACTATGTCGCGGCCCACGATGCGGTCCGGGGTCCAGTCTCCGCCTTTGACCAGGACGTGGGGCCGGATAGCACGGATAAGTTCCAGGGGGGTGTCGTCGTCGAATTCCGTCACGTAATCCACGGAAGCGAGGTGGGCCAGGACGAAGGCACGGGCGACAGAAGGGTTGATCGGCCGATCCGGTCCCTTGTTCTGGCGTTTGACGGACGAGTCGCTGTTCAGGCCGAGAATCAGGACATCGCCCAGGGCCCTGGCCCTGGCCAGCAGATCCACGTGACCGGGATGGATGAGATCAAAGCAGCCGTTGGTGAAGACAAGGCGTTTTCCGGCGGCCCGCAAGGGCTGAAGACGCGCGAGAAGCGCGGCAAGGGGCAGGACGGCCGGGTGGCTGAGGTCGGGATGCTGCATGCGGGGCGTTTGTTCGGAAGGTTGTCGGGAAGAGCCGGGCGAAAACCGCCCAGGCCGGGCGACGGCAAAAAAAAAGTGTCCTCCCGACCGGGAGGACACTTGGCAGTTCAGGCTTCACCCGGTGTGTCCCTTGTGGGGGACCAGTGCTTACACGCAGCCCGTGGGTTTGGGAAGGCCGGCCATTTTACAGGCGCCCTTGCCCGGTCCGGAGGGAAAGAGTTCGTAAACTTCTTTCAGTTTGTAGCCGGTGTTTTTGGACAGAATGCGCACCATCGGGGCAATGCCGTTCTTCTTGTAATAGTCCTGAAGGAAGTCAAGAACCTTCTGGTGATCAGGGGTGATTTCGCTGATACCTTCAGAATCCTTCACATACTCCATCCATTCAGGGCTCCAGTCGTCAAAGCGCAGCAGGAAGCCGTCTTCATCAACTTCGAACGATTTACCCTTGTAGCTAACTTCAGCCATCGTTGTCCTCCTTGGACGATACTAGCGGTGATTGGTACAAGCCGCGGAAGCAAAAAGAAATCTTTCCGTTCCTCGGGTGAAGCAGCGCAACACTGCCTTTTTTCAACCGAATGCCGTTACGGGACGATCAGAACACAAAAATCTTACCTTATGCTCAGTAAAAATACAAGCGGAGGAAAAGCGTTTTTTTCGTTCCTCAAAGCATCTCCGGTCGGGCAAAGCGCGTTGCCGCGCGGTTTTGCCGCCGCTTTGCCGATGTAAAAAACTGACGGCTCCTGTCGCCAAATTCGGCTCAGCCTATTTTCATGGCCGGTTCCCAATACAGGAGAGAGGGAAAACGGTTCTTGATCTCGCTGACGACCTTCTGTTCGGTTCCGCTGTCCAGGGGCCGGAGCCGGATATAGACCCGGCGGCTCGGGGCGTCGTTGCTTTCCTGCGAGGTAAGCACCGAAACAAAGCCCGCGCCGAGATCCCTGAGGCAGTCCAATATGGGGCGCAGCGTGCCGGATTCGGTGGGCAGTTCAAAGGCGAGTTGAATGCCGCCTATGCGCACCCCGGTTATGGAGACGAGCACTTTGAAAATATCGCTTTCCGTGATGATGCCCACAAGCTTGTTTTCCTCGTTCACCACGGGTATGCCGCCGAAACGTTTTTCCGCCATCACCAGGGCCATGGCTTCCATGGAATCCGTCTCCCTGGCGCAGACCGGGTTTTTGGTCATGATGTCTTTTACCTTCAGTTCAGAAAGAAGGTAATAGAGCTCGTGCATGTCAAGGGTGGTGGCCTTGGACGGCGAGGCGTCTTTTATGTCCCTGTCCGAAACGATGCCCAGCACATGCCTGCTTTCGTCAATCACGGGCAGACGGCGAACCTGTTTGTCCTTCATGAGGCGGGAAGCCTTCATCATGGAGGTGTCCGGGGTTATGGTAAGCACGTCCTTGGTCATCCATTCTTGTACCAGCATGCAGGCCTCCGGGACTGGCGGGTTTCCTTGGCGAGAGAGCGGCCGCGCCGCTCATCCGCTTCAGTATACGCATTTTGCCGTTACGAAACAAGCCGCTTTCCAGCGGCCCGGAAAATTGACAAAGCAGTATTGTCGAAGCCAATCGACGAAAACGGGGCTTTGCCCCGCGTCCCACAAGGGCTTGCCAGCCCTTGACCCGGCATTTGGGTGCGAACCGGGGTTTGTCATCACTCTGAGCCGCTTGCCAGCGCCGGGCGGTTCCGGAAAAGGAAATTTTTTTCCCGCGCCCCCGCTCCGGTCAGCCGCCCGCCGGGCCGTCGCTTTTCGCGCCCTCTCCGGCGTGGGCGGGGGGGCGTCCGCCGGTTTTCGCCCCCTTGCCGGCATGGGCGGGAGCCTGGCTGAAAATGACCGCCGTTACCAGGCTGAGCAGGCCGATCCAGATGAAGGTGCTGTGAAACACCTGCATGAGCCGTTCCGCCGAAGGCAGCAGCGCGTAGGCGCTGGTAAAGCCGTCCAGCAGGGCGGCCGCTATGGCCACGCCGCTGCAGGCCGATATCTGCATGGTGACGGATAAAAGCGTGTTGCCGCCGCTGGCGTGCCGGGCTTCAAGCTCTATGAGGGTAACGGAATTCATGGCCGTGAACTGCATGGAGTTGACCACGCCGAAAACCCCGAACAGAAGAAGAATGACCACATAGGGCGTGTCCGCTCCGATAAAGGCAAACGAGACTATCAGAGCGCCCAGAGCAAGGGTGTTGAAGGTGAGAAACAGCCGGAAACCCAGGCGGTCCAGCAGTGTGATGATCATCTGCTTGCCGATGATGCCGGCCAGGGCCGTGGGGATCATGGTCAGGCCGGCCTTGAAGGGCGAATACCCGAGAGCGAGTTGGAGGAAGAGGGGAATCAGAAAAGGCATGGCCCCGGAACCCAGGCGGGAAAAGAGGTTGCCCAGTATGCCCACGGCAAAGCTGCGGGTGTTGAACATGGAAACGCTGAACAGAGGCAGAGGAACGCGCGCGCTGCGCAGCCAGTAAAAGGACATGAGCAGCAGCCCGCCGATGCAGAGCAGAACGGCCTGTACCCTGGGCATCTGCAATTCGCCGAAGCCTTCCATTGCCAGCGTGATGAGCACAAGGGAAGCGCTGAAAATGATAAAGCCCCGGCCGTCGAATTTTCCGACAACTGATTCTTTGATTTCGGGCATGTACCGGAAAGCGAGCGCCGCTCCTACAACGCCCACCGGGATATTGATCAGAAAAATCCAGTGCCAGGTGGCGTACTCAACAAGAAAACCGCCGGTGAGGGGGCCCATCAAAGGGCCTATCAGACCGGGAATGGTCACAAAGCTGAGCACGCTCACAAGCTCGGTGCGGGGATAGGCCTTGAGCACGGCCAGCCGGCCTATGGGCACCATAAGCGCCCCGCCCACGCCCTGAAGCACCCGGGAAAGGACCAGAATTTCAAGGGTGGGCGATATGGCGCAGAACAAAGACCCCAAGGTGAACAGGCAGATGGCGAAGCAAAAGGTGTATTTGGTGCCGAAGCGATCCGCAATCCAGCCCGAGGCCGGAATGAGCAGGGCCGTGGTCAGTATGTAGGAAATGACCACGGACTGCATGCGCAGGGCCGAAACCCCCAAACCCTCGGCCATACCGGGCAGGGCGGTGTTCAGGATGGTGCTGTCCAGCATCTGCATGAAGAACGCGACAGCCACAAGCCAGGGAAGCACGCGCGCGCTTTGGGGAGAGAGCATGTCAGAGGTGAACTTCATATCGTAGCTATAGGCGATCGATGTGGACAGCGCAATACGGCGGCCGTTACTTTCCCGGTATCTTTTCGCATATCCCGGCAAACGGGCTCTTTTTCTTGAAAGTAGCTCTTCTTCCGGCTATGCTAAAATGTTCATGCAATACTATGCTATATCATTTTATATCTATTTTATAGAATACATCTTTACAAGAAACAAAAATTTTGGAACAAGCATTGGCATATGCATCCTCAAGCAAGCTATTTTGCCCGCATTTGTGGCAAACAACAACTTCTCTGAAGGAACTGGAATGAAAAAGTATCTTGCGGAAGTTTTCGGCACGTTCTGGCTGGTGTTCGGCGGCTGCGGCAGCGCGGTGCTGGCGGCCAACGTGGCGCCCGGCACGGGCATCGGCCTTCTTGGCGTTTCCCTGGCTTTCGGCCTTACGGTGCTGACCATGGCCTACGCGGTGGGGCACATTTCCGGCGGCCATTTCAACCCCGCCGTCTCTTTCGGACTCTGGGCCGGCAAGCGGTTTAACGGAGCGGACCTCGTTCCCTATATCGTGTCGCAACTGGTGGGCGCAGTTCTTGCCGGCGCGGCCCTGTACTGCGTTGCCAGCGGCAAGCCCGATTTCCAGATGGGGGCGTTTGCCGCCAACGGCTACGGCGCGGGCTCCCCGACGCACTATTCCCTGACCGCGGCGCTGGTTGCGGAAATACTGCTGACCGGCTTTTTTGTGTTCATCATCATGGGCGCCACCAGCGAAGGCGCGCCCAAAGGCTTTGCCCCCATAGCCATCGGTCTGGCCCTGACCTTGATCCACCTGATCAGCATCCCGGTGACCAACACCTCCGTCAATCCGGCCCGCAGCACCGGCGTGGCCTTTTTTGCCGGCGGCGTGTACCTGAAGCAGCTCTGGCTTTTCTGGCTCGCGCCCATGATCGGCGGCTACCTGGGCGGCAAGCTGTACCGCTGCGTCGGCGGCTCCGACCAGTAGCCTCGGACTGCTGACAAACCCATATTTGTCGAAGCCAATTGGCGAGAGTGGGGGCTCTGCACAGGGCCTGTGTTCCCGACCCCACACTCCACAAGGGCTTGCCAGCCCGTGACCCGGCACTTTTGGGGCGAACCGGGGTTTGCCGTCAATCTCAGGCCCCTGGCGATTTTCATCGCCAGGGGCCTTTGCCGTCTTTCCTGTACCGATTGCCCGATGCCCGGCGTGTTGACAGGCGTTTTTCCCTGAGGCAGGGTGGGGCTATTCTCAGGGCGGGGTGCAAGTCCCCACCGGCGGTGACTCCCTTGTGGCTTCAACAGGCCAGGGAGAAGTCCGCGAGCGCCTTTCGACGGCGAAAGGGTCAGCAGATCCGGTGCGATTCTGGAACCGACGGTGAAAGTCCGGATGGAAGAGAATACGGTATCATCACCGGGAAACACCGTTTTTCCGGCGGTTGCGGCGTTTTTCGCCGCAAGCCGTTGCTACGCCCTGATTCTGGCTGACCAAGGAGGTATCCATGAGCCGGAATCTTTTGTTTTTTGGCGAAACGCCTTATGAACGGGTCCAAAACGGACTGCGCGCTCTGCGCGACGGCAAAGGCATTATTGTCGTGGATGACGGCGACAGGGAAAACGAAGGGGACGTGATCTTTTCCGCCTCCACCCTGACGGAAGAACAAATGGCGCTTCTTATCCGCCATTGCAGCGGCATAGTCTGCCTCTGCCTTACCCCGGAAAAAGCACACGCGCTTGCATTGGCCCCGATGGTGCAAAACAACACCAGCCGTTTTGGCACGGCCTTTACCGTAAGCATTGAAGCCGCTTCGGGAGTGACCACGGGCGTGTCGGCGAAAGATCGGGTGACCACGATACAAGCCGCCGTGGCGCCTGACGCCTCGCCGGCCGATCTGCACCGGCCCGGCCATGTGTTCCCGCTGGTCGCCCGTCCGGGCGGCGTTATGGAGCGGCAGGGCCACACTGAAGCGGTTGTGGACATGATGCGCTTAAGCGGCCTGTCCCCCGCCGGGGTGCTCTGCGAATTGACGAACGAGAACGGCACCATGGCCCGGATGCCGGAAATTCAGCGCTTCGCGGTGCAACACAGCCTGCCCGTGCTGTCGGTGGAAGACATCATGGAATACCGGAAAGCAACGGCAACGGTCCAATAATAGCTTGCAGCCATATACAGACGGCCCTTGCCGATTCCTGTCGTCAAGGGCCGTTGCCGTTCCCCCCGCCGGAGGGGGGGTAGAAAATTTTTCCAGAGCGAATTAACTTTGAAATCTTCCATTGACTTCTGCCATACACAATGGGGTTTCCAAAGGGGGTCACACAGGGCCTGTGCCCCGGCCCCCTTTGGCCGCCGGAGGCAATACAACTCTTGGGCAACTTCAAAATTAATCTGCTCTAATACCCGGTGTTTTCCGCAAACACGCCGCCGTAGCTCGAACGGCCCTGCACGCCCCACCGGCTTCCGATGCGGGTGATGACGTACAGACTTTCAAAGGACGAGATGAAATCGTCGCCCACCGTGTAGCGGGAAAGCTGCACAATGTAGTGGAGCTTGGCCGGGCCGTACTGCACAAGCTGGCGCCAGTCCCACTTGTTGTGGCCCCAGTTGATTTTCTCCACCAGGCGGGCCATGTCGTTGTCCCTGGCAAAGGCTTCTTTTGTTTCCCACACCCGCACGCGGTCTCCGGCTATGCGTATGTGCGGGTAGTGCAGGATGGCCGCCCACCGGTGCACGTCGCCGGTGTTGAAGGCTTCCAGATAGTCGTCAAGCACCTTGCAGCCGATAATGGCGAATTCCGAGAGGTTCTGTTCGCTGCATGTATCCTTGGCCATGGAATTCCTCCTTGGTTGAAGATACCGGAAAAGAGACTTCTCCACCTAGTACATCACCATACCTTTGCAGAGCGAATTCGTCAAGGAAGGGACGCGCCTGCCGACGCGCAACTGAAAACCCCCTTTGCCCGACAAAGGACAAAGGGGGTTTCAGCGAGACTCCGCAGGATGGTTGAGCGTTACGCATTCCCTGGCGCGATTATATAATCGGAATACGCTGCGCTTTGGGTTCCTGGTTGTAGCCGGGTTCGAAAAAGGGGCCGGAGAGCGCGTCGGGCATTGTCCTTCGGGCGGGAAAGCGTCTTTGCCGGCGGCGAAAACCATCCCGTCGGGAATCAGCTTTTGGCGCTGATGACGGCTCCCTTGCCCTGGTAAACAGAGGACAACACCGATTTGCTCAGGTTATAGGTGTCGCTGATTTTGTTCGACCCGGAGCACTTTGTGCCTGAACCGCTATACTGGCCGCTGTTCAGTGTATCCAGGGTCTGGGTGATGATGTCTCCTTGAATTTTGGAAGCCGACATGGCCTCGAGGTCAAGATACTTTGACATGGACTTCTCCTTTGCAAGAGAGCCTCGCTATCGTTCTTATCGACAAAGGAGCATTTGCCTTTAGGGTAAACGGCAAATAATTTTGTCCAGTATTTCAAATATGTTGCAATAATTTTGCAGGTTTTAATAAAAAACATCCCCTAAAAGCGCGGGTCAAGGGCGCCGCTGCCCCTTTGCGGGGCGTGGGGCAGAGCCCCACTTCGACCAGGCTGGCTTCGTCCTCAACCCGTCTTGCTATTTTTTGACCAAAATATAGACCGCGCCTCTGGCGTTCAGGTAGCCGGCGGTGTGGGCGCCCTGGTCGCCGGCGCCGCAGAACAGGTCTATGCGGTTGCCCTTGATGGCCCCGCCGGTATCCTGGGGCAGGGTCAGGCCGTAAAAGGGCACGGCCGGTTTGCCGGCGGCGTCGGGCAGGGGCACGATGGCAAAGACCAGACTGCCGTGGGGCAGGGTTTTGCGGTCCGTGGCCGTGCTCACCCAGGGGGTGAGGGTGCCGCCCATGGCGCCGATGGGCCCCTGGGCCGCTTCGCGAAAAAAGACGTAGCTCGGGTTGGTGTCAAAGAGTTCGGCGCATTTGGCCGGGTTTTCCAGCAGGCACTGGCGAATGCTCTGCATGTTCACATTGTCCGGATCCAGCATGCCCCGGTCGCGCATGACGCGGCCAAGGGGGACATAAGCGCGGTTGTTCTTGCCGGCGTAGAGCACATGAGAGACGGAACCGTCCGCGAAAAGCAGCCGGCCGGAGCCCTGGATGTGCAGAAAAAAGGCGTCGGTCTCGCTGCTGACCCAGGCGATTTCAAGACCGCGCCCGGCCAGAACGCCCTTGCGGTCAATGGCCTGCCGGGTGTGGTAGGGCACGCCGCCGCGAACGTCCGGGGGCAGCCTGTACAGGGGATAGGGATAGGCGGCGGACCTGGTGCGGCTGGCGCGTAAGGTGGGCTCGTAATAGCCGGTAAAGCCGAAGTCCGGCCCGATGCGGTACCAGGTGAAGTCCCTGGCCAGCAGGCCGGGCTGGGAGTCGAGCTTGGGCAGAATAGTTTGCAGGTGCTGCAGGCTGGCAGCCAGTTGCCCGTAAGACAGGGTCAGCCCGGACAGGGAAACGGCCGTGCCCGAAGCCGGCCGCGACGAAGCGTAGGCAAGGCTTTTGCTCACGGCAAAGGACATATCCCGCCAGCCGCTCAGGCCCTGATTGCGGGGGCTCATCTTCAGGGCCAGGGATTCGGCCTCCCGGCCGCTCACGGCAAAGGCGCCGCGCTGATCCAGCGGGGAGAACAGGGCTGGCCCGCTGCCGGCGGGAAAGCTCGTCCGCTCGGTTTGCTTCAGCGAGCAGGCAGACAGCAGCAGGCAGGCGAAAACGGCGCACAGGGCGGAACGGAAGGACATGGGCAAGTTCTCCTTGCAAGCGGGTAAGGGCCGTAATCGGGGCGTTTTGACAATCCGGCCGCGCGGGACTAAAGCATTTCGTACTTGAGACGCTCCCTCCGGCGCTTGACGGCGGAGGAGGTCTCCGCCCACGCCTGCGGGGCGGGCGGCTCGAAACGAGCCGTCAGAGCATTTTGACAGCCAGATACTTTCAATGACAAAATGCTCTCATGGAAGGACGGGACGCGATCCGGCAAAGGACGACGGATCCCGGCAGCGTTTACAGGTACATGACAAGGGATGGCTTGGCAAGACGATCCCGGCGGCACGTTGCCGCCATTTATCATGAATGCGCCCGCGAAAGCGGCGGCGACCACGGAGCAAGGCATGGCCACTTTTTCCGGACCGGAAGTGTGGATGGGGCACAGGGTATCCTACGGGGAAACCGACACCATGGGGGTTCTCTATTATGCGGAATACCTGCATATTTTTGAGCGCGGCCGCAATGAATACATCCGCGCCTTTGGCGTTTCCTACCGGGAAGTGGAAACGCGCGGCCTTTTTCTGCCCGTGCGCGAAGCCCAGTGCCGCTACCGCAGCCCGGCCCGATATGACGATCTGCTGATGCTGCGCACGGGTTCGGCGGATTGGCGCAAGGCATCCTTTACCTTTCAGTACGAAATTTACGACGCAAGCCGCACCCGCCTTATGGCCGAAGGCTTTACCCAGCACGCCTGCGTCGACTCGGTGGGCAAACCCGTGGCCGTGCCCCCCTGGTTTCGCGAACTTTTTCTGCAATTACCGGAAGGGGTTGTCGAAAAAAGGCCGTAAGTTTTTCTCCGTTTTGGCGAAAAGTATTGACTGGACTCCTGGCAGTGCTAGAGTGGCAGTAAACCCATATCAGGAGGTATGCATATGGGTACTGCAAAACAGAACACCTGGAGTTGGTTCGATGAGAAAGAGTTTGCCGGAACCGCCGCGCCGACTCCTCGCTTTATCCGAAATCCAGGGCTCGATCTTTACGGAGGACCCTTCTCCGTGGCCATGGAACACTTCTTTGACAATACCGCGAAGGGCGGCCTGAGACCAGACGCACCAGGATCGCCGGAAAATAGCGGGATCGCCGGGCAACAGGCTCCGCCTCGATCCCGTTGATATATAACACTCTGCTCCAGACCCCGTTCGGCGAACGGGGTCTGGTTTTTGCGCGGCACGGGCGGGCGGGCTGTGAAGCATTTTTTTCAATAGAAACTTTCTAGTGTCTAGTTGCAAAAATTTTTAACAGAATTTGATAACTGCGCGCCTTTTATTTCTCGTTTTTTCCAAACAAAAGGCCGGGCCTTTTCGTTGTATGCTTTCTGAAACGCCTTGATATGTGCGCCAAGTTCCTGCGT
>JAVBOI010000062.1:0-17550 GCA_031550695.1 Desulfovibrio sp. | reverse complement strand
GGGCTGATGAGCGCCGGGGGTTAATCTGTTGCCTAAAAAACACGCGTCGTGGTTCGGGGTTATTTTTGTTCTGCCCCCACACCCTATATAAAAAAAACATATTTTGGGGTGTTTGGGTTTTGGGGGTCGGGGGGTATGGGTAAAACCCCTTTTGAAACGGGTGGTTTTCCCCTTCCCCCGGACCCCCTATCCCCTTTCCCCCAAACTTTTTGTTTTGTGACTTGCGGTTGCGGTGCCTCGAAAGCTTTCCCCCTTCCCGAAGCGGCTTTGTTTAGCGCAAGGAGTGAACCGCCTCGGCTATGACGGCGCGTCGCAGCAGTTCCTCCGCAAGCATCCTTGACGGCAGGCTTCGCACCGTTTTCAGAGTTTTTTCCCTTTCGCGCGCGGCATCCGCTTCTTCAGGCGCGGAATTCACGCCTTCATGCGCACCGGCCGGCATTTCGAACAGGCGCTCTCCCCTGCCGGTCAGCAGCCATTCCGGATCCGCGTTCACAAGGCGCATCAGTATCAGCAGCCAGTCCGCCGGAATCTTGCCCCGCCGCTCGGCATCGGCCACAAAGGTCTGGCGAACGCCAAGCCAGCCGGCAAGCTCCGCGTGGGTCCGCGTACCGGTAACCTGATAAACGCGCTGCAATTGCTCATCAAAGATCTTTCGATTTGTATCCATATTGATTTGTTTTCCCTGCTCTTATGGAAAAAAATAATACTTATGCCGTACTATAGGACTGCATACATCCTGCCGTATTATATGACTGCATACAAGTCAACCGATTACGTTGTAGTATGCAACGATAAAGAGGTGTAGAATGGTTAAGAGCAACGTAAAAAAAATAATGAAATGTAAAAAAGTGACTATTCGATCCCTGGCTGCTGAATCCGGTCTTTCAGACAGGACAATTCTGCGGGCGAGAAGCCCGCAGATCGTCCAGTGCCGCCTGTACACCCTGCAAACCATAGCCAGGCTTCTTGAATGCCAGGTAAAGGACCTGTTCGAGGAAATCATTCGGCAACAACCGGAATCGCGAAACGCGCAGGCGCAGAAAGCTAAACTATAAAATACGCATTAACAGAAAACCCCGGCAATACACCGGGGTTTTCTGTTAATGCGTGTCGTTATCCTTCTAACTTTCGTAGTATGAACGTAAGACCTGACTGCGCACCGGGTGGCGGAGCTTGCGCAGGGCCTTGGCTTCGATCTGGCGGATGCGCTCGCGAGTGACGTTAAAAAGCTTGCCCACTTCCTCAAGGGTGTGGTCGCTTTTTTCGCCTATGCCGAAACGCTTGCGCAGCACCTGTTCCTCACGCGGGGTGAGGTCGGCCAGAACCGAGGCGATCTGTTCCGAGAGCTTGGTGTTGACCACTTCCTCGGCCGGGGCCACGGCTTTTTTATCCTCGATGAAATCGCCCAGGCTGGAATCTTCCTCGTCGCCGATGGGGGTTTCCAGCGAGATCGGCTCCTTGGCGATTTTGAGCACCTTTTTGACCTTGTCCAGAGGATAGTCCATGCGCTCGGCTATTTCCTCGGGCGTGGGGTCGCGGCCCAGTTCCTGCACCAGGTAGCGCGAGGTGCGGATAAGCTTGTTGATGGTTTCGATCATGTGCACGGGAATGCGGATCGTCCGGGCCTGGTCCGCGATGGCGCGGGTGATGGCCTGGCGTATCCACCAGGTGGCGTAGGTGGAAAACTTGTAGCCGCGCTGGTATTCGAACTTGTCCACGGCTTTCATCAGGCCGATGTTGCCTTCCTGGATCAGGTCAAGAAACTGCAGGCCCCGGTTGGTGTACTTTTTGGCAATGGACACCACCAGGCGCAGGTTGGAGCGGATAAGCTCCTGCTTGGCGCGCATGGCGGCGGTGTTGCCGCGCTTGATGCGCCAAAGCACTTCTTCCAGGTCCGTGACGTTATGGCAGCATTTTTCCTGAAGGCGGCTTAAGATTTCCATCTTGCCCATGATCATTTCCTTGAACGAGAACAGCTCGTCCACGGACAGGTCAAGGACGTCGGCCGCCTTCTGGGGCGCTATTTCCCGCGCTTCCAAGGCGCGGAACAGATCCAGTATCTCCGACTGGTTTTTGCCCGTGACCAGGAGATAGGCGGACAGATCGCGCTGGCAGTTGTGCATCTGGCGCACGTAGTCCTCAACGGTTTCGATGATCCGGTCGATGAGGGTTTTGTCCAGCTGGAGGTCGCGCAGGCGGTAGACGATTTGGTCCTTGAAGCTGATGAGGTCTTTTTGCAGGGCCGTGACCCGGCGCTCGAGCGTGCAGCATTCGTCCAGCCGGGTATAGATCTTGCGCTTCTTGGAGAATGTCTGGCGGATTTCGTCCAAGAGCATGATCACCCGCTGGCGCTGGTTCATCTCGTCTTCGCTGGGGTCGTCTTCCTCGATGGTTTTAACCACGTCTTTCAGCTTGATGCGGTTGTGCTTCAGATCCTCGCCGACGTTGATAAGCTCTTCCACGGCCACCGGCACGTCCACCAGGGCGTAGAGCACGTCCTGCTCGCCGGTTTCGATTTTTTTGGCGATCTGCACTTCGCCTTCGCGATCAAGCAGAGGCACGGCGCCCATTTCGCGCAGGTACATGCGCACCGGGTCGGTGCTGCGCGAGGACTAGTCGGCCCCTTCCTCATCGTCCACCAGATCGAGGGCGGCGTCGGCCACGGGCTCGTCATCCGGCTCGCCGGCGGACACGCTGATTTTTTTTCCGTCTTTTTCCGAATCAACGATGGAAATTTCCAGTTGATCGAAAATGCCGATAATCTCTTCCACCTGCTCGGGGGAAGAGGCCTCGGAGGGCAAGGCTTTGTTCACCTCGTCAAAGGTAAGAAAGCCCACGGCTTTCCCTTTGGCGATAAGCACCTTTATCTGTTGAATATCTTTTATGTTACCCATCGGAACTCCCAAGTGTCCGCCGCTGGATCAGCGCTTCGTTCAAAGCCTTGAGCAACTCCACGTCATAATCGCCCTTGTCTCCGCTCTGCCGCATGGCCTGGAGGCAGGCGGAGTCCTGCCTGTCGGCGCAACGCCGGGCGATAAGGGCGCGAATGTCAGCCAATTCTTCCTGCTGATGCTCTTTGGGCGGGGCCTGCATGACCCGGAACTGGCCCCAGAATTCTTTTTCCTTATCGTCAAGAAGACGCAAAACTGAATCGGGATCGAAATCAGGCGCGCAACTTTCCATTTTTTCCCAGAGGGCAGCGGCCCAGCTTTCCGTGAACACGAGCATGGCTCCGGCGTCACGCAGCACGGGCAGATGGTGTGGATAGCGCACCAGGTATTTCATGATCTCCCGATCAAGAGCGTCTTTTTTCACCGCGTAAGCGGGCTCCGGCCCGCCGCGGGAAATTCCTCCCCCCGCCGCTTGCGCCCGGCCGCCAAGGCCGGCGCGAATTTCGCGCTCGTCCAGGTCCAGGCCGTGGGTCAGGCGCGATATGAAGCGGGGCAGCAATTCCGGCTGCTCCACGCTGCCGAGAAAATGTTTCACCCAGTCCAGGGCCTCTTTGGGGGCCAGCGTGGACAGGATGCGGATGCAGAAATCCAGGCCGTCCGGGGCGAAGCGGCGCAGGTCTTCAAAGGCCTGCGCGCCTTTTTCCTGCAACAGGCTGTCGATGTCTTCCTTTTCCGGCAGCATCACCACCTTGCAGGCCAGGCCGCGCACCAGCACCATTTCGCACGCGCGCAAAGCGGCCTTGCGCCCGGGGGCGTCGCCGTCGAAAATAAGCTCGAACTGCGAGCAGAAACCGGCCAGGCGGCGCACCTGCTCCGGGGTAAGGGCCGTGCCCAGCGCCCCGCAGGCGTTGGTGTAGCCGAACTGGTGCAGCGTGAGCACGTCCCTGTACCCTTCGGTCAGGATGACCGATTTCCGGGCCGAAATGCCGCGCCGGGCCTGATACAGTCCATACAGGTTATCGCCCTTCTTATAAAGGGGCGAATCGGTGCTGTTTATGTATTTTGCCGCGTCCTCGTCGCCTATGATGCGGCCGCCAAAGGCGATTACCTGGCCGGACAGATTTTTTATGGGAAAAATCAACCGGCCGCGAAAACGGTCATAGCCGCTGCCCCGCTCGTTGGCGGCCAGCAGGCCGGCCTGGATGCCCTGGGCCGGCGAAAACCCGGCCCGGCGCAGGGCGTCGGCCAGGCCCTGCCACTGGGGCAGGCTCCAGCCCAGTTCAAATTCCTCGATAATGGCCGGGGCCAGTTTGCGGCGCTCCAGATAGTCGCGGCAGCCGGCGCCGGCCTCGGTGACCAGGTTGCGCCGGAAATGGTTCTTGGCCATTTCGTACATACGCAGAGCGGTTTTGCGAAAATCCCGCTCGGCCGCGGCCTTGGGGTCGGGCCGCACGTCCTCCAGAATCACCCCGGCCTCTTCGGCCAGGTGCTCCAGGGTTTCCTTGAATTCCATGCCGTTGATGCGGCTGTAAAAATCGAACACGTCGCCGGCCGCCTGGCAGCCGAAGCAGTAGAAAAAGCCTTCCTCCTCGTTCACGGAGAACGAGGGCTTGGTCTCCTGATGGAAGGGGCAGGGCGCGACCCACCTGTTCCCGGCGCGGCGCAGTTCCACATAGCGCTTGACCACATCCAGGATGTTCAGGCGGGCCTTTATTTCCCGCGTTGCCGAACTTTTTCTTCCGCTCACTTCAGTTCCACTATGGTCATGCCGTCGCCGCCCTGATCTTCAGGGGCCAGGCGATAGCCCCGGGCGGCGGGAAAGTTTTTCAAAAAGGCGTGTATTTCCCGACGCAAAGCGCCGGTGCCGCGCCCGTGGATCACTTCCAGTTCGTCGCGGCCGCTTACGATTGCGCTGTCGAGAAACTTTTGCAGCTCGCTTAAAGCAACATCAGCACGCTGGCCGCGCAAGTCAAGGCGCAGGGGAGACAGGGGCGCGGCATAGGCGGCGCCCGCCGCGCCCATGGCCGCTTTTCCGCCGCCGTTGCCCTTGGGGCCTGAACCGGATTCGGGCAGTTCCACGTCAGCGGCGTCGGTCCACAGAGACACGCCGTCAAAATCAAGGCGCAGGCGCTTTTTGCGCGCGTCCACTTCCAGCAGCGTGCCCAGGCGCTTCCAGGGAATGTGGCGCAACATCTGGCGCGGGCTCAAGGAGGCCAGATCCAGCTCCGGCCGCGCTCTCCCGCCCTCGCCCGCCTGGCCGTTGCCCTCGGCCGCCGCCAGGGAGCCGCGAATGCGCGAAAGTTCTTTCAGGGCCTGCTTGTGGCTGACCCTGGAGGCCCTCCAGTCGGCCAGCACCTGGCGGGCCTCGGCCTGGACCGAGTCGAACAGGGCGGCCCGCTCTTTTTCAAAGCGTTCCTGCAAACCGCGCCGTTTTTCCGCAAAGGCGGTTTTTTCCTTGGCCAGCTGGGCCAGTTCGCTTTCGCGGACAACAGCCAGGGAGTTCAGGCGCTCCACCAGGGCGGTGGTGTCCTCGCCGCTGACCAGCAGATACTGCTCGGCCCGGCGCAGCACCTGTTCCGGCAAACCGTGCTCCCGGGCCACGTCCAGGGCCTGGCTGGCCCCGACCTGATCGTAGACCAGGCGGAACAGGGGTTTTTTGGTTTTCGGATCAAAGAGCACGGAAGCGGCCCGCACCCCTTCCGTGGACAGGGCATAGGCCTTGAGGCCGGGAAAGTGCGTGGCCGCCACCACAAAAGTGCCGCTTTCCATCAGGCAGTCGATGACGGCCTGGGCCAGGGCCGCGCCTTGGGAGGGGTCGGTGCCGGCCCCGAACTCGTCGAGGATCACCAGGCTGTCCGGCCCCAGATCCGGCCAGATGCGGCCAAGATGGGTAATCTGGGCCGTGTAGGTGGACACGTGGTCGTCCAGGCTTTGCTCGTCGCCGATAAAGGCGTGGATGCGCGTCCAGGGGGGCAGCGCGCTGCCGGCTTCCACGGGCACGGGCAGGGCGCACAGGCCCATCAGGGCCGTGAGGCCCACGGTCTTGAGGCACACGGTTTTGCCGCCGGCGTTGCCGCCGCTGATCACCAGGGCCTGATGGCCAGGCAAGAACTCCAGGGTGGAGGAAACCACCTTGGCCGGTCCCTTGCCCCTGGTCCGGTCTTCCTGACCGGCCGAGCCGGTTTCGGGCGCGGCGGCCGACAGCGCGCCGCCTTCGAGGCCGACACGCCGCTGCTCACAGTTCGCCAGGGCCTTGCGCGCCGCCGGCGAAGCGGCCAGGGCCAGCAGGGGATGGCGGGCCTCGCGCAGAAAAACGCCCCGGCCGGGGACAAAGTCCACCATGCGGCCATCGTAGCAGTCGGCCAGGGCGGAACGGGCGAAAAGCATGTCCAAATCAACCAGAAAAGCATACAGGGCGCGCACGCCGTCCAGTTCCGATCGCACCAGTTCGCTCAGATAGAGCAGGATCTTGCGTTCCTCTTCCCGTTCCTCGCGCTTTAAGCCCTGCAACCTGTTGTTCAGTTCCACCAGGAACATGGGCTCGAAATAGCAGGTTTCGCCGGTCTGGGAGTATTCGTGTATCACCCCTTGCAGACGGCCCTTGAAGTTGGCCTTGAGCGGCAGCACGTAGCGGTCGGAGGACAGGGTGATGAAGGCGTCCTGCAAGTAATGCGAAATATTGTATTCGGCGGCGTATTCCTTGACCTTGCGGGAGCACTGCTGGTGCAGGCGGCGCAGTTCGCCCCGCACCAGGGAAAGCTCGGGCGAGGCTTCGTCGCGGATCAGGCCGTCGTCGGACAGGCAGCGGGCCAGGGCGGATATGCTTTTGGCCGGCAGGGGCAGCATCCGGCAGCGTTCGGTCCAGAGCGGCCACAGAGCGTCTTCGTTGCCGGCCGGGCCGCCGGTCATGGCCTCGATTTTTTCCTTTCCCTGGGCCAGAAGCTGGCGCAGGGCGAACAGATCGTCCAGGTCCAGCACGGCCGAGGGGCCGGCGGCGAACTGAAGCAGGTCGTCAATGACCGGAAAAGGGCTTAAGCGCGATTCGGTGCGCACAACCCACAGCCGGCCCTGCTCGAACAGTTCGGCCTCGCGCCGGATGCGTTCGGGCGAGGAAAAAGGGCGCAACTCAAGACAGGCCTGGCACCCGGCTTCTGAAACCGTGAACCCGGCAAGATAGGCAAGCACCTTGGGCAGTTCCAAGGCATGAAGGGCGCGTGCTTCCATACAACTACACAGTAAGGATGAACAGGGGCGCGGGAAAGGGGCAAAAGCATCTTTTACGAAAAACGCCGGCCCGCGCGGGACAACGCCCGGCCGTTCCGGCAAAACCTTTCCCGATCGCGCCTCCCATCTACACTCCCGCCCCGTTCGGGGGAGGAGAAAAAAGGATTACCAATCACGCCGCCGCAAAAAAAGCTCTCTCTTCTCGTCTTAATTCTCTTTCGGCCTTGCGTCGTACCACTACGCTCAGGAAACACTGAGTTTTTCGTTTGGCCAGGCGCGAGTTTTTTTTCAAGAGAGGCTGACCTTTCCGCAGGATAGCGGAAAGAGACGCGTGAGCGCAGCGAACGCGCCCGAAGGACGAGCCACAGGAAGTGGCGAGTCAGCTCTTATGGCCCGCCCCTCTTGAAAAAAGGCGAGCAACGACGCCAAACGGAAAAAATCGGCGTTTCCCGCCTACCCCGCCAGGGCGGCTTTGACGCCTTCGCTGGCGGCTTTGCCGTCGAAGCGGCCTTTGTGGGCGGCGGTTAGGGCTTGCATGACCTTGCCCATATCTTTGATGCCGGCGGCGTTCACGTTTTTGATCGCCTCGGCGATGGCGGCGGCCAGTTCAGTTTCGGAGAAGCGGGCCGGCATGTAGGAGAGCAGCACGGTCATTTCAGCGCTTTCCTTGTCCACCAGTTCCTGGCGGCCGGCGGCTTTGAACTGATCGATGGAATCCTGGCGTTGTTTGCACTGGCGGCCGATGATATCCAGGGCGTCGTCATCGGTGGGCGGGCGCAGGTGTTCCACCTGGAAATTTTTCAGGGCGGTTTTCAGCAGGCGCAGCACGCTTAAGCGCACCGTGTCTTTGGCCTTGTAAGCGACGATGTATTCTTGTTCCATCCTGGCGATGAGACTCATGGAAACCCCTTGAGGCGTGGGCAGTTCTCGTGGCGGCGGGGCGCGGGGCTCCGCCGGAGGAAACGCGGCGGGAAGAAAAGGCGCGGCCGGGCGCGGAATGTTCCGACGCCGGCGGATCATTGAGAAAAACAAGGCCCGGAAAGCTTTCCGGGCCTTGCCGTGTCAGCCGAATCAGCCCATGTTAAGCTTTCTGATTTTCTTCATAAGGCGCTTGCGGGCGGCTGCCTTTTTCTTTTTGCGCATGACGCTCGGCTTCTCGTAGTGCTGGCGCTTCTTCATTTCGGAAAGAATGCCGGCCTTTTCGACCTGCTTTTTGAAACGGCGCAGGGCGATATCGAAGCTGTACTCGTCTTCGTTAAGATATACTCCGGGCAAAAACCTCACCCCCTTCACCATGGGCTCTTTTTATGCGGGCGGGCCTGCCGCGTGAGCGGCGAAAGCATCCGTCCCTTGGGAACATTGCAAAATATGTCTTTTTTCAAAAAAAAGCAAGCCTCGAAACAGCGGGGAGACAAAAAAACGCTCGCGGCAAGGGGTTTCGCAATGCGGCAGGGCACAGACGCGGCCAGCGCCTGTGCCCTGAAAAAAACGCCCGCCTGGCGCGCCAAAAAACGGCCCGCCGAGGCATCACAAAAGCGGAAACCTGAAAGCCTAACGGTGGTAAGTGTTAGTGTTGGCCCTTACACCCTTTGGCGGTATCACAGACGGACTTGAGCAAAACATACGCCAGGCCGGCGCCGATCACTATGAGCACACCATAGAATACGCCAAAAAAGATGGCGTGATCGGGCAGGAACCAGGGAATATCCTGCGGCAGCGCGCTGTGGATGGTTTCTCCGAACCGTATCATTGTATTCCCCTTACGCTATGCTGTCTTTCAGCCTTTTACCGGAACGGAACCGAACAACCTTGGCGGCCGGAATGGCAATGCTCTGGCCGGTGCGGGGGTTGCGCCCCTTGCGCGCTTTGCGCTGTTCAACGACAAAAGAGCCAAAACCGGACAGGTTCAGCCGGCCCTCGGCGACCAGCGCGTCCTGAACAGAGGCCAGAAAGGCGTTCAAAGCTTTTTCGCTGGCAGCTTTGGTCAGGCCGGTTTTCGCCGCAATCTTGTCCACCAAATCCGCTTTTGTCATACCGTTTCTCCTCCTGATGATGGTAGTCCGTTCACAACGCGCACCGGAAGGCAGCTTGGCGTCGCCAAGACGCAGCCCGCCGGCCCGCGTGCATTCCCCGCATAGGTTAAGGCTCGCACTATGCGTATACGCTTCCCTTAGCCAAAACACACTTCACACGATAAAGTCAAGAGCGGGGCCGAATTTTGCCCGCATAATCCCGTGAACCGAGCGCTTCGCCCGCCGGAGCCGGTGGTGATTTTGAAATTACCCACTTACGTCTAACCTATAAACGGGTTTTCCAAAGGGGTTCCCACAGGGCCTGTGCCCCCGGCCCCCTTTGGCCGCCGGAGGCAACCATTCTCCAAGGCCACTTCAAAAAGAATTTACTCTACGCCCCGTCGCGGCGGACCGGAAAAACGCCCGCCCCGGCCAGGCGGTGAAAGGTTGCCACGCTCAGGTTTTCCGGCCGGAGCCTGGGGTCGATGCCCAGTTCGTCCAAGGCCTCGGGGCTTTTGCCCACGGCCCGGACAATGGTGCCGAGCTGCTTGCGCCGCATCTGGAAACAGGCCTTCAGCGCGGCGGCCAGGGCCGGGGGCGAAAAATCCCCCCTGGCCGGGCCAAGGGGCGTGAAGGACAAAACGGCCGAATCCACCTTGGGCCGGGGGTGAAACACCTGGGGCGGAACGTAAAACTCCACTTTCGGGGCCACAAAGCTCTGCACCCAGACCGACAGGGCGCCGTAAGCGGAAGTATCCGGCCCGGCCGTAAGGCGCTGCCCCACTTCCTTCTGGATCATGAACACCGCCCGGACCAGCCCGGCCGCCCGGCTGAAAATGTCCCACATCAGGGGCGAGGCCACGTTGTACGGCAAGTTGCCGATAAACTTCCAGCGGGTGGAAAAGCTCTCCCAAGGCATGGTGAGCGCGTCGGCCAGAACCGCCGAAAGCGCGCCCTGGCCCTGGCGCATGCGCTCTTCAGCCCAGTGGGAATCCTTTTCCACCAGCACCAGCCGACCCGGCTTTCGCTCAAGAATAAGCCCGGTAAGCGCTCCCGGTCCGGGGCCGATTTCCAGCACCGAATCCGCCGGCGCGATCTCCAGGGCCTCCACAATCTTACGGGCGATGTTCTTGTCCCGCAAAAAATTCTGGCCCAGGGATTTTTTGGCCCGCGGCTCAGTGGAACCGCCCGTTGGCCCGTTACCCATGTCCGGCTTTCTGCCCATGTGTGCTCTATTCTATGACGACAGATTATTTATTTGTCAATACATGTTTTACGTTATACGGCGTCAAACCGCAAAAATTGCATCATCAGGCCGGCTCTTCCCTGGCTGGCCGAGCGTAAGGCGGTGGCAAAGCCGAACAGCCCGCGCATGGGCGCAAGTGCCAGAATGTGCTTTTGCCCGGCCTTGTCGTCCAGGCCCTCGATGCGGGCGCCCCGCGCGCCGAGCAGGGCGATGACCGAGCCGAGAAAGCTTTCCGGCACGGAAATGTCCACCCGCATAAGCGGCTCAAGCACCAGGCTTTTCGCCTTTTCCAGGGCGGACCGCGCCGCCTGCTGCGCGGCCATGTGCAGCCCGGGGGCCGTGGCCAGGCCCTGCTTGCGCCAAAGCCCGGCAATGGTCAGTTCCACGTCTTCCACGGCATAGCCGTTGGGGCCGCTGTAACAGGCGTCGTACACGCCCTGCTCCGCCGCTTCCACAAGGGCGGCGTTCCATTCGCCCGGCGCGTACGCCTCGGGCGCGAAAGCCACCCGAATGCCCGACGCCCGCTCGCGCGGGGCCACGCGCACCGACACCAGGCCGTAGTGGGCCTGCCCGCCCAGTTCGCGGTCGAACTCGCCCTGGGCCTCGGCCGTTGTGCCGATGGTTTCGCGGCAGACCACCTGGGGATTGCCCACGCGCGGGGCCACGCCGCACTCGCGCCTCATCCGGTCCACCAGCACTTCGAGCTGAAGCTCGCCCATGCCGGAAACCACCCGCTGGCCCGTGGCTTCGTCCATTTCCACGGCCAGGGTCGGGTCCTCGGCGCCGAAGTTGCGCAACGCCACGTCCAGGCGCTCGCCTTCTTCCGCGTTTTTCGGCTCAAAAGCCAGGGCAATGACCGGCCGCCAGGTGCGCAGCGATTCCAACAGCACCAACGGGCCGTTGCCGACCAGGGTGTCGCCGGTTTGCGCTTCTTTAAGTCCCTGAACGGCCACGATATCCCCGGCGCAGGCCTGATCCAGGCTTTCCCGCTGGTCGGCGTGCAGCCGGTACAGGCGCATCACCCGCTCGCGTACGCCCGTTCCGGCGTTTACCAAAGTGTCGCCCTCGCGCAGGGTGCCGGCGTAAAGGCGCAGAAACACGATCTTGCGCCCGCCGCTCATCTGCACCTTAAAGGCCAGCGCGCACACGGGCGCGGCCGGGTCAGGCGCGATGAGCACCGCGCCGCCGCCGGGCACGCTGCCCCCGCCGGGCGCTCCGGTATCCGGGCCGGCCGGGGCAAACGGATCTCCGCCGTCCGGAACAACCGGGGCAGCGCGGCCGCTTTCCGCCGCCCCGCCCCCGCCGGGCACGCTGCCCTCAGGCGCGCCGCCCTTGCCGCCCGCGTGGCGGCGCAAGGCGGGCCGTTCCTTTCTGTCTCCCACCGGCACGGCCCGCACGGGCGGGATGTCCGCCGGGCCGGGCAGATAGCGGCAAACCGCGTCCAGCACCGGCTGAACCCCGATGTTGCGCAAAGCCGAAGCCGCGAACACCGGCACGAACCGCCGGGCCAGCGTGCCGGACCGCAGGGCCGTGTCCAGGCTTTCCGGCGCCGGCTCCTCGCCGGACAGATACTGCGTGAGCAGCGCGTCGTCCTCCATGGTCAGGACGTCCATAAGGGCCTCGCGCCAGGGCGCGGCCAGGGCGGCCTCGTCCGGCGTGAACGGCGCGCGCTCGATCTCCCGGCCCTTGGAAGCGCCGTCGAAAATCAGCCGCTCGCGCCGCACCAGATCAAGCACCCCGCGAAAATCCTCGCCCTCGCCCAGCGGAATGGTCACGGCCACGGGGTTCGCGCCCAGGCGTTCCCGCATGGCCTCAAGCACCATGGAAAACGAAGCCCCGGCCCGGTCCATCTTGTTCACCACCGCCAGACGGGGAATGCCAAAGTCGTCCGCCTGCCGCCAGACCGTTTCCGACTGCGGCTCCACCCCGCCCACGGCGCAGAAAATGCCCACGGCCGCGTCCAGCACGCGCAAACAGCGCTCCACCTCCACCGTAAAGTCCACGTGGCCGGGCGTGTCCACCAGGTTGATCGTATGCCCTTGCCACAAACAGGTGATGCAGGCCGAGGCAATGGTAATGCCCCGCTCCTGCTCCTCCGGCATGAAGTCCATGGTGGCCGCGCCCTCGTGCACCTCGCCCATGCGGTGGATCACGTCGGAATAAAAAAGGATGCGCTCGGAAAACGTGGTCTTGCCCGCGTCAATGTGGGCGATGATCCCGATATTGCGCAACAGCGAACAGTCCATGGCGGCCGGCTCCTTGGCGGGAGGTGGGTGGTGCGGCAAGAGCCGGGGGAAGGGGAAGGAAACTGTTGTAAAAGTTTCCTTCCCCTTCCCCCGGACCCCCATCCCCTTCCTTCAAAACTTTTTATAATGGAGGACGGGGCGGGAGCGGGTTTGCGAATGTCGCGCTCCGGCAGGGCTCCCGGCGGGAGAGGGTATAAGACCGGGGGCTGGAGACAGCGAAAATTCGGAAGCTCAGGGCGTGAACAGGCGCGCGCGCTGAAGGCGGAACCAGTTCGGCTCCAGATCCGGCCAGATCCACAGGGTCTCGTGATCCGCGTCCAGGCGGACCGGATAATCGGCGGCTTCCCCCTTGGAGGCGGAGGGGTTGCCCTTCCGGCCGCCGGGAACGCCGCCCATTGTGAATGACAACGCTTCGGCCCGGTTCAGGCGCTCGCTCCAATAACAGGGCGCCTGGAAAAAGGACCGGCAGGCCAGGCCGGCGTTGTGCGCGTGCAGAATCAGGCCCTCGCCAAAGGGTTCTTCCCCCAGCAGCAGCAGCCTGGAGCGTTCCGGCCGCAGTTCCCGCGCAAGGGCGAGGGCGGCTTCCTCATCCAGAACCACGGCCCGCTCCACCCCGGCCAGTTCAAGGGCAGCCAGCAGCGGCGCGGCCGGCAGAGAACCGGGGGCGGCGGCGCGGGGCACGGCGGGAAGGACGAACGCGGGCAGAAGCGCTTGCACCCCGGCCAGCACGGCCGGCATGATGGCGGCCAGAAAGGCCGCCGGATGCCGGTAATCGGCCGCGCAGGCGATCACGGCCGCTTCGGCCGGGCGATCCTCGCGCTCCAGGCAGAAGCCCTGGCGCGGGCAAAGCAAGGACCGGGACACATCCGGGCTTTCGCCCCAGATGCGGTGCAGCCGGGCGATGCAGGCTTTCAGCCCGGATCGGGATTGCGCGTCCAGCGATTCATAGGCCTCGCCCATGCGCGCGTCGTCCACGGCATGGCCGTCCAGCCAGTCGGGAAAGGAAAACGGTTCAGCAGCCATGGCCTTAGAACAGGTAAAAGTTTTGCACTAACATCAGGCAAAAATGGGGTTTCCAAAGGGGTTCACACAGAGGCTGTGCCCAGGGGCGGCTCGCGCACGGCCATGGCCAGCAAAATCACGCTTATGGCCATGCTCGCCGCCGTGAGCAGGCTGGGGTACAGACGGGTGAACCCGTCGGTATACTTGAGGCCCACGGCCCACCCTATTTCAAAAAGTCCCGCCGCCAGCAAAAGCATCCACGCCATGGGCGCCCCCTCCCATTCGCTCTCGCGGGGCTCGCCCCCCGAGCGGAATAAAACGTTTCCCGGCAAAGGGCTTACACCGCAACGTCAGCAGGCTCCGGAGAGTGCCGTCACGAGATGTGGCTCAGACAGCATGGCGCTCGTCACGACGCTGTTTATTCGTCGTCGGCCTTGCCCAGACGGGGAATATCGCGCCCTTCGTTCTCCAGTTCGTCCAGAAATTTCTTGCGGCACTCGTAGCTGCAAAAACAATGCACCGTCTTGCCGTCGCGCACCTTGATGCTGGAATCCACGTCCACGTAGGTGCCGCAGATGGGGTCCTTGACCATTTCGCCGGCGGCGATCTTGCGTTCCTTCTCCTTGCGCTCCGCCTTTTCCGCCCCTGACTTGCGGCCCCGGTCGTTGGTGATCAGTTTGTAGAGCACAAAGATGGCGGCCGCTATAAGCAGGTATTTCAGCATGGACGGGTCTCCTTGAAAGGTGATGGCTTCCGGGCGGGGCCGCCCCGGGCCTGTTGGCGTCGCGGGAATTTCCGGCCTTAGAGCAGTTCACGAATGAAATGAGCGACTTGCTCCGCAAGCATTTGTCCTCAAATCCTCGCCGCGAAAGAGGCGCAGGCGGGTCGCGGACACAGGCTCTGTGCTTTGTCCGCCGTTAAGCGACTCTTTCAAGCGTTACATTCTCTGGTGCGCCGGGCCTGTCACGGCTGCTCCTGGCAAATGACGTTCCCTTGCCGCCGGTAGCGCAGGCGCCCAAGGGCATCGGCCACGCTCATGCCCTGGGGCAGCGTGAGATCAGGCGCGATTTCCGCCAGCGGAACCAGTACAAAGGCCCGTTCCAGCATGCGCGGGTGGGGCAGCGTCAGGCGCTCGCTATTCATAACCTCATTGCCGAACAACAGCAAATCCAAATCCACGGTCCTGGGACCAAAGCGGACCGCGCCTTTTCGCACGCGTCCCAGGGTCTGTTCCGTGGCCAGCAGCGCTTCCAGCAGCGTCATGGCCCGCATGTCCGGGCCGCAGGCCAGTTCCAGCGCCTGGTTGGTGAAAAAAGGCTGATCGCGCACCCCCTGCGGCTCGGTAAGATACAGCGAGGATGCCCGCGACAGGCTCACGCCGGGCAGCGCGGCCAAAGCTTCCCGCGCGGCCGCGAGCAAGCGCGGCCCGTCACCCAGGTTGGAGCCGAGTCCCACATAGGCGCGCAACGGAAAATCGGCGAAGGCGGCAACCGGACGGGGCATGTGTTCTCCTGGCGTGGCTCACAAAATGGGGTTTCCAAAGGGGGTCGCACAGAGCCTGTGTCCCCGACCCCCTTTGGCCGCCGGAGGCAATACTACTCTTGGACAATTTCAAAATCAATTTGCCCTGATCCGCGCCGGCCCGGCCTGTCAAATCGTTCCCCTTTTCCGGCTGTTGCCCGGCGGGTGCGCCGGAGCGGGCCTCGTAAAGGTGTATGACGTAGGGGCTGGCGGGATCGGAAAATTCCCCGGCCAAGGCCAGGCCCAGTTCACCGCTGTTGGCGATCGCGGTTCGGGAAAAGATATACCGCCCGCCCAGCCGGGCAAAGGCTTCCGGGTTTATGCGCAACGTCACGGAATCCGACGCGGAGCGTTTTTCCTTCGCGCCGGCCTCGTTGCCGACAATATAAGCCCGGCAGCCCCAGTAGTCGAAATACTCCCGCAGGTCCGGGTCGGCCGCCAGTTCCGGGGCGATCACGGTCCGAAAGGCGTGTTTGTAGGCAAGGGGATAATAGGAATGGTAGCCGTCCAGGGTGTGGATGCCGTTGAACGACAGCACGGACGGCGGAAAGCCCACGGCCACCGACCACTCGCCGGCGTAGTGAATTTGCTTTTTGATGTTCGCGAACAGGGCCTGGGAGAAGTATTCCCGGTAGCCGTAATCCTCGGCGGCGTAGGTGTCGCGCCGGATATTGCGCAGGGCGTCGTTGTAGATGGCGGGCGTCATGATGATGCACGCGGCCTGAGCCGCCACGCAGAGCACGGCAACAGGTTTGCCCGCGCGCCCGGCCAGGCTCGCCATGGCCATGTAAAACAGGGAATAGAGGATGATCGGCAGAAATATGTACACCCGATCGAGCTGGATGATGCGAAAGATGCGCACATGGGCGTCCAGAAGTTCCACAACGACATAGAGATACAGCCATCTGGCCGCGATGATCGCCACAAAAGCCGCGAAAAAAAGCTTTGCCCGCGAACGGCCGGGGGAGCGCCCTCGCCCGCCCAGGAGCATGAAAAGAAGCACTGCCGGCAGCAGGATGTATTTGTGGGCGGTGGAGGCGAAGTGATACTGCCCGTCGAGCAGCAGTTCCAGGGTTTCGGTCAGAGTGTAGTGGAAATTGAAGTAGGAATAGCTGCCGTGGCGGAATTCCTCGCGAATCGTTTCTGGCCGCAGCCAGAGAAACACGTAGAACAGCCGGTATTCCGTCAATACATAGCCCAGGGCCAGCAGCGCGATGCCCGCGGCAAAAGGCAGGTGCGGCCGCTTTTGCCTGATCGCGTCGTACAGAAAGAACAGCCCGAGCACGAAAAGAATATACAGGCCGTAGCGGCTGAAGTCGGACAGCAGCGGATAGCAGGCGATGCCGGCGAACAGGGCGGCCAGAAGCGCGGGGGACAAGGGCCGGCGGTCCGGGGTCTTTGCCGGGCCGGTGTTCAGATACACGGCCCGGAACAGACAGAAGACCAGGGGCAGGGAGGCGAAGGACAGGGCGTTTTCCGGCTGGCAGGGCAACACGGCGAAACAGGCGGCCACCATGCGCCGCAGCCAGGGGCCGTCGTTCTCCGCCGCCGCGAAGGTTTTGAGAAAGATCGCCATGCTGCAGTAGCCGACGGCAATTTTCAGCAGCAGGTTGATCCGGTAAGCCAGAAGAAAATCGTCGCAAAAGGCGAACAGAAAACCCCACACTTTCAGCTCCGCCGGGAAAAACAGGCGGGAAAGCCCGTGCAGCATGGGTATTTGGGCGTCAAAGGAAAAAACGGCCCCATACAGCTTCAAAATATGCAGCAGCACCAGATTGGCGCCGTCAAGGTTGTCGTTGCCTTGCAGGATGGGATCGTTGGTGAGAAAAAACGGCGCGGCCGCGGCAAAAAAGAGCAGGCCGCAAAAAAACAGACCGGCCGGGAAACCCTTCCCGCCGGAGCTGTTCCATGTCGATGCGCTGCTGTTCATGAAAAAGCGGCCGTTGCTTCAGGTGCGGCGCGGCGACAATGCCGCGCCCTTGTCATATCGGAAAAGGTTCCGGCCTGGCAAGAGCGCCGGGGAACAAACCGGCGCGGTCAGAGTTGAAGTTGCCCAAGAGTTTGATTGCCTCCGGCGGCCGGGGCGCTGCCCCGGACCCCGCCAGAGGGGGTGACCCCCTCTGGACTTCCCATTTGGGTGACCGCTGTGTAGCGATATTTCGGCAAGCTTTGCATCAGCGGTACTCGCCATATCCCTAGAGCATTTCACGAATGAAATGAGTGAATTGCTCTGCAAGGATTTGTCCTCAAAGCCTGGCCGCGACCGCGGCGTAGGCGGGCCTTGCCCGCCGTTAAGCGACTCTTTCAAGCGTTAATTGCCCTAAGTGTCCTGCTGCGTAAAGTCCACTCCGGTCAGTTTGGATATGTCTCTCAAATACTCCTCGTAGCGGGCCAGATAAAAGGCCAGG